>NZ_JBGKAD010000001.1:2400000-2702205 GCF_041361345.1 Halobaculum sp. MBLA0147 | reverse complement strand
CCACCCGACGGAGGGGGAGACGGCGCCCGACTTTACCCGCCCGCTGGTCGGCGAGGAGTACTGGGCCGACACCAGTCTGGACGAGCTCACCGACGAGGGGCCGGTGGCGTTGGTGTTCTACACGATGGACGGCGCGTTCCCGGCGACGTACGTCTGGAACGAGATCCGCGACCGCGGGTGGGGCGAGGACGTGGGCAGCGACGTGACCGTCGTCGGGATCTCGATCTCGACGCCGTACGAACACCGCGACTTCCTCGCCGAGCGAGAGATGTCGTACCGGTTGTTCTCCGATCCCGGTGCGGAGGTGGCCGCACAGTACGACCTCGCACACGACCTCGACGGGATGACGGGCGTGACCGAACACCGGCCGGCGGTGTTCCTGCTCGACGAGGACCGCACCGTCGAGTACGCGTGGGTGGCCAGCGAGTGGCCCGACTTCCCGGACTACGACGAGGTCGAGTCACACGTCACGTCGCTGTGAGCGGCGTCCGAGTGTCGGTCGCTCTGGTCGGCGTCGTGGCGTCCGTCGCTCGTCGCGTACTCGGGTCGGACGGGACCGGTGGGGGTACCCGAACGAATTAGTCGGGGGCGACACCACTCGGAGGTGTGAGCACCCCCGTAGACGACGGGTCCGAGGAGGCGGCCGCCGAGGCGGCGGACCTCTCGCCCGCCGAGGCGTTCGCGCTCTTGGGCAACGAGACCCGCATCGAGATCCTCCGTGCGCTCCAGACGGCCGTCGCCGAGCGGCCGGACGACGAGCCGGTGCCGTTCTCGGACATCTACGACCGCGTCGACGTCGACGACAGCGCACACTTCAACTACCACCTCAAACAACTCCGCGACCACTTCGTCCGGAAGGAGGGGGACGGTTACCGCTTCCGGACGCCCGGCTGGAAGGTGGTCCGCTCCGTGTTCGCCGGGACGTTCACCGGGCTCTCCGACGCCGGGCCGTTCGAAGCGCCCGGAACGTGTTACCACTGTGACGGGCCGCTGGCGGCACGCTACGTGGAGGAGCGACTGTCGATCGAGTGCGAGGACTGCGGCCGATCGCACGTCGACTACCCGTTCCCGCCGGGTGGGTTGGACGACCGCACCCCGGACGAGTTCCTCGACGCCTTCCACCACCACGTCCGCCACCACTACTGTCTGGCCGCCGACGGCGTCTGTCCGGAGTGTATGGGTCGCGTCGAGACGACCGTCGACCCCGACACGGAGGTGCCGGACTGGGACGTGGCGGTCGTCCACACCTGTCGGCGGTGTGACAACCGGCTCACCTCGACGCTCGGGTTGAACCTGCTGGACACGACGCCGGTGTTGACGTTCCACGCCGACCGCGGCGTGGACCTGACCACACGGCCGTTCTGGCGCAACGACTGGTGTGTCTCGGACCGCCGGACGACGCTGTTGTCGACCGAGCCCGTCCGGGCCAGACTCGCGCTCCCGTGTGACGGCGACGTGTTGCGCGTCACCGTCGACGAGACGTTCTCCGTGTTGGAGACGAGCGTCGACGAGGGTGTCGCCGGCCCCGAGTGAGAGAGTCGGGCGCGGCGGGGGGAGCCGCTCGCCACCCCCTCACTCGCCGTCGCGCTCGTCGCGCTCGTCACGTCCCTCGCGCGTGGGACGGACGGACATCACGGGGACGCTCGCGCGGCGGATCAGCCGTTCCGTCGTCGACCCGAGGAGGAACCGGCCGAGGCCGCTCCGACCGTGGGTCCCCATCACGACCACGTCGACGCCGTTCTCCTCGGTGTAGTCCATCAGCGCACTCGCCGGCGACCCTTGCAACACGGCCGTCTCGCCGCCGAGTCCACGAGAGCGGGTGCGGTCGGCGACGCGGTCGACGGCCGCCTGCGCCTGCGCTTCCAGTTCGTCGAGCACGAGCCGTGCGTTCGTCAGTTCCGACTGTGCCGCGACCGTGTTCACGTCGACGACGCTGACGACGTGGATCTCGGCGTCGAACGTCGTCGCCAGGTCGAGCGCCACGTCGACGGCTGCCTCTGCACACCCGCTGCCGTCCGTCGGCACGAGCACGTCCTCGTAGTCCGCCGGAGCCGGTGTCTCGCCGTCGCCACGCACCGTGAACACCGGCACCTCGGCGGCACGGGTGACGTGTTCCGTGACCGAGCCCGACACCATCCGCCGGACGCCGGTCCGACCGTGCGTGCCCATCACGATCAGGTCGGCGTGGGCCGCGTCGGCGTACTCGACGATGGTCTCGGCAGGGGCACCCTCCCGGACGGCCGTCGTCACCGAGGCGTCGCCCAGTTCCGCCGTGGCCGACTCGACGGCCGCCTCGGCGGCCTCGCCCGGGTCGTCGACGCCGTGGAACGCGCCGCCGTCGGGGACGACACTCAACACGTGGATCTCGGCGTCGAACCCGGCCGCGAGCAGACTCGCGTGTCTCGCCGCGACCGTCGCGGGGGCGCTGCCGTCCGTCGGCACGAGGAGCGTGTCGGTCACCGTGATCACCTGCCCGACGCTACGCGGAGCCGGTACTTCACCGCGACGGCAGGTTCCCGCCGCGTCGGAACGTGTCGCTCGGAGCGGGACGGCCCCGAGGTGGACCCGTCCGGACACCGAGCCGGGACCGCCTGCTCACCCCTCGGTGTAGAAGGACAGGTCCAGCGCGTCCGCCGAGTGGGTCAACGATCCCATCGAGATCACGTCGACGCCCGTCGCGGCGTACGCCGGCACGTCGTCGAGTCCGATCCCGCCGCTGGCCTCCGCCAGCGTGTCCGCCGGTAGCGCCGCCACGCCCTCCCGGAGTGCGTCCGGGTCGAGGTTGTCGAACAACACCACGTCCGCACCCGCCTCGGCGGCACGCACGCCGTCTTCGGGTCGCTCGACCTCCACCTCGATCTGCGTCGCGAAGGAGACTCGCTCGCGGAACCGCTCGATGGCCCCCTCGAAGCCGAGTTCCGCGACGTGGTTCTCCTTGACCATCACCATGTGACTCAGGTCGAGTCGGTGGGTGTCACCCCCGCCCGCGACCACCGCGCGCTTCTCGACGCCGCGTAGTCCCGGTGTGGTCTTCCGCGTCGCGGCGACCCGAACCGCGTCCGGGTCGGCGTCTGGCGAGCACTCGGCTCCCTCGCGTGCCGCCGCGACGGCCGCCGCGGTCGCCGTGGCGACGCCGGAGGCGTGACTCGCGACGTTCACCGCGGGACGCTCCCCACGCAACACCTCGCGTGCCGGCCCCCGGACCCGGAGCACTCGCTGCCCGGCGGTCACGCGGTCGCCGTCCGCCACGGGCTCGCCGTCGTCGGCCACCGCCTCGGCGTCGACGCCGAGGTACTCGAACACCGCGAGCGCCGCGTCGAGTCCCGCGACGACGCCGTCCTCCTTGGCGACGAGTCGGCCGGTCGTCTCGCCCGGGACCTGGTTCGTCACGTCGTGGTGACCCACGTCCTCGCAGAGCCACCGCTCCACGTCACCGTCCGTGATCATCGCTCCGGCGTCCCGGCGGCTCGTTCGGCCTCGTCTCCGTCCGATCCGGCCTCGTCGCCGCGGTCGCCGCCGTCGGCGTCCGTCTCGCCGGTCGCGTCGACGACGTGGTGAGTACCGGCCGGCTCGGCCTCGACGGCCGCCTTCGCGATCAGTAACGCCGTGACGCTCGCGTTGCGGAGTTCGTACAGACTCCGCGAGGTGCGCGTCCGGGTGTAGGCGTCCACCTCACCCTTCAGGCGCCGCAACACCGCCGATGCGCGCCGCATCGACTCGCGGTCACGTTCGAGCCCGAACGCGTCCGTCATCACGTCGCGCAGCCGGTGGAACTTCCCGTGGGCGAAGTTCTCCGGGAGTGCCGGGTCGCTGTCGCGCGGCTCCGGTGCGTCGACCGCCGACGGCTCCGGCTCGAACCCCGCGGCCGTCTCCCCGGCACGCAGCCCCCAGACGAGCCCCTCCAACAGCGAGGTGGAGGCGAGTCGGTTCGCGCCGTGGACGCCGGTCCGCGCACACTCGCCGGCCGCGAACAGGCGGTCCAGCGAGGCACGCCCCCGGGTGTCCACGTCGATCCCACCACACAGGAAGTGTTCCGCGGGCGCGACCGGGATCCCATCCGCGGGGTCGACACCGCGCGCCTCGCACTTCTCCGCGAGTCCGGGGAACTCCTCGGCGAAGTCCACCGCGGACACGTCGAGTCGCACCTCGCCCGTCGCCTCGCGGGCGTCCGCGACCGCACGAGCGACCACGTCGCGGGGGGCCAACTCGGCGTCCTCGTGGACCTCCGTCATGAACCGCTCCCCGTCGCCGTCGCGCAACACGCCACCCTCGCCGCGAACCGCCTCGCTGACGAGGAACGGCTCGGCGTCCCCGTCGACGGCGGCCGTGTCGAACACCGTCGGGTGGAACTGGACGTACTGGGCGTCGGCCACGTCCGCACCGGCCAGCGCGGCCATCGCGATCCCGTCACCCGTCGCCCCGTCCGGGTTCGTCGAGTCGCGGTACAGCGAGCCGATCCCGCCGGTCGCCACCACCGTCGCCCCGGCGTACGCCGGCACCGCGGACCGCTCCTCGTCGGTCGTCTCCAACAGCGCGCCGTGGACACGCCCCTCGTGTGTGAGTAGGTCGTAGGCGGCGGTGTCCGCGAGGAGCTCGACGCCGTCGTGGGCCTCGAGGTGACCGAGGAACGGCCGCAGGACGTGCCGCCCCGTCTCGGCGTCGACGTGGAGGATGCGCCGCTCGGAGTGGGCCGCCTCCCGTCCCAGGTCGAGCGGGGCGTCCTCGTCGTCACCCGTCGTGTCGAAGTCCACGTCGAGCGTGTCCAACAACACGTCGTCGACCGCCTCGCGGGCGTTCTCGACGAGCACCTCGACCGCCTCCGGGTCCGTCTCACCCGCCCCTGCCGCGCGGATGTCGGCGGCGAACGCCTCCGGATCGGACTGCGTGACGGCGATACCGCCCTGTGCCCAGTCGGTCGCGGCGTCTTCCGGCCGCTCGGCTTTCGTCGCGACGAGCACGTCCGCACCCTCGCGGGCGGCCGCGAGTGCGGCCGCACAGCCGGCGATGCCGGAGCCGATCACGAGCACGTCCGCCGTGTACCGTTCTGGGGCGTCGCCGCCGTCCGGTAGCGCGGCCCCGTCGGTGAGTCCCGTCATGGTCACAGCTCCAACATCCGTTCGGTGGCGACCTTCGCCAGCTCCTTCTCGCGAGGGGCGACCTCGACCACGTTGCGCTCCTCGCCCGCGACGAGGCCGTCGAGGATCCACGCGAGGTAGTTCGGGTCGATCTGCCGCATCGCGTTACAGTCCATACAGGCGTCACCACACAGCGGCAACACCTCCACCTCCGGGTGCCAGCGGTCGAGGTGGTTCGCGAGGTGGATCTCCGTCCCGATGGCCCACGTCTCCCCCGGTTCTGCCTCCTCGACGGTCTGGGTGATCGTCGACGTAGAGCCGACCACGTCCGCGGCCTCGACGACCTCGCGGCGACACTCGGGGTGGACGACCACGTTCGCGTCCGGCCGCTCCGCACGCAGCTCCTCCACGTGACTCGCGCAGAACCGCTCGTGGACCTGACAGTAGCCGTCCCAGAGGACGATCTCTGCCTCGGCGACCTCCTCGGCGTCCTTCCCCTCGGGGTCCCACGGGTCCCACTCGACGATGTCGTCTTCCATCCCGAGTTCGTAGGCGGTGTTCGTCCCGAGGTGTTTGTCGGGGAGGAAGAGCACGGTGTCCCCGCGCTCGAACGCCCACTCGAAGGCGTCGGCCGCGTTCGAGGAGGTACAGACGAGCCCACCCTGCTCGGCACAGAACGCCTTCAGGTCGGCGTAGCTGTTCATGTACGTCACCGGGACGATCTCCTCGTCGTCGCCGGCCGCCTCGGTGATCTCCGCCCACGCGGCGTCGACCTGTAGCGCCTCGGCCATCCCGGCCATCGGACACGACGCCTCCATCGACGGCAGGAGGACGGTCTGGTCGTCGTCGGTGATGATGTCGGCCGACTCCGCCATGAACGTCACGCCGCCGAAGACGACGTACTCCGCGTCCGACTCTGCCGCCTGTTTCGACAGCTGATAGGAGTCACCCACGAAGTCCGCGTGGTCGACGATCTCCCGCCGCTGGTAGTTGTGCCCGAGGATCACCACGTCGTCGCCCAGCTCCGCGAGCGCCGACTCGATCTTCTCGGTCCGTTCGGCCTCGTCCAACTCCCGGTAGTGTGGGGGGAGTTGCTCGAGGTTGTCGTACTTGAACAGACTCAGGTCCGTCTCGATGTCCGCAGTCTCCATCCGGGGCATCGTATCTGTCTCCACTCGGGGCGCACTGTTGAAGAAGATTTCTCTTCAAAGAGCCGTTCGGGTAGAGACTCCTTCGGACGAGCCCGCTCCGAAGCGAATTCGTCGCCGGACACCGCCGAGACGGAGTCGTGACTCGTCGGTTCGGGACTCTGGAGGGAGTCGACCGCCCGGATCGGTCGTCCGAAGCGACTCCGTGGTGTGACTCCGGAGCGCTCCGGAGTGGTCGGGAGCACTCGCGGGACGGCGACCTCACTCAGTCTCGCTCGTACACCACGTCGCCGCCGAGGGTCGTGAGCGTCACGTCGATGTCGCGGATGGCCCCCGGCTCGTCCCACGGGGAGGCGTCGAGTGCGACCAAGTCCGCGCGCTTGCCGGGTTCGACCGTCCCGAGGCGGTCCTCGTCGAAGCCGGCGTACGCCGCGCCGCGGGTGTAGGCACGCAGCGCCGTGGTCGGGTCGAGTCGCTGTCCCGCCGCGGGCGCGTTGACCGCGTGGTGGACGCCCAACAGCGGGTCCAGCGGCATACAGTCGGAGCCGAACGCCAGGTGGGCGTCGCGAGCCGTGTAGTCCGCGAGCCGGTTCGTCTCCGCCCGGCGCTCCCCGAGTCGGTCGGCGTACAGGCCGTCTTCGCCGGCCCACTTGAGGAAGTTCGGCTGCATCGAGGCGACGATGCCGCTCTCGGCGATCCGCTCGCGGAGGTCGGCGTCGGCCAACTCCACGTGTTCGATCCGGTGGCGTGCCGCGGCGGGGTCCGTGAGGTCCTCGTACGCCTCGACGACCGCGCGGACGGCTTCGTCCCCGATAGCGTGGGCGGTGAACTGGAGATCGTGTGCCTCCGCGCGGGCGACGTACTCGCGGAGTTCCTCGGGGTCGACCACCCACTGCCCGGTTCCGTCGCCGTCCGCGTACGGCGCGGAGAGCTTCGCCGTTCGTCCGCCGAAGGAGCCGTCCGTGTAGCTCTTGACCGCACCGGTCTGGACCAACTCGCTCCCGTGGTTCGTCCGCTCGCCCAACTCGATCAGGGCGTCGAGGTGGTCCGTCCAGTAGTTGAGGCGCACGCGGAGGGTCAACTCGCCCGCCGCGGCGAGGTCGCGGTACACCGCCGGTGCGTGCGAGCGTCGCACCATGTCGTGGATCCCGGTGACCCCGCGCTCGTTCGCGGCCGCCTGTGCGGCCGTCACCAGCTCCCGCGTCGCCTCGTAGTCCGGCTCGACGGCGTCGTACAGCGGGTCGACCGCCTCCTCGACGACGACCCCCGTCGGATCGCCCGCGCCGGCCCGCTCGGTGTCGGTCTGTACGTCGCCGTCGGGCATCTCGCCGCGGTGGCGCTCCAACGCGACACCGTTGACGGATGCGACGTGCATGTCCTCGCGGAAGGCGATCACCGGACGTGTCTCGCTCACGGCGTCGAGGTCCTCGCGCGTGAGGTACCGCGAGGGCGTCCACGTGCTCTCGTCGTAGCCGAACCCGAGCACGTACTCGTCGGCCGCGGAGTCGTCTCCCACCGCGTCGCCGGCCGTCCGGTCGTCACCCCCGCCGGCCGCCGTCGCGCCGTCCCCGCTCGCCGCCGTGTCGCCCGTCGTCTCCGTGGCACGTTCGCGGAGCAACTCGACGGCGTCTTCGGGAGAGTCGGCCGTCGAGAGGTCCGCGTGGACGAGGTAGCGACCGCTGTTCGTCAGGTGCGTGTGGGCGTCGACGAACCCCGGGAGCAACACGTCGCCGTCGAGGTCGATCACGTCCGTCTCGGCGTCTGCGAGGAACTCCACGTCGTACGTCGAGCCGACGCGGACGATCTCTCCGTCGCGGACCGCGACCGCCTCGTGTGTCTCGTCTGGCTCACCGAGCGTGTGGACCTCCCCGTCGACCAGCACCACGTCCGCCGCGTCTGTCATGGTCGTCGACAGCCGGCGGAGCGTCTTCAAACCGGCCGTTCCGGTCGACGCGACCGGTGTCGCAGGAGTGGCCGTGACGGAGAGTGCCGTGGTGGTAGACGACGGGGGCACCGCGAGGTCGGAACGGCGGAACAGACTGGTGGCGCGTGTCGGGACCGTGTCGGACCGGTCGTCAGGACTCCTCTTCGACCATCTCCTCGAACTCCGGCAGGAGGTCCCCGTCGTCGGAACTGGCCGTCTCCTCGGCGTCGTCGTCCGAACCGACGGGGACGGTCTCGTCGGCGTCGTCGGTCTCTTCGTCTTCGACGACCTCGTCTGGCACTTCCTCGACACGGACCACCTTCAGCGGGATGTTCTCCAGCCGCTGGCCGATCTCCTTGCGTGCGATCCGCGAGGCGTGCTCGTCGCGCTCGACGTTGAAGACGGTCATCTCCAACTCCAGGGCGACCAGCGCCTCGTCCGCCGCGATGAACGCCGGGGGCAACGACTCGCCGCTCGGCGAGGTCCGCTCGGCCATGTCGATCTCGACGTAGTTGAGGTCGGGGTTGAGCATCTCACCCGTCTTCGAGATTGCGATCCGCACCGCCTCGTCGGGAGACTCCACGTCGTACACGGGCACGGCGGCCTCGACGACAACTCTGCGGTCCATGACGTGTCACCGTACGGCACGACACAGTATGAAGGTGTTGACGGGGTGTATATTTCCACCTCGCGATAGCTGGCAGTGTTAAACCCTCGACTGCGTGGAGGGGTGTGAGGGGTGCCGTGAGAAGCGGTGTCGACCGCGTCGAGGAGGCGGCAGTGACGAGAGTGACGGCGACGAGTCTGATCGAACTGTGAACGAGAGGAGTGCACCGGCCGGAATTTGAATCCGGGTTGCGACCATGGCAAGGTCGCGTGATACCACTACACTACCGGTGCGCATCCAACAGTTCCGCTGGTTGCTACTTAACCCTGTCGGATCGGAGGAATCGCCGGAGGGCGGCGTGGTGTGACGTGCCACGGCGGGGTCGAGTTCCGGGTCCGAGTGCCGGTGTCGAGTTCCCCCCGAGTGGCGGTGTCGGTCGGGCCGACGACTCCACGATCACGGACGCCGCAGTGCGACCAGATCCCGCGACATCTCACTCCTCGTCGGACTCGTCGGGTTGCTGGCCGTACGTGGCGAACCGCTCGCGGGCGTCGTCCAGGTCCGCCTCGGACAACTCGACCGGGTCGCCGACCGCACGGGCCTGGAGGTACTGTCCGGCGAGCGCGTCGACGTGGACCGTGTTCTCGACGGTGCTCTCCAGGTCGTCGCCGCCGACGACGAGTCCGTGGTTGGCGAGGATCACCGCGTCCGCGTCCGCCTCGTCCATCGCTGCGACGGCGTTGGCCGCCAGCTCCTCCGTGCCGAACGGCGCGTACCCCGCGACCGGCACCTCGCCGCCGACGGCGACGAGCATGTAGTGGATCGGCGGGAGCGGCTCTCCCAGGATCGACAGCGTCGTCGCGGCCGGCGAGTGCGCGTGGACGATCGCACCGGTGTCTCTGTGCCGGTAGATCCCGGTGTGCATCGGCACCTCGCTGGAGGGGGCCATCTCCCCGTCGACCTGCTCGCCGTCGAGGGTGACGACCGGCACGTCCGCCACGTCGAAGGCGTCGTACGCCACCCCGGTGGGCGTGACAGCGACGCGGTCCCCCACGCGGACGGAGAGGTTCCCACTGCGACCGGGCGTGAGATCCGCGAGTCGTGGCGCGTACTCCACGACGGCCTCGCGGGCGGCACGGATCGACTCCGCACCGTCGCGGCTCACGCCACCACCTCCCGAACGGCCGCCAACGCGTCGACGGTGTGGTCGGGACGGTGTCGCTCCGGCAGGTCCTCGGTGTCGACGCTGTCGTCACGGTCGAGCAACACCGTGTCGAGTCCGACGGCGTTCCCGCCGCCGACGTCCGCGGTGACGTTGTCGCCGACGACGACCGTCTCGCTGGGTGCGCAGTCGAGACGCGCCAGCGGCACCGTGAACATCGCCGAGCCGGGCTTCTCGCGGCCCACCTCCTCGGAGGTGACGACGGTGTCAACCGCCGCGGCGACTCCGAGCCGCGACAGCTTCCGCAGCTGGATCCTGGTGGTGAGGTTCGTCGTGATCCCGACGGCGGCACCCGCGTCGCGGATCGCGGTCAGCGTCGCGGACAGCTCCGGTGCGGGTTCCATCGCGTCAAGGAACGCGTCCCAGTAGGCGTCCCCCAGCGCGAGTGCGTCCGCCGGTCGCGACTCGCCGGTGACGAGTTCCAGTCCCCGTTTGAAGTAGTTGTGACGCCCGTGCGTGGCTGCAACGCCGGAGAGTTCCCGTTTCGTCTCCCGACGCCCGGTCTCGTACAGGTCCGCGAACGTCGACCGGTCGAACTCGTACCCCAACGCTCGCGCCCGCTCGAACGCCGCCGCGCGCGCCGTCGCAGCCGCCGGCTCGTACGGGTACAGTGTGTCGTCCAAGTCGAACAACACCGCCTCGTAGTGCATGCCTCCGGGGTGCCACCCGACGGGGAAACCTCTGTCGACCGATTCACCGGGGGCGATACCTCCCACAAAACGCTACCGATATTCGTCCGCGCGCGAGCAGGACACCCACTCGACCGGCCCCTCGACCCCCGGTGGAGCGACGCGAACGACCCCGAACGGCCACGGTCGACCCGGTCTGTCCCGATCGTTCACACGGGACCAGAACCGGAAACGGGCGTCTCGGCCGCCGAGACGGCCGGTCGACCCCGGATCGTGGTAACGTCACTCAAGATAGATTCATAACCCCTCGGTCGTTAACGGTTCGTGCCCATGAAGAAGCAAGAGCTCATCCACCTGCACGGCCTTCTCAGCGAAGTAGAGACTCAGTACGAACACTGGGGAGAAGAGCTCGACCTCGAGGCGTACGAGAATCTCGGCGTGAAACCGACATCCATTCACAAGTCGAAGACCGACCACAAGGCGGCGGTGTTCAAGCTGGCCGAAGGCATCACGGGTGCGTCCCCGGAGAAGGACACGGAGTCCGAGCCGGTCGCGCCGACGGCCGACTGAGCGTTCTCGCGCAGTACTCAACGACAGCGACGGTGTCACAGTGGCGACGCCGTCCGACAGGTGTGTCGACGACAGTGCTCCAGTGGCGACACCGTTCGTCGTTCCCCGTCGTGTCTCGTCTCACGCCTCGCCGGTGTCGTCCGGCTCGTCCGACCCCGTCGTGTCGTCCGGCTCGTCCGAGGCGGCCGTGTCGTCTGGCTCGTCCGATCCTGCCGTGTCGTCTGGCTCGTCCGATCCTGCCGTGTCGTCCGGCTCGTCCGATCCTGCCGTGTCGTCCGGCTCGTCCGATCCTGCCGTGTCGTCCGGCTCGTCGACGACGTTCCAGCGGTCGGCGGTCTTCCGGAACAGTCCGGTGAGCGTCGTCACCTCGCGGTCCGTCGGGTGGGCACGCCCGACGACACGCCGGAGGAGCGTCCCCGCCCGCTCGCGGACGTGCTCGCGGTGTTCCACCGCGTCGAGGTAGCGACCGAACTGCTCGTGGAGGCGTTCGATCTCCGCCTCGTCGGCTCGCTCCCGCTCGCGGTCGGGGAGGTGCGTCTCGTCTAGGAACAGCTCGCGGAGTTCGTACAGCGTCACTGTCGCCGCCTGCCCGAGGTTCAACACGGGGTACTCCGGGTTCGCGGGGATCGACGCCACCTCGTCGAGGCGGTCGAGTTCGTCGTTGTTCAGCCCCCGCGACTCCCGGCCGAACACGAGGGCCGTGTCCGTGTCGACCGTCGCGAGATCATCGCGTAGCTCTGCGGGCGTGGTGTACGGGAACCGCGTGTGACTGGTGGCGTCCTCGGCGGTGATCCCGGTGAACCCGACGGTGTGGTACGACTCGATCACCTCGTCGAGCGTGACCGTGTCTGCGTTCGGGAGCACGTCCTCGCGTGCGTGCCCGGCGAAGCCGTACGCCTCCGTCCCCTCGCCGATCTCCGGGGGGTCGACCAGTTTCAGGTCGTACAGTCCGAAGTTCTTCATCGACCGCGCGATGGTGCCGACGTTGCCGGGCGTCTCCGGCTCGACGACGACGACCGCGTACTCGCTCATGGTCGGTCTGTGGCTGCGGTGGTGATACCGTCGTCGGTACACCGCGAGGTGAGGAGGGTTGTGTCCGCTCGATCAGCCGAACTCCGCGGCCACGAGGTTCGTGTCGAACTGGTCGGCGCGCCACAGGCCGACGCCGATCAGGCCGGCGACCAGCGCGGGCACCCAGTTGCCGAACCAGACGTTCACGCCACCCCACAGGATCACGAAACTCACCATGTCGTCGAGCATGAACTGGCAGTCGCGCACCCGCTCCAACAGCGCCTCGCGGTCGAACGCGCGGTCCAACACGACCACCGAGACCGTCGCGGACAACACCCAGCCCTGGTAGTTCGAGACCGGGACGCCGTAGAACCCACCCTGCGAGGAGAGTAGTCCCCCGAACACCGGCGCGCCGGGTTCGAAGTAGCGCCAGAAGGTCAACGCCACCGCACCGGGGTCCAACACCACGTCCATGATCAAGACGAGGCCGATCACGGCCGCGAGTCTGACGAGCGCCCGCTCGGCCCGCTCGCCCAACAACAGCGAGACGAGCAGGTAGGCGTTCACCACCAGCGGGAGGAAGAACACCGGCAGCCCGACGGGCACCCCCGCCAGCGTCGGCCCGAGGTCGACGACGTACTCGAACCGCCCGTACGGCTCCCCGGTGTGGACGCCGACGTACTCGATCCCGTAGGCGTACAGCGTCAGGAGCCCTACGCCGAGGGCCGCCTTCCGGTCCGCGACGGGGAGCACACCCGCGATCAGTGGTGCACGCATCACGGCGACGCCGGTGAGGATCAACAGTCCGTTGAACGCCAGCGGCTCCGGGAGCCACCCTTCGGCACTCGCCAACAGCAACACGATCCCGTTCAGCGGGAAGAAGACGCTGATGGTGAACCGGTTGTCGACGATCAGCGCGTCGAGGCGGCGTTCGAACTCTGCCCGCGACTCCGGCACCTGCTCGCGCAAGTCCGCGACGGACGTGCTCACGGCACCACCGCCCCGGGCGGGACGATCCGCGTCAACAGTCCCATCGTCAACAGTGCGCCGACGACCGTGTTCAACGCCGGGAACCACCAGTACGCCCGGTCGACGGACACGTCCGACCAGACGATCCCGAGGACGGTCGCCGGGTACGCGAGCAGGAGCAGCCCGATCGGGTGGCTGTGGAACGAGAACACCGTCGCCGCCGCAAGCCACACGAACCCGCAGTAGGCGTACGTCCGCACCTCGCCCAACACGGTCGCCGTCGTGCGGATCCCGGCCTCGCGGTCCGGCTCGATGTCCGGGATGGCGGAGAAGGTGTGCATCGCCATCGACCACAGCCACCCGCCGACCAGCGCCGTGATCGGCGGGTCGACGCCTGCGACGGTCGCGTACGCCACCGCACCCGGCAGGACGTACAGGCCGTTCGAGACGGAGTCGAGGATCGGCGTGGTCTTGAACCGGAACGGCGGCGCGCTGTACTCCACCGCCAACAGGAAGTAGGCGGCGAGGTACGGCCACGCGACGCAGGGGACCGCCGCGAACAGCGCCAGTCCGGCCAGCGAGACGACCGCGACCGTCGCCGGCACTAACACGTCGCCGCCGTACCGCACCTCCTTGTCGTCTTTCTTCGGGTTCGACTCGTCGACGTCCCGGTCGAACACGTCGTTGACGCCGTACAACTGGACGTTCGCCGGCACGAGGAAGAACGCGAACAACAGGAGGTTCAGCGGCGCGAACAGCTCCGGGACGGTCGTCGCCGCACCGGCGACGCCGACGACCACCGGCCCGGCGAGGTACGGCCAGAACCGCGGCCGCGACAGCTTCAGCAGGTACTGGAGCCGCGGGAACGTCGTGTCGCCGCCCACCGTCGCCGCGCTCACGACCGGATCACCTCCCGCTCGGTGGGCCACTCGGTGTGTCCACTCGGGTACGTCGACGCGACACGACGGATCGACGCGTCGGGGGGTCGAGGGTCGCGTGTCGGCTGGTGTCGCACGCCTCGATCACCTCGGGGGTCACTCGCCGCCGACGACCTCGGCCGTCAGCAGGCCGCTGATCAGACACATCGGGACGCCGATGCCGGGCGTCGTGAACGACCCGGTGTAGTACAGGCCCGGCACCTCCTCGGAGGTGTGGCCCGGTCGGAACGGCGCCGTCTGGCGCAGCGTGTGGGCCATCCCGAGTGCGGTCCCCTGTTCGGCGTTGTACCGCGAGGCGAAGTCGTCGACACAGAACGACTCCTCGACCACGATCCGGTCGTGGAGCTCCGTCCCGGTGTTCGCGGCGATGTCGTCCAACACCAACTCGCGGTACTGCTCGCGGAGTTCGGGCGTGTCCTCCAGCCCGGCGGCGATCGGCACCAGCGCGAACAGGTTCGAGTGACCCTCGGGCGCGACGGTGTCGTCCGTCTTCGACGGGACACAGAGGTAGTACGCCGGGTCGTCGGGCCACGCCGGGTCGTCGAAGATCGCCGTGAAGTGGTCGTCCCACTCCGTCGGGAACACCAGCGTGTGGTGGGTCAACTCCGGCACGTCCCCCTCGACACCCAGGTACAGCAGGAACGCCGACGGGGCGTACGTCCGCGAGTCCCAGTAGTCGTCGTCGTACGAGCGCTTCCGCTCGGCGAGCAGTTCCCGTTCCGTGTGGGCCATGTCCGCGTTCGAGACGACGCGGTCCGCGAGGTACTCCCCGCCGTGTTCCGTCCGCACCGCGAACCCGCCGCGCTGGCCGGCGATCTTCGACACCGGCTGGTCCGTCTCGAAGGTGACGCCCAACTCCTCGGCCAACTCGACCATCGCGTCGACGACGGCACCGGTGCCACCCTCCGGGTAGTAGACGCCGAGGTTGAAGTCGACGTGACTCATCAGGTTGTACAGCGCCGGCGTGTTGTTCGGCGAGCCGCCGAGGAACACCAGCGTGTACTGCATGATCTGCTGGAGCTTCGGGTGGTCGAAGTACTCCTCGACGTGGTCTTGCATCGAGCCGATCAGCGACAACCCCCACGCGTGCCGGAGCACGTCCGTGTCCACGAAGTCCCGCAGCCGGTCGCGGTGTTCGTACACGAAGTGTTCCATCCCGATCTCGTAGTTACGCTCGGACTTCTCGAGGTACTCGCCGAACGCCTCGCCCGCTCCGGCCTCGTACTCCTCGAACAGCTCCTTGTTCCGCTCGACGTCCGGGGTCATGTCCACCTGGTCGCCGTCCTTGAAGAAGATCCGGTAGTGGGGGTCGAGCCGTTGGAGTTCGTAGTAGTCCTCGGGGGACTTCCCGAAGTGGCCGAAGAAGTTCTCGAACACGTCCGGCATCAGGTACCACGAGGGACCCATGTCGAACCGGAACCCGTCGCGCTCCAGCACGGACGCACGCCCACCGAGTTGTTCGTTCTTCTCCAGAACGGTCACGTCCGCACCCGCGTCCGCGAGGTAACAGGCAGTCGAGAGCCCGCCGAAGCCGCTGCCGACGACGACCACGTCGTCGCCAGCGACCGAAGACATGTCCCGCGGCTCGCGCCACGGCGTCGCTGCCGGTGATGACATAGACCACGGTACGGTCGGCGCGTGTATAAAACGTGGTACGCCGGTCGCCGTGTGGTGACGGGTGGCATTCGGGCCGGCGGCGACGGTGTCGCTCGGCGCCGTCGTCGCGGGTGACCCCCCTCGTCAACCCGACGCCGCAGCCCGGTCGTCCCGTCCTCGTCGCCCGACACGCGACACGAGATTTTATTACAGGTGCACCGCGACCGGGTTACATGGTCGCCCAGTCCGTAGCCGTCGCACTCGGCGTGAGTGTCCTCGTCGGGGTGTTGTACGGCGTCGCCGCGGTCGTCGTCCGACGGCAGGGCGAGCCGGGGACGCGGTCGCTGGCCGTGGCGCTGGCGATCGTCGCGGTGGCCGGGCTGGCGACGCCGGGCGTGTACTGGCTCCAGTTGCCGTCGTTGCTCGCGGACGCGTGGGGGCTGACGCTGTACGTCGGGCTCGCGGTCGCGTTGGTGCCGTGGCTGTCGTTCGTGCTCCACTACACCGGTAACGGTGCGTTCGTCCGTCCGTGGCGGATCGTCGGGGCGACCGTCGGGGTCGTCGCACTGCTGTCGGTGCTCGTCGGGAGTGCGGCCGCGCCGAGCGCGGTGACTGGGCTGGTCGGCGTCACCGTCCGGTCGCTGGCGACACTGACGTTCCTGGCGTTGTTGATCCTGCTGGTCGCCGGGACGGTCCTGTTGACGTACGCGACGTACAGCTACGACACGGTCCGTGGCGTCGAGGGGCTCGGGTTGGTCGCCCCCGTGGCGGTTCCGGCGGTCGTCGGACTGTTCGGCGTCGAGACGGCCGTCGCCGGTGTACTCAGACAGACCGCGGCGTTCGCCGTCGGCGCGGTGTGTCTGCTCGCGACCGTCCGGTGGCTGGACACCCTGGAGACGACGCCGGCCGCGGGGCGGTTCGGACGGCGACGGTTGGCCGACGAGATCACCGATCCGGTGGCGTTCCTGGACGCCGACGAGGACGTGATCGAGGCGAACGACGCCTTCGAGCGGCAGTTCGGCGTCCGGGAGACCGCCGTCGTCGGCGACCCGCTGCCGGCGGTCGTCGGCGAGACGCTGTCGGCGCTGGTCGACAGCGACAGCGTGGAGTTGATCACCGACGAGGGGCGGCGGCAGTTCGCGCCGCGGGTGACGGAGTTGACGGACCACCACGGCCGCGTCCGTGGGACAATCGTCGTCTTGCCGGACATCACCGACCAGAAGCTGCGCGAACAGCGGTTGGCCGTGCTCAACCGGGTGGTGCGGCACAACCTCCGGAACGAACTCTCCGTCGTCCGTGGGTTCGCCGAGGAGATCGGTACCGAGGGCGTCGCCGACGACGAGGCCGCCGACCGCATCGTCGAGGCGTCGGACAACCTGATGGCGTTGGGCGAACGGGCCCGCGAGGCCGCGGAACTGCTCGACCACGACCCGGAGACGGAGCGTGTCGACCTCGCCGCGTTCCTCGGGGAGATCGCCGGGGACCTCCACGACGAGTCGGCGACGCTCACCGTCGAGACGCGGGTCCCGGACGACGCGACCGTGGAGACGGACCCGGCGCTGTTGCACCGGTCGGTCGAACACCTCGCACACAACGCCGTCGTCCACAACGACGCCGACGAGCCGCGCGTCGAACTCGTCGTCGAGACGGACCGCGAAGGCACATACCCGGTCGAGATCGCCGTCCGCGACAACGGACCGGGGATCCCGCCACACGAGTGGACCGCCATCGAGGAGGGCGAGGAGACACCGCTGGAACACGGCAGCGGGCTCGGGCTGTGGGCCGTCCGCTGGGCCGTGACGCGACTCGGCGGGGAACTGCGCTACGAACCCAACGAGCCACGCGGCAGCGTCGTCCGTCTCCGCCTCCCCGCCGCCGAGGATCGGGAGGCGGCGCCGACGGCAGCGGCGAGACCCGACCCCGTCGGCGAGCCGCCGTGACGCCGGGAGAACGACTCTCGACACGATTCAGTGTCCACTCAGAACAGTCCGCGTTCGTCGACGACGGCCTCGTAGGTGGCGACGTACTCGTCCAAGACGGCGTCGTCGTCGAACCCCGAGAACGTCTCGTTGATCGTCTCGCGGGGCTCGTCGGCACAGGCGACGATCTCGTCGGCCAGTTCCTGCGGGTTCGTCACCAGACGGCCACGGTCGACGTTCTCGACCAACTCGTGGGCGCTCGACCCGGCCTGGTACTCGACGATCCCGACACAGCCACACGCCAGCGCCCACAGGAGTCCGTTCGCGAACGGCTCCCGTGTGGCCGTCTGTGCGAACACGTGCGCGCCCTTCAGGATCGGGACGAACTCGGCGGGCTCCAACGCGCCGAGGAACTCCACGCGGTCGTCGATCCGGAGGTCGGCGGCACTCTGACGAGCCGTCCCCTGCCCCGAGCCGTCGCCGATCACGGCCGCCCGCCAGTCCCGGTCGCGCAACTCCGCCAGCGCGAGCAGGAACGACTCCACGTTGGCGTCCCCGTCGATCGGGTCGCGCATATACACTACGTCCGCGCGATCGTCGACGCCGGCCGATCGCACCGTCTCGAAGGCGACGCTCTCCGGGAGGACACACACGTCGTTGGCCGGCACGTCGTGTTCGCGGACGGCGGTTCGGACGGTCTCCGAGGGCACCGTCACCCGGTCCGGCTTGCGGGCGGCCTTGCGGTACTGGCCGGACGACCCGCAGTCCCCGTCCGTCTCCCACCAGTCGACGACGACGGGGGTCCGCAGCAGACGACAGGTCGTCGCCGCGGTCGTGGCGTGTGTCGGCGGGACGTTGGTCGCGTGGACCACCGTCGGGTCGACGCGACGCAACGAGAATGGGAGTTTCGACCGGAACGCTCCCGCCGCGGGGCCGCCCGTCACCGCACGGTAGCGCACGTCGCGGTAGAGGAACTCCTTCCCCTCGCCGTCCCACCAGCGCGCACACAGCCAGACGACGTCGTGGCCGCGGTCCACGAGCCCCTCCGCGATGCGGCGTGTCCGGCGGAGCGCCCGCGAGTCGTCGGTCGCCGGCGTGTCCATCGAGACCACCGCGACGCGCATCTCTGCCGTCCGGTTGTCCCGGGGGGCTCATAAGCGAGGTGATACACCGCCGCGGCGTCGACGGTGTGCTCGCCGGGCGACGGCTCCGCCGGTGTCTCCGTCGAGCGGCGGTCGTCCCCGGCCGACGTACCCGTCGAGCGGCGACAGCACCGACCACGCCAGCCGCCGTCTCGTCTCCAGAACGGACGGATCTCGCGAACCATCACGAACGATCCTTGCGAACCCATAGCAAACCCTTTCAGCGGTGCGTGGCAAGGCTCGGTAACGGCCTCTCGCAGGCCGAGGACCAACTATGACTGACGACGAACTCATCTGGCGGATCGCTGGTGGGTCGGGCGACGGCATCGCCTCGACCAGCCAGAACTTCGCCAAGTCGCTGATGCGTGCGGGGCTGCACGTGTTCACACACCGGCACTACCCCTCGCGCATCCGCGGTGGCCACACGTACGTCGAAGTGCGCGCCTCGTCCGACCCCGTCAAGTCGCGCGGCGACGGGTACAACTTCCTGCTCGCGTTGGGTGACTCCTTCGCTCGCAACCCACAGGAGGAGGCGTACTACGGCAACGAGGAGATCAAACCGCTCGCGGAGAACTTGGACGACCTCCGCGAGGGCGGCGTGATCGTCTACGACTCCGGCCTCGTCGACCCCGACGAGGTACCGAACTTCGAAGAGCGCGTCGCGGAGAACGACTGGCACGTCTACGACGTGGACCTGCGCACGATGGCCCGCGAACACGGGCGCGAGGTCATGCGCAACACCGCCGGTGTCGGCGTCACCGCCGCCATCGCCGGGATCGACCTCTCGTACGTCAAAGACCTCATGCGAGAGGCGATGCCCGAGAAGATCCTCGACCCGAACCTCGAACTGCTCGAGTTGGGGTACGAACACGTCCAGGAGGAGTACGACGCCGACGCGCCTGACGTGTCCGTCCCCTCGGGCGAACACGAGGAAGAGCAGGTGCTCATGTCCGGCTCGGACGCCATCGCCTACGGCGCCATCGACGAGGGCTGTCGGTTCATCGCCGGCTACCCGATGACGCCGTGGACGGAGGTGTTCACCATCATGAGCCAGAACCTGCCCGAGCTGGGCGGGATCTCCGAGCAGGTGGAAGACGAGATCGCGGCGGCCGCACTCGCCATCGGGGCGAGTCACGCCGGGGCGAAGGCGATGTCCGGGTCCTCTGGCGGCGGGTTCGCGCTGATGTCCGAGCCGCTCGGGTTGGCCGAGATGTCCGAGACGCCGGTGGTACTCGTCGAGGCGATGCGTGCCGGTCCCTCGACCGGGATGCCGACGAAGCCCGAGCAGGGCGACCTCGAACACGTCCTGTACACGAGTCAGGGTGACTCCCACCGCGTCGTCCTCGCGCCCGGGACCGTCCAGGAGGCGTACGATCACTCGCGGAAGGCTTTCGAGTTGGCCTACGAGTACCAGATCCCGACGATGGTCGTCTACGACCAGAAGCTGTCGGGGGAGTCGACGAACGTCCCGGCGAGTCACTTCGACCGCGAGCCGAACCCGTCGCTGGGGAAGACGCTCACCGAGGCGGAACTCGCCGAGGAGCCGCACACGGCAGACGGGAAGTTCCACCGCTTCCAGCACGACGTCGAGGACGGCGTCAGCCCGCGCTCGATCCCGGGCCAGGAGGGTGGTCGCTACCTCGTCACCGGGAACGAACACAGCCCGGCGGGCCACATCAGCGAGGACCCGGACAACCGGGTCGCGCAGGTGGACCGACGGCTGGAGAAGGAGGCGGCGATCCGTGCCGACCTCGACGAGGACTCGCTGCTCGCGCCACACGGCCCCGAGGAGGCCGAGTACGGCATCCTCACCTTCGGCAGCCAGCAGGGGACCGTCGAAGAGGCGGTCGACCGGCTCAACGAGCAGGGTCACAGCGTGAAGGCGTTGGCCGTCAACGAACTCGCCCCGTACCCGGTCGAGCAGGTGAGCGAGTTCCTCGCGTCCGTCGAGGACGCGATGGTCGTCGAGATGAACGCCTCCGCGCAGTTCCGCGGGCTCACGCAGAAGGAGCTCGGCCAGTACGGCGAGAAGCTCCACTCGTTGTTGAAGTACAACGGGAACCCGTTCGAGCCGGCGGAGATCGTCGAGGGGTTCGAGACCAGCATCGTCGAGGGCGGGGAGCTCCCCGGCCACGAGACCAAGTTCGTCCCGGCGGCGGGAGACTGACACACAATGAGCGCGTTCAGTGCAATCGACGACGACCGCGAGATCGACCGCGACGAGTACACGCCACAGGTCGAACCGCAGCCGACGTGGTGTCCTGGCTGTGGCGACTTCGGCGTGCTGAAGGCCCTGAAGGGTGCGATGCCCGAGATCGGGCGCACACCCGAGGAGATCCTCATGGTGACGGGGATCGGCTGTTCGGGGAAGCTCAACAGCTACTTCGACAGCTACGGGTTCCACACCATCCACGGCCGGTCGCTGCCGGTCGCCCGGGCGGCGGCGCTGACCAACCCCGAGCTGGAGGTCGTCGCCGCCGGCGGCGACGGCGACGGCTACGGGATCGGTGGCAACCACTTCATGCACACCGCCCGCGAGAACCACGACATGACCTACATCGTGTTCAACAACGAGATCTTCGGGCTGACGAAGGGGCAGACCTCCCCGACCAGTCCGAAGGGTCACAAGTCCAAGACCCAGCCGTCCGGGTCCGCGAAGGACCCGATCCGGCCGCTCTCGTTGGCGCTGACCTCCGGGGCCTCCTTCGTCGCCCGCACGGCGGCGGTCAACCCCAACCAGGCGCGTGACATCCTGGTGGAGGCGATGGAACACGACGGGTTCGCACACGTCGACTTCCTCACACAGTGTCCGACCTGGAACAAGGACGCCAAGCAGTACGTCCCGTACAAGGACGTCAACGAGGACGACGAGTTCGAGTTCGACCCGACGGACCGGGCCGAGGCCCAGGAGATGATGCGCGAGACGGAGGAGAAGCTGTACGAGGGCGAGGTGCTCACCGGCGTCTACTACCGCGACGAGGAGCGCCCCTCCTACCAGCAGGAGAAGCAGAACATCGGCGAACTCCCCGAGGAGCCGCTGGCCGAGCGGTACTTCGACGACGACTACGAGTGGGAGCGGTCCGCCGACCTGTTCCTCGACAAGCACAAGTGACGCCCGTCTGACCACTCGGTCGGACGCCACCACATTCCCGCAGTTCCGAAATAGATAATTGTCTGTCGAGCATATGCAACCTCGTGGCGGATCTGATCGGACGTGCGACGTTCGTCGACCTCGAACCCCTCGTGCAGGAACGCCTGTTCGCGCCGTGTTGTCTGAGTAGCGAGCAACTGTGGGCACAGGGGTTCGAGTGGTCCGGAAGCGAGATCGACGACACTGTCGTCAAGCCGACGCTCAAGCGACTGGGTGAGGTCCGCAACGAGTCGGTAGAGAGTATGCAGGACCGACTCGGCTACGACGGTCCACGAGACTTACTCAACAACACACTGCTGGAAGGCGACGAGTACGCGGTCGAGTTTCTAGCGTGGTACCTCCAAGAGACACTCGACGGTGTTCACTGTAAGGTAGAGAGCAACAACAACGACTCAGAACCCGATATCAGTATCTCTCACCACGAAGTCCACTCCTGCAATGTCGAAGTCAAACGAATCGTCTCGGCGACAAACATGCGGGCGTACGCCAAGGGATTCGCCGACAAAGAGTGGCAACGGTACGATCCGAGGCATCCGTCGATTCTACTGTTCGTGTTCCCACTTCTGTCGGTCGACGCCTGGCGCGCAGAGCTCCTCACGACCGGGTATCACGGATTTTGTAAAGAACTCGATGAGTGGCACGACGACTCGATGCACACTCGAATCGTAGCCGCACCACTGGACGTGGAAGAAGATACGAAAGAACTTCCACTTCGACGGGCGGTGAGCATCGTGGATGAATTTGTACCGTAACAACGACAAACTTCTTACCTCACGAGAGTCGATGGACCACTGTGACGACGAACACCGACCACTACGACTTCGACCTCGGCCCACGCGCCACCGAGCGGCAGCAGTCGTTCCTCGACACACTGCTGGCTGCGTGTGACGGCGAGGTGTCTGGCCGGACGAAGTTCATGAAGTTGGTGTTCATGCTCGAACACTTCGATCCGGCGACGCGGCGTCTGGTCTCCGAGCCACGGTTCGGTGTCTTCGACGACTTCCACATCTACGACTACGGCCCGTTCAGCGGTGACGTGATGGACGCCTTCGACGAACTGAAGTCGGACGGCGTCGTGTCGGAGTCCGACGAGTACGTCGACGGTCGCCGTGGCAAGGTGATCGAGCGGAACGGCGAGGTGAACGTAGAGCCAGAGTTCGAGACGGACGACTTCGAGGAGATCGTCGACCAGTTCGGGGACGAGACGGGATCGACACTCGCCGACCGGTCGCTCGAGCTACTCGGGATCGACCCGTCGGAGAAAGAGCGGTACCGCCACACCGACGTATCGGAGATCGTCGCCTGACCGACACCGCCGTGGGGTAGCTCCCGTTCCGTTCCGCCTCCGATTGATGCTCTCGTCGATCCCGACAGGTTCCACTTCGTAGCGCCAGTCACGGACGGTACGGGTGCACGAGTCCGACTGTCGACGACGAGGCCGCAGTCGTCGTGACGGAGCCGGGTACTGACGAGTGGGAATCGTCTCGTCCCCCAGAACGGACGGGACGGGGCGCGACGTTCCAACACCGATTTACGGAGGGTACCGGTAGTGGCACCTATGACAGACGACGTCGTCGTGGTCGGCTCGGGGTACGCCGGGGCCGGCGCGGTGAAGGCGTTCGAAGACGCGGTCGAACCGGGCGAGGCGAACTTGACGTGGATCTCGGACGTGGACTACCACCTCGTGCTCCACGAGGCACACCGGTGTGTCCGCGACCCGACGGTGGAGTCGAAGGTGACGATCCCCGTCGAGGAGATCAAGGAGCCACGCACCACGTTCCGGCAGGGACGCGTGACAGAGTTGGACGCCGACGAACGCGAACTGGAGCTGGACGACGGGGAGACGGTGTCGTACGACTACTGTCTGCTCGCCGTCGGGACGCGCACGGCGTTCTACGGCATCGACGGGCTGGAGGAGCACTCGCTCACCCTGAAGAGTCTCGAGGACGCCCGCGAGATCAACCGGCAGGTGTCCGACGCGGCCGACGCAGCGACGGCCGAGGACCCCGCCGAGGTGATCGTCGGCGGTGCCGGCCTCTCGGGGATCCAGACGGCCGGCGAGATCGCAGAGTACCGCGACGACCACGACGCGCACCTGAACGTGACGCTCGTGGAGGGGCTCGACGAGATCTTCCCGGGCAACGACCCCGAGGTACAGGGGAAACTCCGGAAGTACCTCGACCAGCAGGACGTGGCCATCGAGACGGGGGAGTTCATCTCCGAGGTCGACGACGAGACGGTGTACGTCGGCGGCGGCGAGGACGAGGCCCCCGCGGAGATGGCCTACGACGTGTTGATCTGGACTGGCGGGATCACGGGGCGCGACGAGTTCGCCGAGGCGGACGTGGACAAAGACGAGCGGTCGAAGCGCGTCCACGCGGACGCGACGTTCCAGACGAGCGACGACCGCGTGTTCGCGATGGGCGACACCGCTCTCGTCGAGCAGGGCGAGGAGGACGTGGCACCGCCGACGGCGCAGGCCGCCTGGCAGGCCGCCGAGGTCGCCGGCGAGAACCTCGCTCGGAAGGTCCGCGGGGCACCGCTGAAGTCGTGGACCCACGAGGACAAGGGGACGCTCATCTCCGTGGGGGAGAAGGCAGTCGCCCACGACGTGGTCGGGATGCCGATCCAGACGTTCGGCGGCCCCGGTGCGGTGTTCCTGAAGAAGTTCGTCGCTGCGCGCTGGATCGCGCAGGTCTCCTCGGTGGGTCGCGCGGTCGGCGCGTGGACGGACATGTGAGTCCGGGACGGTGACGACCGACGACGGGCGCGTCGAGCGGCCGAGTGGGTCGACGACCGCCGGGTGGCGTCGAACCGTCGACGGCGCCGTCGCCGTCGCACGCGGGACGGTGCGGGCGGTCAGAGAGACGGAGGCGACCTTCCTCGCGGCGGCGTTGGCCTACTACGCGCTGGTGTCCGTCGTGCCGTTGACGCTGTTCGTGTTCCTCCTCGTCTCCGTCGTCGCCGACGGGGCGCTCGCGGCCGCCGTGGTGAGACGCGTCGGGGCGTTCCTCTCGCCGGCCGGCCAGAACGTCGTCGGCGGAGCGGTCGGAGATCCGTCGGGACGCGGCGGTGTGACGGTTGCCGGGGCTGTCGTCTTGACCTGGGGAGCACTGAAGCTGTTTCGGGGTGTCGACACCGCGTTCTCGCGCGTGTACGGGACGACTGGGAGCGGGTCGTTCCTCGACGGGGTCCGGGACGCGGCCGTCGTCTTGGGGTCGACCGGCGTGGCGTTCGTCGCGACGGTCGCCGTCGGTGGCGTGTTCACCGGGCTCGGCGGGGTTCCGGCACGTGTGTTCGGGCCGTTCGTGCTCGTCGCGACGCTGACGCTCGTCTTCCTCCCGACGTACTACGTGTTTCCGGACACGTCGTTGCGACTCCGACACGTGCTCCCCGGTGCGGTGCTCGCCGCGGGTGGGTGGACCGTCCTGCAGGTCGCCGTCGCGGTGTACGCCGCCACCGTCGCCAGTGACTCCGCTGCGGGGGCACTCGGCGGCGTCCTGTTGCTCGTGACGTGGTTCTACGCCGCCGCGCTGCTGGTGCTCGTCGGCGCGTCACTCAACGCGGTCGTCTCCGGCCACCGCGGTCCGGGGCCGGAGGTGTCCGGCGACGGGACGCCAGAGGACCCCGACGACGACGACTGACGGAGGCGGACGACGCCGAGTGACGGGGACGCCCGACGACGAGTGACGGGGACGCCCGCCACCGAGTGACGGGGACGCCCGCCACCGAGTGACTCGCGGCGTGTCGCCCTCAACTCCCGGTGTCGTACTTGTACGTCGCGTCGTCGGGGTCGATTCCGAACTCCTCGGCCATCTCCGCGGCGTCTTGCCCGCCGTCGCCGTCCGTGTCTCCCGTGGGACTGGCGGTCTTGAACCGCTCGCGGAACTCTGCGGGCATCTTGAAGCCGTCCGTCGGCACCGCGAGTGCGACGACGCCGTCCGGATCCTCGACCACGGACGACTCCTCGTCGGCCTCCGCACGCACGGTCGCCAGGCGGTCGGCCAACACCGGCGGGAGCTCCTCCTCCGGGACGGGCTCGAAGCCGAACTGTGCGAGGTACTCCCCGCGGTCCGTGAACGAGTACACGTCGTCGAACCCGTCGTCGCCGGCGGTCTGGACCAACCGCTCGACGACGTGTGCGCCGACGCCCTGGCCGCGCCACGCCGGGAGCACGCCGATGCTGGTGAGTTCACACACCTCGTCGCCGTCCGCGGTCTTGTGGACCCGAACCCGACCGAACCCCGCACGCTCGTCCGTCTCCTGGTCGACGGCGATCACGTAGTCGCGCGAGCGGAAGGAGGTCTCCGAGAGCCCCAACTCCTCCATCCGGTCGAGCAACCACACCTCGTCTCGGTTGCGTGCGTCACGGACGTACATACCACCCGGTAGGTGGACGACGGGAATAGCGTTTGGGGGCGGCGGTGGTGATCGGTGGACTCAGTCGGCCCACTCGGAGTCCGTCTCCGTCCGTCGCTCGTCGTCCGTGGCCGCCGGGTGATCGGCACGGTCGTCGGCGGTCGACTCCAGCCGGTCCGTCCGCAGTCGTCGCTCGGCGAGGCGTGCCTCAGCCTCGGCGGCCCGCTCGCGAGCGCGAGCGATCCGTTCGAGTACCGCGAGGAGTCGCAGCGCCACCACCGCGGTGACGTAGCCGCCGACGAGCAGCGTCGCCGCGAGGACACCCAACAACACGTTGCCGAGGATCAACAACGCGTACACCAGTACGAGGAAGCCGACGCCGAGTACCGCCGCACCGCCGGGTCGTCGGAACAACCCGGTGAGCGTCTGCGACTCCCCGGCGGCGTGTGTGTTCGCCGCTGGCCCGTCGGTGTCGCTCCTCGGGTATCCGTCGCCGTCTCCCGTCCGATCCGTCTCCGTCGGTGCGTCGTCTGGAGGGCGCGACACACCGGATGACGGGACGCACACGACGAATAGCTGCCGGTCGTCGGCACCGGCTCTGCGTCGTGCCGGCGTCGCGCTCACTCGCGGACGTTCCGGCCGATCGCCTCGCCGAACTGCTCCGCGTCGCCGCGTCCGTCGTAGACCACCTGCCCACGGAGGAGCGTCAGCTCCGGGAACACCGCCCGCGCACCCTCGAACGGCGTCCACTCGCACTTCGAGTGGAGTCGCTCCCCCCGCACCTCGTCCGGGTCGTCCAAGTCGACGAGCACCAGATCGGCGTCGCTGCCGGGCGCGACGCGGCCCTTCTGGGGAAGTCCGAACACCGCTGCCGGTGTCGCAGCGACCAGGTCCCGGACACGCGCCACGTCGAGTCGGTCCGCGACGACCTCGCCCAACAACAGCGGGAGCAGCGTCTCGACGCCCGGCACGCCGGAGGGGGCGTCGGTCAGTGCCGTCTCCTTCTCTGCAGTCGTGTGTGGGGCGTGGTCGGTGGCGATCAGGTCGACGGTGCCGTCCCGGACCCGCTCGAACAGTGCAGCGCGGCGCCGTTCGCTCCGGAGCGGCGGGTTCATCCGCCCGAACGTCCCGAGCGCGTCGAGATCGTCGCGCGACAGGAGGAGGTGGTGTGGCGTCACCTCGCAGGTGACCCGGCGGTCGTCGTCCGCCTCGGCGGCCGCCGCCGCGACACGGTCGACCGCCTCCGGCGTCGAGGTGTGCGCGACGTGGATCGACGCCCCCTCGCGTTCGGCGGCCGCCAACGCGGTCTCGACGGCGGCGACCTCCGCCTCCGCGGGGCGGTAGCGACTCCACCGGTCCGCCGGTGCCGCCCGTCCCGTGGCGTCGCCGGCCCGTCCGTTCCCGTCGACGGTCGTTCCGTCGGTGTCGGCGCTCGTTCCGTCGGTGTCGGCGCTCGTTCCGTCGCCGGCGCCGGACTCGTCGTTCCCTTCCAGTGCCGCGGGTTCGAACAGCGTCGCGTCTTCGGCGTGGACGGTCACTGGCACGTCGGCGTCGCTGGCACGGGCGAGCGCCGCTTGGAACAGTTCCTCGTCGATCCCCATGTCGCCGGTCGAGTCCGCGAGGAACACCTCTCCGAGCGCGAACAGCGGGCGCTCGAACAGTCCCTCGGGGTCCCAGTCGGCCGTGACGCCGCCGTTGAGCCCGTAGTCGACCAGCGAGTCGGCCGCCAGCTCGGCCTTCGTGTCGAAGGCGGCGCCGTCGACCGTCGCCGGGTCCGTGTTCGGCTGGTCGACGACGGTGGTGACGCCGCCGGCCGCGGCCGCTCGCGAGCCGGTGGTCCAGTCCTCCTTGTGTGGGTAGCCGGGCTGCCGGAAGTGGACGTGTGCGTCGACTGCGCCGGGTAGGAGGTGGTACTCGCTCGCGTCGACGGTCTCCTCGCCGGGGTCGGGGTCGAGCGTCGGCGCGACGGCGACGATCTCGCCGTCGCGGACACGAACGTCTCGGGTGCGGCCGTCTGCGAGGGTGGCGGCGGTGAACAGCATCTACGCGAGCCTGCGGTCGGTGGGGGCCTAAGTGGTGTGGGTTTCCAGTGTCGTCTCGTCTCCCGCAGGGACGGGGGGTGAACTCAGAGCAGTCGCCGAATCCGATCCGCGAGACTCAGACTGTTGGCTGGCTCTTGCCACTCGACTCTGTACGCTTCCTCGTGTTCGTCGGGCGTCCTGTCGACGGAGACTATCATCATCTCGTCCCGTCCGACATCGTACTCACCCGATTGCTCGGAGCCAGCCTGTGCCATGTTCGCTACTACTCACCCGAGGTTATAAAAGTATTCCTACGTCCGAAGCGTGGTCCGTCGCGCGGTCGGCTACATCAGTACCCTTGAACGATACATCTTCCAGGGTTTGGTCTTCACCCAACGAAACGAAATCTTCGATTGGATCCTCACTGTCGATTATCAGTACTGCTATAGGCTCTTTCCCGCTCTTTTCAGGGTCGAACACTGGTGTTCCGATAATCGTGTTGAGATCCTCGGTGACGCGATCATGTCTGTCGCTCGTGCTCCAGCCCTCGCCCCACGCTTCGTGATGGTGTGGAGAGATTGCAAACTTCTGATCGCGTGCCTCGTGTACCTTACCGACACACCCCTGCCCGATGTCAAATTCCAGTTCGAACTCCTCGTCGGCGTAGTCGGCCTCACGTGCGTAAAATGCAACTTTGTAACTGGGAGAATCTCTCAGTCCGTCGGACGAGAGTCGCATGATGTTGGCACGTACGTCGACATCCCCGTGAGCGACAGACTCGATATCGGCTTCTACCAGTTTGAGGTACCGACTGAAGAACGTCGATAGCTGTTTGTCACGGTACGAAACGGCTGGAGAGTAGGTTAGAACGTATTCAACAGGGATAGCAACAACGAGAGATACGACCGCGAAGACGACCGCAATTGTAATACCAATGTTGTTGTTCCACAGGGCCAGCCCTATCGCGATACCAACCGGAATCAGTCTCGCGATAACAGAGGATACAGCCCGACGAGTATCCTTGTCCATGGTTTGCTCCCCAGCAGTTTCGTGACTGGTTGTTGCTCTTGGTCAAGAGGCTGACGGAATACATTTGACAGGCTTAACGTCACCCACTCCTCGTCTGACAGTCGTAGGGTCAACCTCACCGTGGCCGCCAGCTGCGGTACTCGTACTTCACTACACGACTGGACTACATCACGCCCGTGAGTCCGAGTCCTGCGAGGACGAACGGGCGTGGCGGGATTCGAACCGGAGCCAGACGGTCGGCCTCGTTTCACTCGGCCGCTGCGACTGGCAGGGCTCGAATCCCGTTCCGGTTCGGTCGTCGCTCGCTCCGCTCGCGACTCCCTGTACGGGCGTGGCGGGATTCGAACCCGCGATCTAGCGGTTAGGAGCCGCTCGCCGTGTCCACTTGGCCACACGCCCCACTGCCGGACTGGCAGACGGACAGAAAGGTCGGAGACGATCGTGTGGGCCGCGTCAGTTCTCCTCGGTGCCCATCTCGGTGTCGACGAACTCCGTGTCCGTGTCGTCGTCGGTGTCACCCTGCATCTCCTCGAGCTCCTCCTCGATCTCCTCGCGCCCCTTCTTGAACTCGCCCATCGCCTGCCCCGTCGACCGGGCCAGCTTGGGGATCTTGTTCGCACCGAACAGCAGGACGAGCACGAGCAGGATCACGATCATCTCCGGCCCGCCCGGGATCGCCCCGAACAGTAGTGCCATGTCGACCATCTCTACCCGTCCGTAACTCGGAGTGTATTATAGGCCTTTTGCTACCCGGTGCCGTACCCGTCACGACGGCCCCGTTCACCCGCTCGCACCGGTCCTCCGTCGGCGGACACACCTGTCGAGACGTCCCGTCGGGGAGCCACGACGCTCTACGTGCCGCCCTGAGACCCGTCACGTGACGCACCCGCAGCGTCTGCGAGCGCACCCGCGAGCACCCGCGTGGCGGCCGCGCAGTCGTCCCAGTCCGTCCACTCCAACGGGTTGTGGCTGATCCCGTCGCGCGAGGGGGCGAACAACAGCGCCGCGTCGGTGGCGTCCGCGACGTGCATCGTGTCGTGGGCCGCGCCGGAGTGGAGGTCCAGCGTCTCCAGTCCGGCCTGCGCCCCGGCGTCGTGGGCCGCACGCCGGAGCCGGTCACTCATCGGGGTCGGGTCGAGGTCGAACGGCCGCTCGAAGCTCGTCTCCACGCCCCGCTCGCGTTCGAGTCGCGCCAGCGTCTCGCGGGCGCGAGCGACGATCCGCTCCATCGACTCTCGCTCGACGTCCCGGACGTCGACGCCGGCCGTCACCGTCCCCGGGACGACGTTGGTGGCGTTCGGTGCCACGTCCAGCGAGCCGACCGTCCCGACCGCCGACTCGCTGTCCGTCGCGACCACCTCGGTCGCGGCGCGTTCGACCGCCGAGACGAACTCGGCGGCCGCCGCCAGCGCGTCCGTGCGGTCGTCCATCCCCGTCGCGCCGGCGTGGTTCGCCTCGCCACGCAGCGTCGCCTCACAGTGCGTGATCCCCGTGATCGTCGTCACCACGCCGACCGGGACGCCGGCCGTCTCCAGCACCGTGTCCTGTTCGACGTGGAGTTCGAACCACGCGTCCCACTCGCTCGGGGCGAGCAGTCCCTCCCCCCGGAAGCCGATCTCCGACAGCGCCGTCTCCAGTGTGACGCCGTCGTCGTCCTCGAGTGCGAGTGCCTCCGCGACGCTCCGGTGGCCGACCGCGACGGAGGAGCCGAGGAGGCCGTCCGCGAACCGCTGGCCCTCCTCCTCCGTGAACGAGACGACGGTGATCGGTCGCGTCGGCTCGACACCGGCGTCTTGGAGCGCGCGGACCGCCTCCAGTCCCGCGTACACCCCGAGTGGGCCGTCGAAGATCCCGCCCTCGGGGACGGAGTCGAGGTGGCTCCCGACGGCGACGGGCGCGGCGTCGGGGTCGGCCGACGCGGGCGTCCACGTGCCGGCGACGTTGCCGACTGCGTCGACGGTCGTCGTCAACCCCGCCGCGTCGAACTGTTCGCAGAGGTACTCGCGTGCCCGTCGGTTCGGCTCGGTGCCGGCCAGGACCGTCCGGCCGTGGCCCTCGGTCGTCTCGACGGCTCCGAACGCCCCCGTCCGTTCGATGTCGGCCCGCAGTCGCTCGGCGTCGACGGATATCTCCATACCGTCTCGGTTCACCCGGCGCTCGCTTGGGGGTTGCGGCGGCGGTGATTCGCGTGGTTCCGACGTGATGTCCGCGCCGGCGAGAAGACATCAGTAGGTGTGGTTCTCGTGGACCGAAGAGACGGAGAGTCAGTTCCGGGAACCGAACGCTCTACCGTGGGTCGCTACGTCGCGCCGATCACCCCGAGTAGCTCGAACAGTTCGCGTGCGACGACGGCGTCGGTCCCGTCGGTGTTGTCCGCGAGGTCGCCGGCCGTCTCGGTGAGTTCGGCGAACAGCGCGTCTCGCGTGGCCGTCGCGACGGCCCCGTGATCGCGTACGTCGGCTGCCGCGCGACGAGCGAGTGCCGCCAGACTCTCCGCGCGGTCGTAGTCGTCCAGCGTCTCGAACGCGGCGGCGCTCTCCTCGAGCAGTTCGGCTCGCTCCTCGACCGAGAGCGAGGGTGCTCCCTCGTGTCGCGACTGCGTAGGGGTCGCGGTGTCGGTCGTGTGCTGTGCTGCTGGCTGTCCGTCACGCTCTTGTGACGGCGAGTTGGAATCACACATGGGTGTTCTGCCTACGACACCCCGGTGAGGGTGTACCAGCACCCTCGCCACTTCTACCGCAGGAAGTGACGAACCCGGAGTGTCGTGTCTATCCGTCGCAGAGCGAGCGGTAAAAACGTTGCGATACATTACGTGTTGGTTGTCTAACGCTTCTCGGCTGCTCTCTCGGCGTACTCCGCTCGTGCTCACTGCCTGATCCGCTATACAGGCAAAACAACTATATGAAACTGATATGAAATAGTGTGCTGACGAGTAGATGGGACGAGAGTACGCGTCACGAGAGAACCGGAACTCGGAGCGGTCAGACGACGAGGGACAGCGAACAGAGTTCGACGACTCGTGGGAGTGGTGGAGCGGCGAGGGCGACTCGGTCCAGCGTCAGTCCGCCGGTCCCGGCACGAACCCCTCGTGGGAAGAGGCCGAGGCGTACTACCAGCGTGAGATCGAAGACACAGACGAGTACAAGACACTCCAGCGGATGGAGAAACGCTACGGACGGCTGTTCGACCAGTGGGTCGAAGAGGGTGTGCCCACGGACGCGATGGGCGACCGCGAGAGCATCCAAGCCTACCGGCGACACAAGGGAACGCCGATCCCGTGGTACATCGACGACTTCAACGACAACTCCCTGTGGCGCAACACGACCGACATCTTCGAGGACGACCGCGAGGGCCGCGACGGGCAAACCGACGTGCCCGACTCGGTTCGCGACGTGATGACCTCTCCCGGCCGATCGCTGGACACCTCGATCCAGCGTGCTGTGGAGGAGCGAATGGACGAGTCGTTCGGAGACGTGCGGATTCACACCGACGCGAAGGCCGCCGCGGCCGCCGACGAGATCGACGCCCGCGCGTTCACCGTGGGGAATCACGTCGCGTTCGGGGCCGGCGAGTACGACCCCGCATCTGCGGAGGGCCAACACGTCTTGGTCCACGAGTTGGCGCACGTTCGTCAGCAGACCGACGGGGTGGTGTCGATGTTGCCTCGCTCGGCAGCAGTTCCGACAGAAGACGATGGCGAACCGAGGCAGTCACCCACCGTGCCCGGGTACGTGACGCGCGAGTGGACGAGTGGATCGACGGACGTGGACGGCGTCCACCTCCAGCGGTTCCCCGCGTGGGACGATCGGATGACGGACCCCGCCGTTGCCGACGACCCGCTCGCCACGTTCGCCGAAGAACGCAACGTTCCCGAGTCGCTGGTCGCGCGAATCGAGACGCTCGTCGACGACGACCGCTACGAAGAGTTCCTCACGGACATCTACCGGATCGCAGAGTCACAGAAAGATGTCGGAGATTCAAAAGGAGACGTGGGGGAAGTTCTCTCCGCGCACCCCGACAGTGGTATCTTGAGTGATCTCGTCCCCGAGTTGCGCGAACGAGACGAGTTAGTCGCCGTCCCGAAGAACGACAATACAGTCAAAGGGTTCCAGATCAACGCCCCAGGGAATCCAGAATTCGACAAGGTAGTGCTCAACATAGAAAGTATGGATGTAGTAGCGGTTATTGAAGAGAAAATAGGAGGTAGTGACGACTCGACTTCAGAGACAGCGATCGAACAAGCGCAAACAAATGCAGACAAGATTGTAAATGGACAATTGCTCGACGGAGACGTGAGTGAGAAGGTCGACCGTTCAAATCGGCTCACTGTTAGCATCGACGAACTGAATTCTGGTGATTTCGGCGATGTAGAGGTGGGTACTGTTGTTCCGGCTGACAGGGCCGCCGCTGATCACACGCAAGATATTAACGATGATCGGGTCGCGACCTATCCCTGGTCCACGCAACAACTCAAGCTAATGTACAAAATAGTGCGAGAAGCCGCTCCGTGGGGGTGAATGATGGGGGACGGACTCTCACTCAAAGTTCCAGCTGACGAAGAGACAGCCGAGACAGGGAGGCGGTTCTATCAGTACCACGCCGACCAGTCACAGTATCACGAGTCTATCGACGATATCTTGGACTACAAGTACTTTCGGGAGCGGTTGGACGATCGGGGTCGGTTTATGATCTATCGGAAAATCCCACACACCATCATCGAACCTGCACCAGACATACTATCCGACCTGCTCGACGAACACACGGAGAACGGACACCGATTCACCGACCGCGAGGGAATGGAGGCGCTCTCCGCGTGGCTCGAGGATGCACGGAGCACACTAGCCGCCAACGGCGAACTGTCGAATCCACGCGATCAGACGATCACCACGTGTCAGCACATGATCGAGTTCGCCCTCGAACACGACTACGACATCGTCTACAGCTACTGAACCGTCAGTCGACACAAGGGTAAGGTATGGGATCAGCACTCTCACTCGAAGTGCCAGCCGACGAGCAGACAGTCGAGACAGGAAGGCGGTTCTACGAGTATCACGTCGAACAGTCCGAACATCTCGACTCTGTTGACGACCATCTCCCCTACGAGCAGTTTACGCGTCGAATAAGAGAGCGTAACCGATTTATGATCTATCAGAAGATTCCACATTCGATCTTTGAGGCTGCTCCGGAGCCGCTGTGGGAAGTATGTAAAGAACACACAGAAGACGGGTACGAGTTCACTGATCGTGAGGGAATGGAAGCGCTCTCGGCGTGGCTCGAAAGTGCTCGGGAGTCGCCGACAACCGGCAAGGAAGACTTGGTAAGAGCAAACAACCAAACGATCTCCAAGTGCCAACACATGGTCGAGTTCGCTCTCGAACACGGCTACAGCGTCGTCTATAGTCACTGAATCACCGATCAGCACGAGCGTGAACGATGGGATCTGGACTCTCACTCGAAGTGCCTGCGAATAAAGAGACAGCCGAAATGGGCAGACAGTTTTATACGTATCATGTTGAACGGTCGGAGCATCTCGACTCTATCGAGGGCTACCCTCCGTACCAACACTTTATACGTCGTATGAGGGAGAGTGGTCTATTTATGATCTACAAGAAAATACCTCACACAATCATCGAGGCTGCTCCAGACACACTGCCGGATCTACTCGACGAACACACGGAGAACGGACACCGATTCACCGACCGCGAGGGGATGGAGGCGTTCTCCGCGTGGCTCGAGAGTGCACGGACCACACTGGCCGCCAACGACGAACTGTCCGACCCCACTGATCAGACCATCGCCACGTGTCAGCACATGATCGAGTTCGCGCTCGAACACGGCTACGATGTGGCCTACAGCTACTGAAGCGTCGGTCCCCGCGAGCGACACTCCTCACCGCCCGTACAGACTCGAGTGAACCGGCGCGGTCGAGTCCACACTCGATCGCCCGAGAACCCGGTCCTCGCCGGACGCCTCCCGTCCGCTCTCGGATCGAACCCCAGACGAGCCGCCAGCACGCCGCCGCCGATCCGTCCCCGCGTCGTCCGCCAACAGCGCCGACAGTGGGTCGACGAGCGTCGACTGGTCGGCGAGGAAGGCGTCGTGGCCGTACTCGGAGACGACGGTGTGGTGAGTCACGTCGACGCCGGCCGCGCGAGCGGCGTCCGCCACCGTCTCCGAGGCGGCGACCGGGAAGTGCCAGTCGCCGGTGTACGAGACCAGACAGAGGTCCCCGTCGAACCCCGCCAGCGCCCGCGCGACACCCGTGTCGACCGCCCCGTCGACGGCCGACGCGTCGACGGCGGCGGCGGTCGCCGCGTCGCCCTCGACTCCGCCGGCTGCGTCGTCGCTCCTCCCACTCGCGGCGTCACCGCTCCCCCCACTCGCGGCGTCACCGCTCCCCCCAGAGCCGACACGCGCGAGGTCGTACTCGTCCATCGCGCGGAGCAGTCGGAGGTAGCTCCCCGCGTCGAACGCTCGCGCGAACCGCTCGGCGTTGTAGTCGAGGTACGACTCGACCGCCCGGTAGGTGCCGGCGTCGCTCGTCGGGTCGACCGCCGCGAGCGGCGACGTGCGACCCGCGGCGTCGCGTCCGAACTGCTCGTCGAGCGACGCCTTCGAGCGGTACATGACGTGGCCGATCCGGCGCGCCTGCGCCAACCCGTCGACCGGGCGCCCGGCCGTCTCGTGGTAGTCGCCACCGTGCCAGGCGGGGTCCGTCGTGATCGCACGCCGCGCGACCGTGTTCAGTGCGAGACACTCCGTGTCGAGGCGGGCGCCGGACGCGACCGCCGCCACGCGCTCGACGCGGTCGGGGAACCGCGCCGCCCAGTCGAGTGCGTTCATCCCGCCGACGCTGCCACCGATCACGGCCGCCAGCGTGTCGACGCCGAGCCGGTCGAGCAGGCGCGCCTGTGCCCGCGTCCAGTCGCCGACCGTCACGGTCGGGAACGCGCTGCCCCACCGCGCCGCGCCGTCGGGTGACGCCTCGCCGGACGATCCGTCTGCAGTCGGACCGTCGGGCGTGTCCCCGTCGAGTGTTTCCCCAGCGGGCGTGTCTCCGGCAGGTGTGTCTCCGACGGGCGTGCCCCCGTCGGAGCCACTCGCCGTCGGACGGGGACTCGCCGGCGCCGTCGAGCCGTGACACGAGCCCGGGACGTTCGCACAGATCACGAACCACTCGTCGGTGTCGACCGGACCACCGGGAGCGACGACCTCCTCCCACCAGCCGTGACTCGACGGCGGTCCGTCGGCGTTCGTGTCACCCTCCGCTGGCGGGCGGACGTGGTGACTCCCAGTGAGTGCGTGACACACCAACACCGCGTTCGAGCCGTCGTAGCTGCCGTACGTCTCGTAGGCGAGCGTCAGCTCCGGGACCGTCTCGCCGGACGCGAACTCGAAGGCGCCCAGTGTCGCGTGTCGCGTCACGACGACGCACCTCCGTCGCTCGCGGTCGCGACCGCTGTCTCGATCGCCTGGTCGACGTCGCGACAGATGTCGGCTGGGTCTTCCAGCCCGACGGAGAGGCGGAGGAGGTCGGGTGTGACGCCGGCCTCGCGCTGTGCGGCCTCGTCGAGTTGCGCGTGAGTGGTGCTGGCCGGGTGGACGACCAGCGAGCGTGCGTCGCCGATGTTGGCGACGAACGAGATCGTCTCGACGGCTTCACAGAACGCCACGCCCGCCTCGTACCCGCCCTCGATCCCGAAGACGACGACGCTCCCGAAGTCGTCGAGGTACTCCGCGGCGGCGTCGTGCGTCGGGTGGTCCGCGAAGCCCGGGTACCGGACCCACGCTACGTCCGGGTGCTCGCGCAGGTGCTCGGCGACCCGGCGGGTGTTCTCGCAGTGGCGCTCCATCCGCGTCGGCAGCGTGTTCACTCCCTGGAGCGTCTGCCAGGCGTCGAACGGTGACTGCGCGTTGCCGAGCGCGCGGACGCCGCGGTGGCGCGCGACGGCACCGAACGCGCGGTCGCCGAACCGCTCGACGAAGTCGAAGCCGAACGCGGGGTTCTCACCCGACAGCTCCGCGTAGTCGGCGTCCGGGTGGTCCCACGGGAACGTCCCGCCGTCGACGATCACGCCGCCGATCGTCGTCCCCGCCCCGTGGAGCCACTTCGTCGTGGAACTCCACACGATATCGGCGCCGTGGTCGATCGGGCGACACAGTGCCGGCGTGGCGAAGGTGTTGTCGACGACCAACGGAACGGCGTGGTCGTGGGCGACCTCGGCGACGGCCGCGAGGTCCGGCGTCGCCACCGACGGGTTCGCCAGCGTCTCGACGTGGACGTACGCGGTGTCTTCGTCGATCGCCGCCGCGTACGCGTCCGGCTCCGTCGTCTCGACCGCGCGCAGTTCCACTCCACGACGACTCGCGGTGTTGGCGAGGTAACTGCTCGTCCCGCCGTACATCTCCGCACCGGCGACGACGTTGTCGCCGGCCTGCGCCAACACGGTGGTGATTGTGTCGACGGCGGCCATCCCAGAGTTCGTCGCGACCGCGTCCGTCCCGCCGGACAGCGCCGCGAGGCGTCGCTCCAGTGCTCGCGTCGTCGGGTTCGAGATCCGCGTGTACACGTCTCGCTGCTCGCGGAGTGCGTACGTCTCCGCGGCCGCCTCGGCGCTCGGGAACCCGAACGACGCCGACTGGTGGATCGGCGGCGACCGCGACCGCGCCGCCGGCCCGTCGTCCCACCCGGCGTGGATCGCCGCCGTCGCGGGACGGTGTGACGGCGTGTCCGCACCGCCGGCAGGCGCCTCCGCGTCGCCAGTGTCGACGGGTGGCTCCTCGACCGCGTCTGCGTCCCCCGCCTCCGTGGCGTCGGTCGCCTCTCCGTCGCGACTCATGTTTCTCGTGTATATCAGGAGAATCCAGTATGCATAAGAGTAACGACTCCGTGTCGGTACGCTCTCACTCCGTCGAGTCTACCGCGTATCGACCTCTTCGGCCCAGCTCCGGAGAGGTAGAAGTAGAAAATCGTACACGTCGAGTCACACTCGAACGAGACGACGGGGTCAAGAACAGAGATGGGTACGATCGTCTCACTCGTCGTTCCAGAACAAGAACGGACGCTCCAGACGGGGCGCAGGTTCTACGAGTACCACGTCGATCACTCCGAGTACGACGAGTCTCTCCACGATCCCGTCGAGTTCGACAGCTTCGTCGACGCACTCGAAGAGGGAGGAAAGTTCGGAATCTGGAAGAAGCCGACGAGACGGGTAGTGGCTGCTGCCGAGGGACCGGCTCGGGACGTTCTCTCCGCACACGCGGACGACGGCAACACGATCGGCGACCCCGAGGGACTCGACGCACTACACGAGTGGCTCGAGAGCGCTCGTGACACCCTCGCGACGACAGGGCGACTGTCGGTCGGGGACGACCGCACGATAGAGTTGTGCCAGCACATCGTCGAGTTCGCGCGGATGAACGGCTACGCCGTCGAGTACGGCTACTGAACTCGACTGTCCGACACTCACTCCTCGCCGTCGACCAACTCGCGGTACAGCGCGACCAACTGGTCGCCGACGGCCTCCAGCGCGTACGGCTCGCTGGCGGTCGCAGCACCCTCGCCCAGCGCCTCGCGGCGATCCGCGTCGTCGACGAGTCGGTCGAGTGCCGCGACGAACCCGTCCACGTCCGCGGCCTTCAGACAGTCCTCGCCGTCCGTGAGCCAGTCGAAGGTGGGGATGTCACGGACGACCGGCGGCGCGCCACACGACATCGCCTCCAGCAGCGCCATCCCCTCGTTCTCGTTCTTCGTCGGGAAGAGGAACACGTCCCCGGCCGCGAACGCGGCGCGCGGGTCCTCGACGTACCCCGTGAACGTGCAGTTGTCTGGACTCTCGCGGACGATCCGCCGGGTGTCGGAGCTCTGTAACACCGCGTCCAGCGTCCCGCCGGTGGGGTTGAGGTAGCCGAACCACGCGAAGTCCACCTCGGGGAGCCGTCGAGCGGTCTCGACGAACGCCGACAGTCCCTTCCGCTCGATCACGTGGCCGACGTTGAACACGACCGGCGGTTCCAGGTCGTACGCCGACAAGGTGCGCTCCCGGAGGTCGGGATCGTCGTACCCCGCCAACCGCTCGGCGTCGAACCCGTTGGAGATCACCGTCTTCGGCAGGTCGGTGTAGTCGTCGATCACGTCGCGGGTGTACGGCGACGGACAGACGAGGTGGTCCGCCAGTCCGTACGCGAACGCGAGGTACGGCCGCAGCGGCTTCGCCAGGACGTTCGAGAACGCGAAACTCTCCTCGAAGTCCTCCGCCGTCTGGTGGGTGTGGACCAACACGGGTGTGTCGTGGCGACGGGCACGGACCGCCGCGGCGACCGACCGCGGCCCCATGTTGTTGAGGTGGAGCAGGTCGGCGTCCGGCACCGGCCGCGTCGTGTACTCGATCCCGTGCTCGTCGAGGACACGCCGCTGGTTCTGCACCGTCTGGTAGTGGCCGCCGGTGACGAACCGCTCCCACTCGAAGTAGTGGCTCACCAACACCGGTGGACACCTCCGCAGCGGTCGCTCCCCACGCCGTCGACACCCGCCGTCACCACACTTGCCGTCGCTACGCCTGCCGTCGCCACACTTGCCGTCGCCACACTTGCCGTCGCTACACTTGCCGTCGCTACGCCTGCCGTCGCCACACTTGCCGTCGCTACGCCTGCCGTCACCACACTTGCCGTCACCACATTTGCCGTCGCCACACTTGCCGTCGCTACGCCTGCCGTCACCACACTTGCCGTCGCCCTCCGTGTCACGTCGCTCCGGTTCGCGGGCGGGAGTCAGGAACCTGTCGGAACGCGGCCGACGGGGAGACGACGCGGTGAGACCGTGACCGCAGCGACCGGCGCCGCGAGGATCGGACGCCGTGTGGTGCCCCGACGGAGTCCGAGCGACCGGACCGATCACCGTGAGGATCGGGCGTACGACGGCTCCACGACGGCGTCCGGAGGCTCACACCGGAACTGCGTGGATCGCGCCGCCACCGACGACGAACACGTTGCCCGCGAGCGGGGTCGTCGGACCCAGTCGACTCCGCGGGAGGAGCTCCCCGACCGACACCCCCGTCACGCGGGTGCGCTCGGTACCGTCGACGGCGGCGTATGTCGCGACGCCCCGCGGCCCCGTCGTCACGACGGCGTCGCCGGCGACGATCCGCGGGAAGTCCCACTCCGTCAGCGAGGCGACGTCGGCAGGTGCGTCACCCAGTCGCGGGCGGACGGTCCACCGCTCGCGACCGGCCGTGTCGAGCGCGACGAGCCGGTCCCCGGCGACGAGGTACGGCCCGCGCTCCCCGACGGCCACGGCCGTCCCCGCTCGGCGCCACCGACGCGTCGACAGGGTCGGCGTGTACGCGGCCACCCAGCGGCGGCGCCCGTCCGCGAACTGGACGATCGGTCCCTCGTGAGCGGCGACGGGACGTGCCGGCGCACCCAACTCCGTCTCGACGAACCGCCCGGCGGGCTCGTCGAAGGCGACGACACCACCACCGCCGCTCCCGTCGCCGATCAAGCCCCGGCCGAGGTAGCGGCGGCCGTTCTCGACGACCCCCGTGGCCCCACCGACGGTGGCCGCCGCGACCCCACCGGCCGGTTCCGGGATCGTGTCTCGGGTGTGGCCGTCCGAGAGCGCCAGCGCCCGGACGGCCCCCGCGACGCCGACCAGCGCCGTCGTGTCGAGGGCTCCCACCCACCAGAGGCCCTCGTCCGTCGCCCACCGGCGGCGCCACCGGAGCGAGCCGTCGGCGACGCGCCGCCCCTCGACGGTGGCGAAGTCGTCCGCGAGTCTGGTGACGACGACCCGTCCGTCGCCGAGGAGTCGCGGCCGGCCGCGGACCCGCCACGCCTCGCGCCACTCGCCGCCACGGACCCGGTCGCCACGGTCCTCGGCGTCGCGCGTCGCGCGTCTACTCCCGCCACCGCCGGGCGTGTCGTCGCTCCCACCGTCGCCGCTCGTCTGGCGCTCCGTCGCACGCTGCGTCTCGCGCTCTGTCCCACGCTCCGTCTCGTTCTCCGTCCCGTCGGTCGCCGGACCGTCGACCGCTTCGAGTACCGCGTGCTCGTCGGGACCGCGGCCGTCGGAGCGCCACAGTCGGACGACCGCCCGGCCGGGGCGAGACGCTGCCACTCCGATCACGTGGTCCGTCCGCCACAGTCGCCGACCGGTCCGCGGGTCGAGGAGTTCCCCGAACGGCTCGGTCGCCGTGACCTCGCTCGCGACGCTCAGCAGGCGCCCGTCGGTGTCGACGGTCAACGGCGGGTCGAACGCCCGTCGCCACGCCGGACGACCGTCGGCGGGGTCGAGTCCGACCACCCGCCGCTCCGCCGGTGGCCCGGTCGCCGTGACGACGTGACCGCCGAGCACCACCGGCGGGACGGCACCGCCGGCGGGGACGGACCACGTCGTCGCGGGCGGCGTCGCCGTCGGGGACTGCGTCGGCGTCCCGTCGAGTACGGGGTTGACGGTCGGCGCGTCCTCGCTCGTGTCCGCACCGAGTCCCAGACACCCCGCGGTCGTGCCGGTCGCGACGGCCCCGGCGAAGGCACCGACGCGCGACAGGAGGCGTCGACGGTTCACGCCCACACACCGGGCTCCGTGGGGGTAAGCGTTCGGCGGGCGTGAGCCGCGACGACCGGCCGTTCGGGAGGTTTATGCGCCCCGGTTCGCAAGAATTGCGCATGGATTTCGGACTCTCGGCGGAGCACCGGATGATCCGCGACCAGGTGCGCGAGTTCGCGGACGAAGAGATCGAACCCGTCGCCCAGGAGATCGAGGACGACCACCGCTTCCCGGCGGAGATCTTCGACCAGTTGGCGGAGTTGGACATCATGGGTGTCCCCGTCTCCGAGGAGTACGGCGGGCTCGGCGGCGACCAACTCATGTACGCGCTCGTCACCGAAGAACTCGGCCGTGTCTCCGGCGGGATCGGACTCTCGTACGCCGCACACGTCTCGCTCGGCTCGAAGCCGATCGAACTGTTCGGCACCGACGAGCAGAAGGAGGAGTGGCTCCGCCCGCTCGCCGAGGGCGAGGAGATGGGTGCGTGGGCGCTCACGGAGCCGGAGTCCGGCTCGGACGCCTCCGACATGGACACGATGGCCGAGAAGGACGGCGACGAGTACGTCCTGAACGGCACCAAGCAGTTCATCACCAACGCCAGCGAGGCCAACAGCGTGCTCGTGAAGGCCGTCACCGACCCCGAGGCCGGCTACGACGGCATCTCGACGTTCATCGTCGACCCCGAGGACGACGGGTTCGAGGTGACGACGATCTGGGACAAGATGGGTCTCAACTGTTCGCCCACCTGCGAGATCCGTCTCGACGACGTGCGCATCCCCGAGGACCGACTGCTCGGCGAGGAGGGTGAAGGGTGGAAACAGACGATGAAGACGCTCGACGGCGGACGGATCTCCATCGCGGCGCTGTCGACCGGGCTGGCGCAGGGTGCCTACGAGGCGGCGGAGGCGTACGCCGGCGACCGCGAGCAGTTCGGGAAGCCGATCTCGAAGTTCGACGCGATCCGCGACACACTCGTCGACATGCACCGGAAGACGGAGCGGGCGCGGCTGCTCACCCACAAGGCGGCGACGCTGTACGACCAGGGTGAGTCGGTGACGCGCGAGTCCTCGCTGGCGAAACTGGACGCCTCGGAGGCGGCCCGCGAGGTCGCCGAGGACGCCGTCCAAGTGTTGGGTGGGTACGGGTACACCGAGGACTTCTCGCCACAGCGGTACTACCGCGACGCGAAGCTGATGGAGATCGGCGAGGGGACCAGCGAGATCCAACACCTCGTCATCGGCCGGGAACTCGGACTGTAGCTCACGAGGCAGGCGACTCCCTCCTCGTCACCGCGACGACCCGACGGCCGAGGCCGTGTCGACGCACGACCGCGTCGTCCCACCGGCAGTGTATTTATACTTCCGGGGGCGAATCCTCACCCGAGACGGGTTCACACGATCGATGGCCTACAACGAGACGTTGTTGACGGTGACGGCGTTCGTGTCGGCGGCCGTGTCCGGGGCGACGGCACTGGCTGCGGTGTCGCGGAGCCGCGGGAGCAGCCGTGTCGCGGGCGACGCACTCGCCGGGGTGGCGCTCGTCGCCGCGTTGTGGGCGGTCTCGTTCGGGTTCCGTGTCTCGGCGGGTGGCGTCGGGACCGCGCTGACCTGGTTCCGCGTCGGGCTCGTCGTCTCGACGGCACTCCCGACGCTCGCGCTGGTGTTCGCGTTGTTCCAGACGGGCAACGGCGGCGTGTTGGGACAGTGGACGGCGGCGGCGTTGGCGGTGGAACCGACCGCCGCGGCGTCGCTGGCGGCGACGAACCACCTCCACGAGCTGTACGTGGTCGGGACCGAGACCGTCGCGCTGGGTGAGGGAGTCGTCCTCGTCCCGGTTCCGGGGACGGCGCTGCTCGTCCACTCGGTGTACAGCCTCGTCGTCGGACTCGGGGCCACGCTGCTGTTCGCGGTGGAGGCGGTCGCGACGGAGGGACCCTACCGACGACAGGCGGCGCTGTTGTGTGTGGCGGTGGCGATCCCGATCTGTACGACTGGAGCGACGTTGGCCGAGGTCCCGCTGGCGCCGGCGTACAACACGACGCCGGTGTGGTTGGGACTCTCGTCGCTGCTGCTCGTCGTCGCGATCCGGGCGTACGGACTGTTCGACGTGTCGCCGGTGGCTCACGAGACGATCATCGCGGAGATCGACGACGCGGTCGTCATCGTCGACGGACGTGGACGCGTGGTCGACAGCAACCCGGCGGCGACGGCGGCGTTCGGCGTCGACGAGAGTGACGTGGGACGCGCCGCGACCGACGTGTTGCCGAACGCGGCCGCGGTCGACCGGCTGCTCGCCGGCGAGGAGACGACGCTCTCGACGGGCGACGACCGCCACTACGAGGCGACGGTCACCTCGCTGTCCGTCGGGAACCGGGCCGGCGACAGCCGCGTGTTGGTGTTCCGGGACGTGACCGACCGCCAGCGGGTCGAGCGCCGCTTCCGCACGTACGTCGAGCAGTCGAACGACGCGCTGATGGTCCTCGACGACGAGACGACCGTGGAGTACGTGAGCGCCGCCGCCGAACGGGTGTTCGGCCGGCCCCCGGAGTCGATCGAGGGCCGGACGGTCTTCTCGCTCGTCCACCCGGACGACCAGTCGGACATCCACCGAGTGTTCCGGTCCGTGACCGACGGCGGGCGGGTGGTCGACGACGCCGAAGACGGATCGACGACGGGTGTCGGGGCGACGACTGGCGTCGACCGGGTCGGTGGCGACGACGGAGTCGATCGGGTCGGTAGCGCGACGACGGTCGACCGGATCGAGGGGCCGACCGACGACGGACGAGCGAGTGGTGGACGAGCGGACGACCGCCAGCCGGGCGAGGAACCGTCCGGCGGCGACGTGGGTGAGGACGCACGCGACAGAGAGCGGTTCCGGATCCGTCACGGCGACGGTGGGTGGCGGACCGTCGAGGCGGTCGTCGCCGCCGGTGTCGGGGACCGTGGCGACCGACTGCTCGTGAACGTCCGGGACGTGACGGACAGACAGCGGTACGAACAGCGGTTGCGCGTGCTCAACCGGGTGCTCAGACACGACCTCCGCAACGACGCCAACGTCGTGTTGGGGTACGCCGACCTCCTGTTGAAGTCGGACCTGGACCCGGGGATCAGAGAGCGCGCGGAGGCGGTGCGGCGGAAGGCGAACCGCCTCGTAGAGCTCGGCGAGCAGGCCCGCGAGGTCGACCGGACGCTCCACGCGGAGGGTGGCGAGACGCACCGGATCGACCTCGACGACGCGATCGACAGCGTGGCGTGGCGGGCACGCGAGACGTATCCGGACGCACAGGTCGACACGGACTGTCCCGACTCGGTGAGTGCACAGGGGAACGAACTCGTCGAGTCCGCGCTGTGGCACCTCGTCTCGAACGGGATCGAACACAACGACAGCGAGGAACCGTGGGTGCGCCTCTCCGTCGAGCGTGGTGACGACTGGGTCCACGTCACGGTCACCGACGACGGGCCAGGCATCCCGGAGTCAGAGCGGAAGGTGTTGGCACACGGCACCGAGACGGCACTGGAACACGGGAGCGGCCTCGGGCTCTGGCTCGTGAAGTGGATCACCGACAGCGTGAACGGCAACGTCTCCTTCGCCGAGCGGGACCCCCGCGGCTCGGCTGTCACCCTCGAACTCGCCGCGCCAGTCGAACGACCCGCGGACGCGACGGACGGCGACAAGCCGGGCGGCACCTCGGACGGCGAGAGTGCGGGCAGCGGCACACCAGACGGGGGAGACACGGACGACGATCCGGCGGAGTGACTTCGGGGGCGGCCCGGTCACGCCCTCGTCGTCTCACCCGACCAGGACGAGTGGGTCCGTGTCGGCCGCCGGCTGCTCGCCGACGACGGCACGGAAGGCGGCCGCGTGGACACGTCGACAGTCGTCGCACGTCTCTCGGTCGAGATCGGTGGCACTCGCGAACTCCGGCCACACGTGCGCCGGGACGGCGAGGTAGTAGGCGTCGCCGTGTCGCTCAACGAGTGGGTCCGCGGGGAACGCGCGCCGGTACTCGTACGCCACGTCCGCGACGCTGGGTGACTCGCGGACGGCGGCCTGGATCGCCGCCAGCGCCGTCGCGAGTCGTTCTGGCGCGCGCTCCGTCACACCGGCGAACGGTGCCGCCGGGTCGACGGGCGTGGCGAGGAGGTCTTCCAGTGTCGACTCGTCGGTCGTCGCCGCCGCCGACTCCGTCTCCTCCGTCGCCGGCGGCTCCGCGTCGTCTGTCACACCCGTCGCCGACGGCCCCCCGTCGTCCGTCGCACCCGTCGCCTCCGCGTCGTCTGCGTCGGTCACGGGCCGTCTACGGGGGCCGGCGGCTTCAACGAGTCGCCCGACACGTCGGCCGCTCCTCTCCCCGTCCGCTCCTCTCCCCGCTCGCTCGTCACCTCACCCGTCCGTCGTCTCGTCGCCGTCTGCCCGCGCCGCGGCGAGCCACTCGTCAATCGCGTCACACAGTCGTTCGGCGACCCGTTCGCGCTCCGTCTCGTCTCGGTTCCGTTGGAGGAACAGCGCCTCCAGGTACGCGACCGCGTTCACCAGCCGGTACGCGCGAGCACAGCCCCTCGCGCCCGTCGGGAGTGGGCGGACGGACTCGTACCCCTCTCTGAACGCCGTCACCAGCGCCGGCTCGTCGTCGCCGCCGAGCGGGCCGACGGTCCGCCAGTAGTCGTAGCCCGGCGGCGCGGCGAGCGCGTGTTCGAAGTCGATCAGCGACGCCGGCGACCCGTCGACGACTCCGAGGTGGTCCGGGAGCACGTTGCCGTGACAACAGACCGGCTCGCCGACGGCGGCGAAGGCGTCGGGCGTGGCGGCGAGGTAGTCGAGGACCGCGTCGGCACGCGCGACCGCCGCCGACCGCTCCCGGCTCGCGAGGTACTGCCTGTGGCCGCGGAGCCGGTCACACACCGCCTCGCACCACGTCGTCGCGCCGTCGACGACGAGGGCGACGCCGTCCGACGACCCGAGCGACAACTCGGTCCCAGTGGAGGAGCGTCGCGTCCCGTCCGAGTCGTCCGCGATGCCCATCCTCGGTCCGTCCAGGTCGTTCGCGACGCAAGTCGTCGTGGCGTCCGCGACGGAGGCAGTGTGATCGCCGTCGGTCGTCGTGGCGTCCGCGTCGGAAGCCGTCGTGAACGACCCGTACGTCGAGACCGCGTCGGCGGAGTCCGCGTGGAGTCGTGCGAGCACGACGCCGGCGGCGCGACACCACGCCGTGTCCGGTTCGGGTGGCTCGTCCGGAACCGTGTCGTCCCAGGCGACGAGGTAGTGGTCGGCGCCGACGGCGAGCACCGGCGGCACGGGGACACGCGTCTCCGCGGCCGCGTAGGCGTGGACGTGACCCTCGACGGCGGCGTGTCCGCGGCGGTGCGCGTCGCGTTTCAGAACCGCACGACGCCCGTCGACGCGGACCTCGTGGACGCGGTACGGCGGCACCGCGTGGAGTTCGCGCTCGACGGCGTAGTCGTCCGTGTACTGTGCGAGCGTGTCATGGACTGCGTCGTCGACTGTCATCTGTGTCGTCGTCGCGTGACGTGCGACGACCGGCCGGACGGTGCTGCCGCTCCGGCCGCGTGAGAACGTACCGGGACAGACGGGGCCGTCCGACAAGAGCGTTCTGCCGGACCGCCGCCGGTCTACCGCTCGCGGACGCGCATCGGCATCGGGTGGTCCGGGTGCATCGTCAGCGAGCCGCGGAGGTCCAACTCGGGCCCCTCGTAGTCGAGTTCGTACTCGCTGCCAACCGTCGCGAGGATCAGCTTCGCCTCCAGCAGCGAGAGCTGTTTGCCGATACAGTGACGCGGGCCGCCGCCGAACGGGAAGTACGAGAACCGCGGTCGGTCGGCGCGCCGCTCCGGTTCCCACCGGTCCGGGTCGAACGTCAGCGGGTCGTCGTACCACCGCTCCGAGCGGTGGATCCCCCACTGCGGGAGCATCAGGATCGAGCCCGCCGGGATGCGGTAGCCGGCGATCCGTACGTCCGTCTTCGGCTCGCGGAACAGCGTGTACACCGGCGGGTACAGTCGCATCGCCTCCGAGAGCACGCGGTCGAGGTAGTCGAGCCCGCGCACGTCGGTCGCCGTCGGCCGCCCGTCGATCCCGTCGAGTTCCGCGTGGACGCGCTCGCGCACCGCCGGGTGCTCCGACAGCAGGTAGTAGGTGTACGTCAGTGTGAGGGCGGTGGTGTCGTGACCCGCCAACAGCATCGTCATCAGTTCGTCGCGGAGCTGGCGGTCCGACTGCTCCCCGCGGTCGCGGGCCCGCAGCAGGATCGACAGTAGATCCATCGGCAGACTGCTGTCGACGGCGTCGCCCGCCGGGTCCGGGTGGTCGCGGGCCGTCCCGCGTCGCTCGGCGAGCACGTCGTCGAGCACGTCCTCCAACGCGGCGACGGCGGCGTCGAACTCCCGGTTCTCGGCCGTCGGGGCCCAGTCGGGGACGATCGCTCGCATCGGACTCGGCTCGAAGCGCTGGCCGAGGGGTTCGAGGTTCTCCTGGACGCGGCGAACCGTCTCCGCGGAGATCGAGGTGCCGAACATCGCCGAGACGATGATCCGGACGGTGAGCCGTGCCATCTCCAGTTGGACGTCGACGCGGTCGCCGGCGCTCCAGTCGCCGACGGTGTCGCGTGCGTGGTCGACCATCACGTCGTCGAGCCCGGCGACGCGTCGGGCGTGGAACGCCGGGTTCGCGAGGTCGCGTTGCCGCTCCCAGGTGTCGCCCTCCGAGAGCAGCAGTCCGTCGCCCAGCAGGTCGTCCATCGCGCTGTCGAGGTCGGGTTTCCGGAACTTCGCCCACTCGGAGACGAGGACACGCTCCACGTCGCGGGGGTTCGTGAGCATGTACGTCTCCCGCGGTCCGAGTTCGAGGTGGACCACGTCGCCGTAGGCCGCCTCGCAGGCGCCGATGAACTCGAAGGGGTCCCGCGCGTACTGTCGTCCGTTGCCGAACACGGGGACACCCTTCGGTCCGGGTGGGGTGGTGCTCATGTCCGTTCCCTGGGGCGGGACGACCAAAAGCCCGCCGTCCCGGAGTGTCACACCTCACCACGCCGTGACGAGTCTCCCAGTGGCGGAGGGTCACTCCTCGCGGTGCGTCGCCAGCGCGTCCGAGACGGTGAGCTCGCCCAGCGCGACGCGGCGCGCGAGGTCGGCGTCGATGGTGCGGTCGCCGTCGGACAGTTCCCGCGAGCGGTTCTGCACGCGCTGGATCTCCCCCGGCGTCGGCTCCACGTCACGGGTCTCGACCGGCTCCCCCTCCATCCGGGCGATGTTCACCGCCGCGAGCACGTCGGCCATCCCCTTCCCCGTCGCACCGGTGCCCAGCGACGGCGTCGTCCCCGTCTCGTCGACCAACTCGACGGCCACGTCCTCGAGTTCGTTCACCAGACGCGCGCCGTGGAGCCGCGCGCCGTCGCCGACGCGGACGAGCGCGTCCGGTTCGCCGGCCACCTCCCCGCGGACCGTGTCGACGGCTTCCGACAGCGGGACGTGGTAAGCCGTGACGACGGTGTCGCCGGACAACACGGCGATGCCGGGCCGCTCGCCAGGGTCGACGCCGACGACGGTCCGCGCGTCGTCGCCGCGCAACAGCCCCATCGCCTCCGCGACACCCTCGCGAGCCGTGTCGGCGGTCGTCGTGACGTGCTCGACGCCCGCCTCGGGGTAGGAGACGCCGTCCTCGGCCGCCGACAGCACTACCTCCGCCCGCTCCGGGAGCGGCTCGCCCGGCTCCGCGGTGGTGAACGTCGCGGCGCGGTCCCGGAGTTCGGAGACGGCTGCGTGGTACAACGCGAAGTCGCTCGTGACGACGACGATCACACCGGTCCGTCCGGTCCCCGCCGGTTTAGCTCCCGCGGCGCGTGCGGCGCTCCCCGGGACAACAAGCACAGAAGACGTTTACCACGAGGAGGAGACGACGCAGGCGATGGCCCTCCACGACGGACTCGCACCCCACGGCGCGGTGCGTCGAGCGACACTCGCCGTCCTCGCCGTCGCGCTGGCGGTCGCGACGGCCGGGTGTGTCGCCACGCCCGGCACCGCGCCGAGCGATACGGACACGAGCGCGACGGCCACCGGTTCGCCCGGGACCGACTCGCCCACGCAGACCCCACCACCCGACGACGCGGACACGACACCCGACGGCTCGCCCGCGGAGAGTCCGACGGACACGCCCGTCGCCGGCCCGGCGACACCGCTCCCGAACGAGACGGTCTCGCTCCCCGAGGGGCCGAAGGTCGCGCCAGAACGGCCGTCGGAACTCACCGCGGAGACGGTCCGGCGCTACGCGCGGACGTTCGAGTACCGGTACGTGTACAACGCGCTGTGGTACGACGAGTACTCCGACGTGTCGGCCGACTGTGAGGTCGACACCGTCGAGCGCGTCGACGTGGGCTGGAAGGCGGTCGTCACCTGCACCGCCTACTCGAACACCGGTGGCCCGACGGACGGTACCGCGAGTCCGACGGAGCTCCACGCCGACTGGTTCACGCAGTCGTTCACCTACCTGATCGACGAGAACTCGACGGTCAGACGCGAGGCGACGGGCGCCGAGCGCGAGGGGTGACTCGGGCCGTTCAACTCGGACGAACGGTCGGGTGAACCCTCGACTGTCGGTCGGCTACTCGTCCGGGGTCTCGTGCAGGAACGTCTGAAACTCCGTCGTACGGCCGTCCGGATCGTCGGCGAAGAACTGGTAGATCTCGTAGCGCTCGTTGACGTGTGGCGCCTCGCGGGCGGCGTCGCCGACCCGCTCGTGGGCGGCGTCGACGCCCGCGCGGTCGTCGTAGACGAAGGTGACGATCCCCTCCGTCTCCGTACCGGTGCCCTGCTCGTCGGCGTCACAGAACCCGATCCGGAACCCGTCGTACTCGAGGATCGTGCAGCCGGGCTGTTCGAGCCACACCTCGGCCCCGACCGTCTCGGTGTACCACTCCACGACGCAGTCCCGCTGGGTCGTCCGGAAGAAGACGAGTCCACTCACACGCCGTGGCTCGACGGAGAGCCACAAAAACGCACCCGTTCGTGGCGACGGGTCGACGTCGAACCCACCCCCGGCGAGGGTCGTGCCGGCGGCTCACGCCACGCGGCGACTCACTCCCCGTCGCTCGCCTGCCGGCGCTCGCTCGGGACGACACCGGCGATCAACACGACGAAGCCGACGACGCCGAGCGCGCCGAACGCGGGCATCGCGACGATGGTCAACGCGCGGTCGAGTCCCTGCGTCGCGACGACCAGCCGGACGAGGAGGTAGCCGGCGACCGCGGCCAACACCGAGAACCCACCGATCAGCACCCGCCGTGGCTGGAGGCGTGCGCCGTCGTCGCTCCCACTCACGTCCGGACCGGGGGCTGGCGACGGGTTAGGTGTTCCGCTCTCCGCGACGACGGGACGGCCGCGTCGTCGCTCGGTCGAACTGTCGCGTCGTCGTCTGGGTGCCGAGTCGTCGTCTGGACGTCGGATCCTCGCCGTGACACGGAGTCGCCACCCGGCTGGCCGCCACCGCCACGGCTTTGCACCCACGGCTCTACTGTACGCCCGTCTATGACGACAGTCGAGATCGAGTACTGCGTCCCGTGTGGGATGTTGGAGCGTGCACAGTCCGTCCAGGCCGCGATCCTCGAGGAGTACGGTCTCGAACTCGACGAGGTCGCACTCGTCACCGGCGACGGCGGCGTCTTCGAGGTCCGTGCCGACGACGAACTGCTGTTCGACGCCGACGAGGACGAGTTCGACCTCGACCAGATCGTCGCCGACGTAGCGCCGTTCGTCGGCGCGACGGCCTGACACCGACGACATCCTCAGCCCGTCGAGAGAGTCGACCCCCGGGCGAGGGGCCCGACGCGACGGCGGTCCCACCGGCCGGGCGCGTCCACAAGATACTCCTACCTGTAATTACATCTCATTAGCGTGTCCCAGACAGGCATCGCGCGTCCCGACGCACTGTTGGCGGTGATCGGGGTGGGGTTGCTGGCGGTCGTCTTGGGGGGCGTGACCGCCGCGCCGACGGGGCTGGTCGCCGGCACCGGCACCGTCGTCGCGACCGGCGCGATGGCCGACGGCCTGTTCCGGAACCCACCTGTCGAGTGATGCGCTGCGGGGGTCCCCGGTGCGGGCGTCGAGAGTCGACTCGGTGTCGTCCGCCCGTCCTCACAACTCCCCGTCGCGGGCCATCGCCCGCACCTCGTCGGCCCGCTCGCGGATGGCGGCCCACTCTTCGTCGTCCTTCCCGTCGACGTGGTTGTACATCAGTCCCATCCGGCCGGTGCCGCGGAGCACCGCCTCGTTCTCCTTCAGGAAGTCCCAGTAGAGACTGTTGAACGGACACGCGCCCTCACCCGTCGTCTTCGTGTGGTAGTAGGCACACGACGAGCAGTGGTCGCTCATATCGTTGACGTAGTTCGCCGAGGAGGCGTACGGCTTCGAGGAGAGTACGTCCGTCGCGAACGACCCCATCCCGACGGTGTTCGGCGTCGTCACCCAGTCGTAGGCGTCGACGAACCCGAAGTGGAACCACTCGTCGAGTTCGTGCGGGTCCGCGCCGTACAGCGTCGCGAAGTTCGCCAACAGCATCAGCCGCTCGATGTGGTGGGCGTACCCCCGTTCCCAGACGTGTCCGACCGCCTCCGACATGCAGGTCATCTCCGTCTCGCCGCTGTAGTACAGCTCCGGCAACTCGCGGGTCGCGTCCAACTGGTTCGTCTCCGCCAACTCCGGCATCGCCTCCCGGTAGACGTGTCGCATGAACTCCCGCCAGCCGAGGATCTGCCGGACGAACCCCTCGACGCTGTTGAGCGGGATCGTCCCCTCGCGGGTCACCGCCTCGGCCGGCGCACCGGGTTCGACGCCGCGCTCCTCGTAGGCGGTCTCGACGCGTTCGACCACCTCCATCGGGTCGAGTAGCCCGAGGTTGATCGCCGGCGACAACAGCGAGTGGTCCAGAGCCCACTCCCCCTCGACCATCGCGTCCTGGTACGGCCCGAACGCGGGGAGTCGCACCTCGACGAACTGTTCCAGCGCCTGGAGCGCCTCCGCGCGGGTGACCGGCCAACAGAACTCGTCCAACTCGTGGTTCCCCCAGAGGTGGTCGTACCGCTCGATGACCATCGCGTGGACCTCGCGGGTGATCTCGTCGGGCTCGAACGTCGCCAGCGCGGGCGGCTCCCAGTCGTCCGGCGGCGTCTCGCGGTTGTCGTCGTCGTAGTTCCACTCCCCGCCGACGGGGTCGCCGTCGTCCATCAACACGCCGGTCTCCCGGCGGACGTGGCGGTACCAGTGTTCCTGTCGGTACGTGTCGCCGCGGTCCGCGGCCCACTCGTCCCACTCCGCAGGGGTGGTGAGGAACAGGTCGTTCTCGACGAGGGTCACCGTGAGGCCGGCGTCGGCGGCGAGGTCCTGCAGTCGTTCGCCGGCACGGTGTGCGGCGGGTCGCTGTAGGACCAGGTCGTCGTCCGGCGCGGCGGCGGCGTACTCCGCGAGCCCCGCCGCGAACGACTCCGCCTGCAGGTACGTCACGTCGTAGCCGTCCGCACGGAGCCGGTCGCGGACGTGACGCATCGCGGAGAAGACGAGCGTCAACTTGTACGGGTGGTACGGGAGTCGGTCGGCGAAGTCGTACGCCTCGATCATGAGCACCTCGTCCTCGCCCGCGAGCGGTGCGGCGTCGACCGAGAGTTGGTTGCCGAGTAGCCAGAGTGTCATGGGTGGTGTCGCGACGCCGGGTCCCGGTGGCGGGCCCGGTCGTGGTACCACTCGTAGGGGCGTCGCCGACAAAGAGGTTGGGCGGCGGGCGGAGGCTCCCGAGGCCCGTCGGCGCCGACACCGCACGCTCACCACGAGGGAGACGGGACGGAGTCGACGCACCACAGACGGGACGGAGTGGACCTCACCACAGACACGACGGAGTCGACGCACCACGGACGCGACGACGTTGCCTCTCCCGAGACACGACGACGTTGCCTCTCCCGAGACACGACGAAGTGGGCCCTCCCCGGAATCCTTTTGCGCCAGACGACCCAACTCCAGACACTATGGGTATCGGTGGCGGCTCGGACATGTACAGACAGCAGATCCTCGACCACTACAAGAACCCGCGCAACTACGGAGAACTGGAGGAGCCGGACTTCTCGCACACCGGCGAGAACCCCTCGTGTGGCGACACGATCACCGTCGACGTGCGCCTGGCCGACGACGGGGAGACGATCGAGCGGGTGGTGTTCTCCGGCGACGGCTGTGCCATCTCGCAGGCCTCGGCCTCGATGCTGTCGGAGCGACTCCACGGGATGACGCTCGCGGAACTCGAGGAGTTGGACCGCGACGACGTGACGGAGATGCTCGGGGTCGACATCTCTCCGATGCGGATCAAGTGTGCCGTGTTGGCTCGACAGGTGGCCCAAGACGGCGCGAAGCTCCACGAGGGCGACATCGAAGATCTGGACGTGACGAAGACCGAGGAGTAGCGGAGAGTGAGAACGAACGGGAGAGGGTTCACACACTTTCGGACTCTCCGTTCGTGATTGAACTCCTCGTAGTATGTACCATTCAGAAGTTTCTTCATAAATGATCACATCGGCCAGACTATGCGCAGAGAAGGTGACCACTGGAGCATCGAGTACCAGGACGGTGTCGTCGTCGGACGGTTCCACGAGGAGATGCCGATGGAGGCGTTCGACTACGCAGGTGCTGCGTACGGGGAGATCGTCGACAGATACGAGGAAGACGTCGTCGCGAGTGCAGACTTGGTGAACATCACGGACCCGTTCTCGAAGGACGCGTTCGAAGTCTGGGAAGCCGCCGCACAGGAGTCGGCACGGCTCCCGAACTTCCAGCGTGCTGCCCTGTGTGCAGAGCGGATCAAGGCGATGTCACTGAAGGCCAAGTACGACATCGAGGGTGCCGAGATAGCCACGTTCGACGACTTCGAGAGGGCGATCGAGTGGGCACGGCACGGTGAAGCGACGACGAGTCGGTAGACGGCGTCCGTACTGTGATAGCGTCGAGACCACGTCGTGCTTTCGACTCCGACCGTGGGAGTGGTCGGTGTGGCTCGCTAGAACACGCGACGAGACACGGCCCGTCGGCGTCGGGCCGGACGGTGTGCCCCTTCGTCGGCGGGCCCTACTCCGGCATCAGACCGCCGTCCTCGACGCGCATCACGGCCTCGCCGTCGGCGAGGTTCGGCGCGTCGACGAGCCGGACGATCCGCTTGTCACCCTTCGACTTCCGGAGGTAGATCCGGAACGTCGACTTGTGACCCAGGATGTTCCCACCGATTGGCTGAGTCGGGTCCCCGAAGTACGAGTCCGGGTTCGAGGCGACCTGGTTCGTCACCAGCACGGCGGCGTTGTGGAGGTTCCCGACCTGGTCGAGGTCGTGGAGGTGTTTGTTCAGCTTCTGTTGCCGTTCAGCGAGTTCACCCCGGCCGACGTACTCCGCGCGGAAGTGGGCCGTCAGCGAGTCGACACACAGCAGCTTCACCGGGTACTCCGTGTCCTCGGCGTCCGCGGCGAGTTCCTCGGCCTTCTCCGCCAGCAGCATCTGGTGGTTGGCGTTGAACGCCTTCGCGACGTGGATGTGGTCGAGGAAGTCCTCCAACAGCGCCTGCATCGTCTCCTCGTCGCCCGGCTCGCCCTCGATCTCGCGCCGCTCCAGCTCGTCGGCGAGGATCTCGTCGTCGAGCCCGCGGATCATGTCGTCGATCCGTTCGGGCCGGAACGTGTCCTCGGAGTCGATGAACACCGCGCCGCCGCCCAGGCCGCCGTGTTCCGGCGGGAGCTGGACGTTCACCGACATCTGGTGTGTCACCTGCGACTTCCCGGAGCCGAACTCGCCGTACACCTCGGTGATCGACTGCGTCTCCAGCCCGCCGTCGAGGAGCTCGTCCACCTCGTCGATCTGCCAGGAGAGCTTCCCGATCCGCTGGCGTCGTTCGAGCACGGTCGAGCCGGACTCGAACCCACCCACGTCCGCGGCCTCGCGGGCCGCCTGGATGATGTCTGCCGATGTCGAGTCGCCGATGTCGGCCGTGTTCGCCAGGTCGCCCGCGCTGGCGACCGCGATGCTCTGGTACGTCTCGAATCCTGCGTCCACGAGTTTGTCCGCCGTCGCCGGGCCGACGCCCGGGAGGGCTTCGAGGTCGTCGTCTGCCATCGTACCATACTCTGGTGCGGGACGACACATAAACCCCCGTTAACAGCAGAGTGAAAGTGAAACGGCGGGACAAGGCGGCGGCGTCGCGTCGCTCGTCCGAAGGTTGAAACGACGGGAGTGGACTCGCGCCGTCGTCGCGGACGTGACGGGGAGAGGTGGGTGTCGCCGGGCGGCGGCGAGAGTGTGGGTGTCGCGACCCGGCGACGGGAGCGACACCAGTTTGTCCGCGCGGCGCCGACCAGGTAGCATGACCGACGACACTCCCGGGCGCTACCGCGTCCACGCCCGGATCACCCGCGACGGGGAATCCGCGTTCGTGTTGATCGACTGTGCGGAGACGGACGACCCCGCGGAGGCGTACGAGCCGGTCGTCGTGGCCGCAGACGGCTACGAGGGGGCGCTCGCGGAGACCGTCGCCGAGTTGGAGACGGGGAACCGCGTGGCCGCGACGCTGGACTGGACCGGCCCGGACGCGACCGCGAGTTTCGAGACGCTGTCCGTCGAGCGGCGCACACGCTTCCGGTTCGCCGACGAGGTCGAGGGGTTGTTCGAAGCCGCACGCGACGCGTGGGAGGCGGCACGCCGCGACGGCGACGCCGTGAACGCTCGCGTCACCCGCGACACGGACGGCGAGCCGAACGGTTCGTTGTACGTGTTCGGCGACCCCGCGGGCCGGGACGTGTTCCACGAGTTCCGGAGCGGTCGCCGGCCGATCGACCCACTCGTCGAGCGTGTCGACGAGGCTGCGGCCGCGCGCGAGGGCGACGAGGGTGAGGATGAGAGGGAGGGAGGAGCCGAGGCTGCGGGCGCGGGGAGAGTGGGGGGCTCCGACGGTGGGTCGTTCGCGGCCGGCAGTCTCGCCTCGCGACTCCCACAGGCGGACGAGGAGACGGCCGCCAGTGGCGACGAGGAGCAGTCTGCCGGAGACCGCACGGAGCAAGCCGACGAGGACGCGACGGCCGCGGCCGGTGACGGCACGGAGCGTGGTGGGGACGCGGTGTCCGAGACCGACGGTCTTCCGCCGCGGGAGGTGTTCGTCCTGCGTCCAGTCGACGGCGCGTTCGTCGTCGTCTACGTCGTCTTCAGACGCGACGGACTCCTCGCCGAGACAGTCCGCGACACCTACGAGTCGCTCGCAGAGTAGTACCGTCGCTCATCGGAGACCGTCGCCCGCGAGCGACCGTCGCTCGTCAGAGCGCGTCACCGCCGATCGGAGACGGCCGTCTCGCCCGACGGCTCCGTGGCTCGTGGTCTCGTGTCGTGTGCAGAAGGCAGTGGTGTGGGATGCCAGCCCGACCATGTGCTAGCTGCCCGGCACGGTGCCGGGGACCGCGCCTCACGGCGCGCACCCTGGGTTGATCGGGTACGAAATAAGTATCTTTTGGGCGTGCCCGGCTCTGGGACGAATCCACACGGGGCCGTGCCGGATCGTCGGAACACCGGCGTGTGGTGACGATCCCCGCACCGGAGGAGGTCTCAGTACCTGATCTCGTCGACGGCGTCCGGCGGGAACAGACGGCGGAGTTCCGGGACCTCCACCCAGCCGCTGTCGTGGAGTCGAACGACCCCACCGTACCGCGAGAACTCGGCGGCTTCGGCGAACTCGACGGTCACGTCACGCAGTTCCGTCGCCGCGGGTGTCGCCGGCGGCTCCGTCACGCGACCCACCTCGGGTCGGTTCCGACGGTGATGGTCGGTGCTCCGGTCCCACTCGCTCCGTCGCGGCGGTGCAGTCGGCGTGGCACGTCCCCGACGACGCCGTGTGGCGAGAAGTAGGTTGTGTCCGCGGCCGTCAGACGATGGCGTTCCAGATCGGCTGGACGACGAAGAACAGCGACTGGAACCCGGCGTACAGGAACACCAAGCCCGAGGCGACGAGCGAACTCTTCGGCTGTTCGACCGTGAGATCGTTGCGTGCCTCGACGCGGCGCGACTCGTACTCGAAGAAGTCCGTGAGGAACAGCCCGAGGACGAGGACGGACATCACCATCCCGCCGTGGGGCTCGACGACGAGGAACGCCAACGACGCCAACAGGAGGAGGACGTTGCTCGCCTCGTGTGGGCGGTACCGCGACAGCTCCTCGTCGTCGTCGCCGGCGGCCGCCTGCGCGACGTGAGTGCGGTGGGCGAGGAACCTGGTGACGAAGTTCACCACGACGAGCGCCATCACGACGTACGGCAACTGCCCGGAGACGCTCTCCAACGCTCCCACCGGGAACGGGAACGCGAGTGGAACCGTGCTCATACCCGCACGTCTGTCGTTGACTCATTAGAAGGTTTCCAATCACTCGGCCGTCGCTGGCGCCGTGTGTCGGATTCGCACGTCTCGGGCGAGACACCCCACGGTTCTCTCCCACCTGTCATCGTCGACACCGCAGTCGTGTCTCGGCTCTCACCCCTCCGTCGGCACCACCACCGCCACGGAATCACGTGGCACGACACGGACCGGCGTCTCGGGCGGGACGCGGCCCACGGCCCTGTCGTCGACGAGCAGCGACACGTCTCCCTCGTCGCGTTCGACGCAGAGCCGGACCGTCTCGGGCAACACCTGCGGACTCGCCGCGGTCGCGAAGGGCGCGACGGGTGTGACCGCGAGCCCCGTCCCGGGCGCCAACACCGGGCCGCCGGCCGCGCGTCCGTAACCGCGCGAGCCGAGCGGCGTCGAGACGACGATCGCGTCCGAACGGACCGTCTCGACGTGGCGGTCCCCGTCGTGGACAGAGTACTCGGAGATCCGCGCCGGCTCGCTCGTCACCAACCCCGTGTCGAGCACGGCGACGCCGACGGCCGTCCCGTCGACCGACACCGTCACCGGGCGGTGGTCGACCGTCCGCACCGCGCCCGACGCGAACGCCGACAGTGCGGTCGAGGGCGCCGTCTCGATCGGGTCGCCGTCCGTCGCAGTCGTCTCGGCCGTCGCCTCCGGCGGTTCCTCGCCCGCGACGGCCACGGGGAGCACCGGCACACCTGGGGCGGCCCGGAGCGTCTCGCACAGCGCCCGCTCCCCGACGGCGACGATCGCGTCGAGGCTCGACTCGTCGAGCGGGAGCTGGGTCCCAGAGGGCGTCGTGCGACCCGCCCAGTCCGTCTCGTCAACCTCGTCCGTCTCGTCAGCCTCGTCCGTCTCGTCGTCGACCGGGAGCGACGGCAGTGGGGTCGCAGTGTCGACCATCGCGGGGCTGCCGAGCGAGGCGACACTCGCGGTGACCGTCACACCGGCGTCACGAGCGGCGCTCGCGACCGATCCGTCGTCACCGACGAGCGCGACCCGGCGGTCACTCATCGTCTCCCGTTTCGGCGGGGCGGTGAAAGGGGCAGTGGTTCCCGCGTCGATCGCCGTCGCGGGTGAGTGCGGGTCCGCCCGTCGTCGGGACGATCGAGCGGGTCGCGGAGCGCCGCAATCCAGCGGTTCTGGTCGATCAGTCGTTCAGCCAGAGGTCCAGATCCGTCCGCTCGTCGTGGGTCCGCTCCAGCGGCTCGGCGAACGCCCGGAGGTGGACCTCCCCCGCGAACACCCGCGCGCTGTCGAGGTGGCCCGCCAGGGCCTGCCCGTTCTCTCTGGAGAGGACGGCGTGAGTGTGGGCGAACCGCTCGCCGTCGAGCAGCGAGACGTTGCCGACGCAGGCCGCGACCTCCAACGGTTCGTCGAACTCGACGGCGCGGTACTCCTGCTCGCGTTGGTCGTAGAACCACACCTCCGCGGCCCGCACCGCACCTATCGCCGTGAACCAGCCGGCGTCGACCGACTCGGCGGCGGCCAGCGCCTCGATCTCCTCGCGCCAGTCCGCCCCGGTCTCCATCCGGCCGACGTACTCCGCCTCAACCTCGACTTCGCGGTGTCGCATACCCGAGTCTCCGTTCTGATGAGTGATCGGTGTACCGATTTCTACGGCGAACAAGTCCGTCTGCTCCCGGGGACGAGCGACGCTCTCGCCGACCTCCACGAGCGTGGCGTCGCGACGGCCGTCGTCTCCTCGTCGCCGACGGACTGGATCGACACCGTCCTAGAGCGGTTCGACCTCGCCGTCGACCGCGTCCGGTCGGCCGACGAGTACGACGGGCCGAGCAAGCCGGAACCGGGCGTGTACGAGGCGGCGATGGAGGATCTCGGCGTGGCACCCGCGGAGACGGTGGTCGTCGAGGACTCCGCGAACGGCGTCCGCGCCGGTGCACGGGCCGGCGCGTGGGTGATCGCCTACCGCGACGAGCACAACGCCGACAGCGACCTCTCGCCCGCCGACGAGGTCGTCGAGAGTGCCGACGCCCTCTGGACGGCCGTCTCGGCGGCCACGTCCGGCGAGTAGACCCCGGAGTCACGTCGAGAACGTCGAGGGACCTCCCACGAGTCGAGCGTGAGACTCACTCGACCGAGACGGTGCGAGAGTCGCACTGCGGCAAGAGCGGCCGTTCGGGGTACACCACCTCGACGGTGTACGTCACCTCCTCCGTCTCGGGCGAGCCGAACACCGCCACCGGGACGGTCGTCTCACCGTCGAGGTACAGCGTCTTCGCGTGCATCTCGACCCCGTTGGCGGTGACGCGGACACCGGCGCGGGCGGCACCGCCGCGGTTCCGCACCGTCACCTCGCAGAGTTCGTTCTCGCCCGCGCCGACCGTCTCCGGGAACGACCCCCACGCGACACTCGCGCGGGGGCAGTCGCCGGCCTGGTCGAGCACCCGCTCGGCGACGCCGGCCGTCAGTCCGGCACCCGTCAGCGTCGACACGCCCGCGTCGACCACGTCGCCGGGCGTCTCGACCCCCGCAGCCGCGAGCGTGTCGGCACGCCCCGAGCCGATCCCCTCGACGGCCGTGAGTCCGACCGCGTCGGCCGGGACGCCGTGTTCCACGCGGGCCGTGACGCGCCGGACGAGGTTCGCCGCCCGGGGGCCGGCGAACTCCTCGCAGAACTCCCGCAGCGCCGACAGGAGCCGCGTCGCGTTCTGGCGGATCACCCACGCGTCCGACCGCAGGTCGCTCGGCACGGCGTCCGCGACGGACGCCCGCAGGATCGCGAGCACCTTCCGCTCGCCGTCGTCCAACTCGTCGGTCGCCGAGGCCGAAGCGGATCCGGCGCCGTCGACGTCGGAGACGGGAGCGGCGCCACCGGACAACACGGTGTCGACGGCGTCGCGTTCCGAACTGCGCGCCGAGACCGAGTCGAACTCCGTCGCCGTCGCGACGGCGCGCAACACGGCCGCCTCGTCGATCCGGTCGCGCTCGGCGAGCCGCCGGAACCGCTCTGCGGTGTCCAGTCGGAGGTAGTAGTCCGAGGCGAGCCGTCCGAGTGCGGTCGGCTCCAGCCCCAGGTTCGCGTCCGTCTCGACGAACCCGCGACCGACGAGCGAGTCGACGGTCCCGCGGACGCGCTCGCGCAGATCCGAGAAGCCGTACGCCTCCGGCCGCGAGCGAGCGCGGACGTAGTAGAACGTCGTCTCCAGCCAGTCCATCACGTCTTCCAACCCGCCGACGGTGCCCAGCGCGATCTCGGCGTTGAGGTGTGCCTCCAAGTCGCCGGTCGCACGCCCCCCGGCGCCGGACGGGTCGTCGCCCCCGCGGTCCCCGTTCGGCCCGCCGGCCGCCGCGCCGGGTTGCCCCGCGAGCCGCGACTCGATCTCCTTGCCCTCCCGCAACAGCGAGCGGTACTTGTCCGCCTCCGACCGGTCACACACGACCCAGCCGTACCCCACGTCGTCGTACCCCGGCCGCCCGGCGCGCCCGAGCATCTGGAGCACGTCCAAGGGGCTCACGTCCACGTCCCCCTCCAGGGGGTCGTGGTACTTCGTGTCGCGGATCACCACACACCGCGCCGGGAGGTTCACCCCCCACGCCAGCGTCGAGGTGGAGAAGAGGACGCCGACGGTCCCCTCGCGGAACCACTCCTCGACGGCGTTGCGGTCGTGTGTCGACAACCCGGCGTGGTGGAAGGCGACCCCGTCGGGGATCGACTGCCGGAGTGTGTCGTTGTCCAACTCCTGGGCGTCCGTGTGGAGGTCGTAGTCGCCGCGAGCACCCATCGGCACGTCCCGCTCGGCGAGTTCGTCGCGGGCCTTCTTCGCGGCCATCACCGCGTCCTGGCGAGAGGCGACGAACACCAGCGCCTGCCCGTCCTCGCGGACGTGTGGCTCCGCCAGATCCAGCGCGCGGTAGAGCCGGCGGTACTTGTCCGCGAAGGAGTTCTCCCCGTGGGTGTACGTCTTCACGCCGGTCTCCAACTCGACGGGTCGGTAGTCGTCGCCGAACTGGAACGTCGCCGACGGCGGCGCGTCGAGCCAGTCGGCCACGTCCTCGACGTTCTTCATCGTCGCCGACAGCGCGATCACCCGGGGGTCGCACAGTCGACGGAGCCGCGAGACGGTCACCTCCAACACGGAGCCGCGTTTCTCGGAGTCCAGCAGGTGAACCTCGTCGATCACCACGCAGTCCACGTCCGTCACGAAGCTGTACCGCGCCGACTCGTGTTTCCGCGTCGCGGAGTCGGCCTTCTCCGGGGTCATCACGAGGATGTCCGCCCGCTCGGCCCGCCGCGGGTCGAGGTCGCGTTCCCCGGTGACGACGTAGACGGAGTAGCCCAACGACTCGAACCGCTCCCACTCGGACTCCTTCTCCGTCGTGAGTGCACGCAGCGGCGCGAGGAACAGGGCGGTGCCACCCCGCTGGAGGGTCCGACAGATCGCCAACTCCGCCAGCGCGGTCTTGCCGGAGGCGGTCGGCGCGGCCGCGACGACGTTGTCGTCGGACTCCAAGACGGCCGGCAACGCCTCGCGTTGCATCCGGTTGAACTCCTCGAACTCGAAGGCGTCGGCGAACTCCGGGACTGTGTCGGCGACTCTCATCTGTGGGTAGTGTGGTGGTCGTAGGTCGACAGGTGGTGTGGTAGTCGTGGGTCGACGGGTAGTGTGGTCGTGGGTCGACGGGTAGTGTGGTCGTGGGTCGACAGGGAGTGGTCGACAGTGGTCGGCCGGGAGCGTCGTCGGTGGTCGTTCGTCTACTCGTCGGGGTGGTCGCGTGGATAGGCCTTTCTCTCCGGGCCGAGGCTGCCGCGTGTTCGCGGGTGGTGACAGTCGTCGGGACACTCCGTCGGGGCGCTCGCGCGACGAGCCCGCGTCGGAGGTCGCCCGCCTCGAAGTGCGAAAGCCGCCCGCCTCGATCCTTAGAGGTCTGCCGCCTCGAAGCGCAACAGCCCCAGTAGCGGCGGCAGCAGGATCCAGGCGGCCAGCATCACGACGGCGGCCAACTCCGTCGAGAGTTGGAACGCCTGTTGGCCGGCCTCGACGCTCTGCGCGAAGAGGTTCCCGGCGAGGAACTCACTCGAGACGATCTTGAACGCCCCACTCGGGTTGAGCAACTGCATCAGCAACTGGAGGTCACCGACCGGGATCGGCAGCCAGTCGGGCCCGCCGCCGATCCCGAGCACGAACGGGAGCGCGGTCCTGACACCCCCGAACACGACCGTGAACACGAAGTAGACGCCGATCGCGCCACCGACGGCGAGTTTCCCCGAGCCGACCGCCGCCGAGAACCCGACGGCGATGGCGACGTAGACGGTCGCCAACACGATCATCAACAGCAGGTAGCCGACGTAGGTCAGCGGGCTCAACGCCAACGGCCCGATCGCCGCGATCAGTGCCGGGACCAGGAAGCCGACGAACAGCGGGAAGCCGACGGCCGCACTCCGGCCGATCACCTTCCCGGCGACCACGTCCGCCCGCGAGTGGGGCAACGACAGGAGGAGCTTCAACGACCCCGACTCGCGTTCGCCGACGACCGCGTTGTACGCGACTACCAGCGCGATCAACGGCACGAACCAGGTCGTGAACCCACCGTTCATGAACCCGAGGACCGCGTCCGAGGTGAACGTGTTCCCCTCGTTCGCGAGGAACTGCGACCCGATCGCCATGATGGCGGCCGCGAACGCCACGAACAGCGCAGTCAACCCGAGTACCCACCACGACCGCACCGCGTCCTCGAAGTCCTTCTTCGCGATCACTTCGACGGTCACTCTGCCGTCACCTCCTCGGAGCCGTCGGTGCCGCTCGGACTCGTCCCGGCCGTCTCGGCGGCGTCGCCGCCGCTCGCGTAGTGGAGGAACAGGTCCTCCAGCGAGGACTCCTCGGTCGTGAAGTCCGTCACCGTGATCCCCTCGTCTTCGAGCGTGGAGACGACGGTCGTCTTCACGTCCGGGTCGCACGACACCGTCACCGTCCCGCCGTCCGTCTCGGCGGCCGAGACGCCGTCGAGTGCCTCGACGGCCGCGACCTGCTCGCTCGTCGCGGACTCGACGGTGACGACGAGGCGTTCGCCCTCGCCGACGGCCTCGCGCAGCCCCTCGATGCTGTCTTCGGCGACCAACTGCCCGTCGCGCATGATCCCGACGCGGTCACAGACGGTCTCGACCTGGCCGAGCACGTGCGAGGAGAAGAACACCGTCGTGCCACGCTCCGCCTCCTCGCGGACGATCTCCCGCATCTCCTTTGCTCCCTCCGGGTCGAGCCCCGTCGACGGCTCGTCGAGGATCAACAGCTCCGGGTCACCGACCAACGACATCGCGAGGACGAGTCGTTGGCGCATCCCCTTCGAGTAGTCGCCGGCCTTCCGGTCGCCGTCGCCGTCGAGGCCGACCCGCCGGAGGAGCGCGTCCGGATCGGCGTCGACGTCTTTCGACTCGATGGCGAACTCGACGTGTTTCCGTCCGGTGAGGCGGTCGTACACGTCGTACCCCTCCGGGAGCACGCCGATCCGTTCGCGGACTCGCGTCGGCTCCCGTTGGGCGTCGTGTGAGAGCACCTCGACCGTCCCCTGCGTCGGGCGGACGAAGTCCAACAGCATGTTGATCGTCGTCGACTTGCCGGCCCCGTTGGGTCCGAGGAATCCGTAGATCTCCCCGGACTCGACCGTGAGGTCCAACTCGCGGACGGCGGTCACGTCGCCGTACCGCTTGGTGACGCCGGACAGCGATATCGCAGCCATACCAGCCGGTTCCGCCGTCCCCGGGTAAAGCGTTTGGGACACTCTCGCGGGCGAGCGGACACGTCTCCGTGCCGCGCCGGCTCAGGGCCGGTCGAGCACACGTGCGCCGGTCTCCGTGCGAGTCGGGCACGTCTGCGCCGGTCTCAGGGTCGGTCGAGCACACGTGCGCCGGTGTCGGCGATCTGCGTCCGAGAGAAGTCGTCCGGGGGCCAGCCGTCGCCCGACGAGCGGTCCTCGTCGGAGGGCGAGGCGACGGCCACGACGGTCTCGCCGACCATCGCCATCGTCGCGACGCCGCCGGCGGCCTCGACGCGGTCGACCGTCTCGCGGACCCACTCGGTCGCCAGTCCGGTGCGACGAGCGAACTGCCACGCCTCGGTGACGGTCGCCGACAGCGGTGCCGCGGGGTCGAACGCGGCGAACGTCTCGGCGGCCGCCTCGCGGACGCGGTCGAGCGCCGCCTCGTCGTCGAGTACCGACGCCGTCGCCACGCCGCCGTGGGAGGCGTACCACACCTCGTCGGTCCGGCCCTGGCGCTGGCGGCCGTCGCCCACGTCGTAGGCCATCCCACCACGGTCTTGGACGAACACGTCGCCCAACCCGGTGCCGGCGGCGACCTCCGCGCGGTGTGCCGCCTCGACCAGCGCCGCGCGGTCGCGGTCCAGTCCGAACGCGGCGTCGGCCGCGAGCGCCGTCGCCAGCGTCGCCGCGCCACTGGCTCCGAACCCCGCGCCGACGGGTGTCGCGGCCTCGAGCGCGACGTGTGCGTCGACGCCGAGTCCGTCGAGGACACCCGCGACCGGTTCGAACGTCGTCGTCGTCCCGTCGAGCGTCACCGCCGTCTCGGCGGCGGGCGTCACCGTCGCCGTCACCCCGTCCGCGGTGGCGAGACTGATCCCGCGCGAGCCGGTGCCGTCCGCGACCGGCGCGAACGCGAGTGTCACGCTCCCCGGGGCGTGAGCGGTCGCACTCGCCGGGTCGTCGGCAGCGCTCCTCTCACGCGTCGCCGTCGACCCGTCTGCGGTCGGCCGTTCGGGGTCGTCCGTCGGTGGCTCCGTCACTGCGCGGACGGAGGTGTCGCGGCGACAAGAGAGCGGTGGCTCCGGGTGGTGGTGTGGCGAGGTTGCGAAGGACCGGAAGAGCCCGGCGGAGAGTCGCGTGACCGCCGTCAGCGCCGTCGCCGTACGAGCAGGCCGACGAGCGCGGCCGCGAGCGCCAGCACGGCGACACTCGCGCCGAACCCGGGCACGGGTGCGGTGGTCGCCGGGTCGTCACCCGCCGATCCGTCCGCACCCTCGGCCGGCGTCGCCGTCGACTCGCCGTCCGTGCCGTCGGTGCCGTCGGTGTCGTCCGCTCCCTCACCGCCGTCGTCCGGCGTCGCCGTCGACTCGCCGTCCGTGCCGTCCGTCGAGACGGAGACGCCACTCCGGACGGCCGACAGTTCCGACACCGTCGGGGCGTTCGTGATCGTCACCGTGTCGCCGGAGACGGCGACGTGGATCGCGTCCGCGAACCCACCCTCGGAGATCCGGTAGGTGGACTCGCCGACCGCCTCGCCACCCCAGAACTCGACGAGTGTCGCGTACGCGTCGCGGAACTCCGCGGCCTCCTCTGGCGACTCCCACGCGATCCGCCAGACGTAGCCCGTCTCGTTGTCCGCGTCGCGGTACACGTGCATCCGGTCGCCCGCCCAGCCTTCCGCGGCGGCGAAGCCGTAGTTCAGCGGGTCGGTGTCTGACAGTTCGCCGGACGCAGTGTAGTTGAGCCACTCGCGCGGGCCGACGATCCGTGGGGGCTGCTCTCCGCTCTCGGCCGCGTACAGCGGGTACGCGAACATCGACGCGATCCCAGCCTGCCCGACCTCCGCGTAGTCGACACGACCCGGTGGGCGGACGCGCTGCCAGTCGTCACCCGTCCGGTCGGCGAGTCGCACCGTCTTCGGCTCCTCCTCGCCGTACTCCTCTGGGGAGATCACCGCCGAGGTACTCGCGGGCGGGTTCTCGTAGGCCGCGTTGACCGCCGCCCAGCCACCCTCCCGCTTGAGTTGCGAGACGAACGTCGGCCCGTCGCTGTACGGCTGGAACTTCACGAAGTAGACCCCGATGTTCGCCAGCCCGCCGCCGGAGGAGCCCGACCCGTTGCTCGTGTCCTCGAAGCAGTCCCACTCGGCCTCACACCGCCGCTGGTACAGCCGGTCGACGAGGTTGCCGTCCCCCTCGACGATCCCGTCGGCGGCGTTGTGTTTCTCGCGCGTCGAGTAGTTCAACGCCGAGAGGTCGAACTGCTGGTCTTGGAGCGCGTGGAACAGCTCCTGTGACAGCGTCACCTCGCTGAGTTTCGGCTGCGTGGTGTTCTCGCTGACGACCACGATCCGGTCTTGACTCGGACTGTAGAACCCACCGACGCTGGCACCGCGGTTCGTGCTCTGGGTCTCCAGTGAGTCGGTCGACTCGTTGATGAGGAACAGCGCCTCGAACTTCGCGTTGTCGAACTGCCGGAACGCCTCCGAGGTGTTCTCGTCGGGGCCCGACGCGTAGCGCTCTCTGTAGGTGTCCCGGCCGAGCAACTCGACGGGGACGGTGCGCTCGAACTCCAACTTCCGGACGCGTTCGACCCGTGCCATCGCCCGCGCCACGACCTTGTCCAGTTCCGTCTGGTTGAACCCGTCCGACGCGTCGACGGTCGGGAGCGGGTCGTCGTACCAGTAGCCCGCCTCCCAGCCGATCGTGTCGTTCTCCGGGTCCGGTCGCTGCGGCGCGGCCGTCGCCTCGAACGTCGCCGCCCCGCCCGACTCCGTCGCGACACGCTCGCCGTCGAGACGGTCCACCGTGTCGCTACCGGACGAGGCGACCGACACACCGCCGGACGCGGCCGTCGCCACCCCGGGGACGGTCGCGACGGCGACCAACACAACCACCACCGGAACCAGTGCGCGCATACGGGTACTGTGAGAGGGGTGAACAAGAGCCTTGCCCGTTCGACCGAGCGACGCCACGACCGCACCGATCAGCTGTCGACGGGTGCGTCGTCTGCGGATGTCTCGTCGACAGGTGTGTCGTCGCTGTCAGCGTCGGACGTGCTGTCGGCGGCGACGCCGGATGTCCCGTCGACAGGTGTGTCGGCGGCGTCGTCGGCAGCGTGTGTGTCGTCGGCCGTGGATACGTCGACGGCGACGTGTTCGTCGAGCCACTCCCGCAGCAGCGTGACGAGGATCCGTGCGAAGGCGGTGTCCTCGCTCCAGAAGCCGGTCTCCGTCGACACGTCCGGCATCCGGTCGGTCGGCAGCACGGACAACAACACCGTGTCACCGTCCACGACGAGCACCCGACCGCTGCTCAGGTCCGGCGACGCCGTCTCGTCGACCGGCGACACCGTGATCCCGGCCTCGCGAGCCGCACTCCGAACCGCCTCGTCCGCGCTCGCGAGTTCGACCGTCACGCCGCGGTCGACCGCGTCCGACAGCGCCTCCACGACGGACGGCTCCAGTCGGCTCGCGTCTGCGGGGAGGTACGTCACGTGCTCGTCGGCGGCCGCGACCGTGGCGGCCGCGCGCTGGGCGATGCTGTCGCTGCCGTCCGTCCGCCAGACGGACTCACCCGTGTCCCCCTCGTCGGCGTGCGAGCCGGCGACCGCCTCGACGTGGTCGAACGCAGTGTCACCCGCGCGCTTCATGCGGTCGAAGAGGACGTACCGCGCCTCCGAGACGGAGATCGGGCGGTACTCGGTGGGCGTCCCCTCCTGGATGTCGATCAGCCCCAACTCTTCGAGCCCCTCGGCCGCGCCGTACACCTGCGAGCGGGGCACGTCCGTCACCTCGGCGACCTCGCCGGCGCTACCGGTGCCGAGCCGGTGGAGCCCGACGAACACCTTCGCCTCGTACGTCGAGAGTCCCAGCGTCGTCAGCCCCTCGACGGCCGTCTCGTCGTCCGCCGTCACCCCGCACCTCCGGACGTGTCCGTCTCACTCGTGTCGTCACTCGTCGGTCCCTCGGCGAGTTCCGGCGTGTCGCTGCCGCCGTCGCGGAGCCACGCGCGGTAGACGCGGTCGAACTGCGCCTCCGACAGCGAGTCGTCCTCGTACCGCTCGCGGGCGAGTCGGAGGTCCGCGTCCGACACCGTCCCCGCGGAGACGATCCGTTCGAAGAGGTTCGCGACGACCTGGACCGTGTCCTCGCCAACGACCGTCCGGTCCTCGGTGTCCGTCGACAGCGTCCCGTCCAACGAGTAGGCCGTCCCGTCGGCCGCGTCCTCGGGGACGTGGATCTCGTAGCGGAGCGTCGCCTCGCCGCTCGTCTCCCAGGCGACACCCAGCTCCGAGTCGCGCTCGAACACGTCGACCGGCTCGGGCGTCGCCTCGACGACCGACAGCGTCGGCCCCGCGCACCGTTCCCGGAGGAGGAACCGCCCGTCACCCTCCGAGACGGTGATCGTCGCCGTCACGGACGACCCTGGCGCGACGTGTGTCGTCGCCACCTCGCGGCGCGCGTGCGGCTCGCCCGCGACGACCGCGGCCGGGACGAACTCCGCGTCGTCCCACTCGCCGGCCACCGGGCGTGCGTCGGCGGCCTCGGTCGCGTCCGTCGTCGGCTCGGCGGCTGCGGCGTCTGTGGACGCCTCCGCCACCGTCCCGTCTGCGGGAGCCTCCGAGACCGCGGTGTCCGCGGGCGTCTCCGAGACTGCGGCAGTCCGGCCGTCCGCCGTCGCCCCGGCGTCCGCGGTGGCGCCGTCCTCCGCCGTGCCACCGCCGAGTGTGCCGTCGGACTGCTCGGCGGGACCACTCGTCCTCTCACGTCCGTCGGTCCCGGCGGTCTCGGCGGCTTCGGCCACCGCCGCGCCGGTCGGGACGGTGCCCGGTCCGTCGTCGGGCTCTTCGCCGCGGATCTGGGCAGCCGCCCAGTCCGGCCCGACGTAGCTCGTCCAGACGACGAGCATACTCGGGAGGATCAACACGGACGCGAGGAACGCGTAGACGATCGTCATCGCCGTGATCGTCCCGAACTGCTGGAGCGGCGGGAGGATGGCGAACACCAACACGCCGAACCCGCCGGCCGTCGTCGCCGCCGAGCCGAGCAGTGCACCGCCGGTGCCGGTCACCGTGCGGTCCATCGCGTCGAACACGTCGCCGGTCCGCTCCAACTCCTGGTTGTACCGCTCCGAGAGGTGGATGCTGTACGCCACCCCGAGCCCGACGGTGAGACTCGTGATCGTCCCCGTCAACACGTTGAACGGGATGTCCGCGACGAACATCGTCCCGAGGATCCACGCGACGGAGAAGACGACGGGCAACAGCGTCACCGCGCCCAGCGACGCCGACCCCTCCGTCACGCGGTACGTCGCCATCAGGAACAGGAAGACGGCGACGAGTGTGATCACCAGGCTCTCGACGACCGTCTCCAGCAGTTGGTCCTGGACGATCTTGTTGAGGATGGAGTTGCCGGTCGCCGTCACCACGACGCCGCCGTCCCCGTCGTCGGCCACGTCCGCGATCTCTCGCATCTGGTCGGTCACGTCCGCGCCGGCGGAGCCACCCTGGATCGAGACGACGAGTCGCAGCGCCTCGTACGCGCCGTCGTCGGTGCGGTAGATCACGCCCGCGGCGCGGTCCGGCGCGACCTCGTACAGCGTGTCGTACACCGCGGTGACGTTCTCCTCGGGGACGCCGTCGTCGTCGGTGTCGGCGGCCTCGAACGTCGTCCGGAACGTCTCGTTGTCCGCCGCCACGGACTGCATCGTCTCCAGCGGCGACTGGATGTCCGCCTCCCCGTTCGACAGCGCCTGCACGACGCCGTCGTCACCCACTCTGTCCGTGGCGGCGTCTTCGGCGTCCGCCAGCCTGTCGAGTGTCTCGGGGTCGGTGACGCTGCCGTCACCCGCCTCGACCAACACCTGCGCCTGCGAGTCCTCGCGGACGAAGTTGTCGTTGACGTACTGGAGGTTCGCCTTCGCGGTGTAGTTACCCGGCCTGATCTCCTCCGGGAGCTCGTCCATCCACTCCGGCGGCTGCTCGGCGAGGAAGTCCTCCTGACTGAAGGAGGTGTCCACCTGTGTGCCGCCGACGCCGGCGACGACCGTCACGATCAGCGCCAGCGCGATCACGACGCGCGGCGCCCGCCGTGCGGCGATCGACCCGACGGACAACACCGACGAGAACGCGCCGCCGCCGGTGCCGAACGCCCGCTTGCGGCGGTCCACCCCGACGCGTTCGAGCAGTTCGTCGATCTCGACTTTCAGCGCCGGGATCAACACGCCGAAGATCAGGAACGCGGCCGTGATCCCGAACGAGGAGACGACGCCGAAGTCCCGGATCGGCGGCACCGGACTCGTCAGGTTCGAGAGGAACCCGATCACGGTCGTCGCCGTCACCCACACGAGCGCGATGCCGACCCCGCCGAGCGCGACGGTCATCGACCGGCGCGTCCCCACGTCGTCGGCCGCCGCGGTGCGCTCCTCGCGGTGGCGCATGAAGATGTGGATCGCGTAGTCGATGGACAGCCCGATCAGCAACACCGGCACCGCGACGAAGATCTGGTTGAAGTCGATGCCGAGCCACCCCATGAACCCGAAGGTCCACGCCAGCACCGCCGCGATCCCGCCGAGGCCGAGCAGGATGTCCACCACGTCGCGGTAGGCGACGATCAGCGCCAGGAGGACGAACAACGCCGCCAGCGGTCCGACGATCTGGACGCTGTCCGTCTGGGAGGCGGTGATCTCCTCGCTGATGATCCCGGAGCCGAAGATCAGGTACTCCACGCCGTCGTCCCGCTCGCTCGCGATCTCCTGCATCGCGGACTGGGCGTCCTCCAGCGAACCGGAGGCTGCACCCGGCGAGGCCGACTCCGTGTCGGAGTTCTGCGTGACGAGGAGCATGGTCGCCTCGGCCTCCGTCGAACCCGGTTCGTAGCTCGTCGGCATGAAGCCGAACGCGCCGCCGCCGCTCGCGCTGGCGTTCTCGCCCAGCACGAGTTCGACGGTCTCGTCGACCTCCGACTCGTTCATCTCGCGGAGTTGCGCGATCTGCTCGTCGAGCGTCAGGTCGCTCGCGTTCTCCAACTCCGCCCGTTCCGCCTCCAACTCGTCGGCCAGCTCGCGGAGTCGCTCCGCGTCCGCCTGCAACTGCTCGCCGCGTTCCTCGAGCGCCTCGGCGTCCGCCTGCAACTGCTCGCCGCGTTCACGCAGCCGTGCCCCGCGCTCGCGCACCTCGGCGTAGTCGTCACGGAGCACACCCTGGGTCCCGAGGGTGTAGGCACGCTCGGCCTGGCTCTGGTTCCGTGCCGTCCGGAGACTCCGGGCGGCCTGCCGGAAGATCCCCAGATCGGTCTCGTTGAGCGCGACGGAACTGTTCGCCCGCACGGCCGCGAACGTCCGCGTGACGTTCTGCCGGGGATTCTGTCGGAGCTCCGTCAGTCCGGCGCGCAACTGGCCGGCCGTCTCGTTCAACCGGGCGCTGCGGTTCTGGAGTGCACTCTGGTTCGCCTCCAGTCGCGCCTGCCGTTCGCGCAGCGCCGTCCGGTTGGCCTCCAGTGCGGCCCGTCGCTGCTGGACGCTCTCGTTGAGTGTGCGGAGTCGCGTCGCGACCCGCCGCACGTCCCGTCCCTCCGCCTGCCGCCGATCGGCGACGGCGATCACGTTGGCGACCCCGACGGTCGGCGTGTCGCCGGACAGCGAGTCCGCCGTCCGGTCGTCGGTCCGAATGGCCTGCTGGTACTCCAGCGTGTCCAGTAACGTCTCCTTGTCGAGGACGTTACCGCCCTCGTCGCGGACGATCACCTGTGCGGTCGTGGTGTTCGCGTCGCCCGTGGAGAAGTTGGCGTCGATGTAGTCGAGTTTGTCCGCCTCGGTCGAGTCCGTCTGGAACTGGTCGAGCGACGACGACGACTCCACCTCGCTCGCACCGACGGCGAGTCCCGCCGTCACGACGAGCATCACGACGATGGCGAGTTTGCTGTGGGCCGTCACCTGCCCGACGATCCGGTCGAACGTACTCACGGGGAGTCCCCCTCCACTCGGCGACAGACTGGTCGGATCACGGTGTTATCACTTCACTACTAACACCGTACCCTACATAAGCGGCGGGATTCCGTCTTCGGGGGCTCGCCCGTCCGTCGAGCGGGTTCGGCAGGTGTCGCGGTCCGGTGGACCCGTCGAGTTCGTCGTGCTCCGAGGAGGTGCCGGTCGGAGTGAGAGCCGGTAGCAGCAGGAGTGGCAGTCGCTGGTCGGTCGGCTTTCGGTGGGTGCGTACTGCGAGGAGTCGGTCAGCGCGTGCGGCCGCGGTCGAAAACGCCCTGTGCGCTCACGCGGCCCGTGCCCGCCTCGGAGCCACGCGTGCGGTCGTCGTCGCTCTCGTCGGTCGCCGTCTCGTCTCCCGTCGTCTCCGTCGATCGTCCGTCGTCGGTCGCCTGTGTGGTCCGCGAGGGTCCGCGCCCCCACACACCCTGTGCGCTCACGTTCCCGGTGTCGCGGCCGCCGTCCGTCCGTGCGCGGTCCGCTCGCGGTCGGTCTCGGTCGTCTGTGTTCGGTTCGCCTCGTCGCGGTTCGTCTCCCGTCGGATTCGTGTCGTCTGTCGTCATCTGTCTGAGTCGTGAGTCACGCTCGCGAGCGGGCGCCGCGCCGCCGGCGACCGACCGGGCGTGTCACTGTGTACCACGGCTCACGCACCGTGGGGATATAAACTCACTGGCGAGTACCAACACTCGCGGGAACGCCGGTTGTGCAACCGGGTGGTCGCCGGGTCCGAGGCTCCCCGTCGCCTCCGTGCCGGCGGGCACGTTTCGAGCCGAACTGGATCGCGACCAGACGACGACCGAACGGCTCTCCCAATCTGGCGCATTTAGAATCTGTACGTTTTAGACAGCCGCCCCCTCACACAGTCGTTGTGGCGCGACGCAAACGAGACGGACGAAGGACGACGGAGAGACGACTCGTACTCGCCAGCCTGCTCGCGGTCGCGACCACCGGCTGTGCGGGCGTCGCCGAGACGGGGACGACGACACAGACCGTGTCGACGGCAGAGTCGACCGGGACACGCACGGCCACAGAGTCCACGGATACGCCCACGACCACCGACACGTCGCCGACGCTCGACGCGACGGTCGTGCGACAACCGGACGACTCGGCACCCGGGCGGATCGAACTCCGGCTCCACAACGGGACGGCCCGCACGCTCGGCGTCCGGTTCGGGAACGTGCCGCCACTCAGTGACTTCAGTTCGGGGTCGATCGACGGCAAGCGGCTCCTGTTGCTCCCCGAGATCGAGCGCCAGGCGACCAACCCACCGGTCGACGAACTCGTCCCGGCGGAGCCGACCGATCGGACGGGTGGAGGTGTGCCGTGTTGGACGGCGACCGCCGAAGTGTATCCCGTCCAGTTCTTCACCGACGTGTCACTCTCGCCCGGCGACTCGGTGGTACGACCCTACACGGCGCTGTGGGCGGCCGACGCCGAGTGTGGCCCGGGGACGTTCACCTTCGAGCGGACGACGAGCGACGAGGCCGACGTGCGCCTCGACTCGACGCTCGAGGTCACCGTCGCGGGCGACGGCTCGCTGTCGGCGGAGGCCGAGACGGAACTGGTGTAGGCGGGTCGGCCGAGCTACCGCCGATCACGTCCCGACGTGGGACACGCCTCACCGTTCGGCCTGCTCCGACGCCTCCTCGAACGCACCCGCCGCGAGTTCGACGGACGACTCGTCGACATCGGCGAACTCCTCGCGCAGCGCGGCGAGCGGCTCCTCCGCGACTGGAAGGAGCAGGAGTCGGTCGTCTCGCTCGAGCAGTTCGTACTGGGTGCCGTACCGATCGAGAACCTCCTCAGGGAGGCGTAATTCTCCGTCTTCAATCTCGACGCGCACGTCGACTGATCGTGTCCGAACGGACTTCTACGTACCGCAGCCAGAGTACATCAGGTGAAGCGGCCGTCACTCGGAGCCACCGTCCGACGAACCGCGAACCGACCCACTCAGTCCGCTGCCGCGGCACCCTCGTCCGCGTCGGCGTCGACGGAGACGACGGACTCCCCGCGAGCGGACAGCGCCTCACACAGCAACTCGGCGATGTCGACGATCTCGATGTCGTCCTCGTAATTCCCCGTCTTGCGGCCGTCCTCGTACATCGTCCCGCACATCGGACAGGCGACGACGAACTTCTCGACGGCGTCGCCCGCGTCGGTGTCCTCCAACGCCTCGCGTAGGCGCTCCTCGCTGGGTTTGGTGTCCTGGTCGTTGTCCGTCCAGAGTCCGCCGCCACCGCCGCCACAGCAGAAGGAGTCCGAGCGGTTGCGCGGCATCTCGTGGAGCTCCACCCCGGTCGCGCGGATCAACTCGCGTGGCGCCTCGTACACGTCGTTCATCCGCCCGAGGTGACACGGGTCGTGGTACGTCGCCGTGTAGTCCAACTCTGTCCCGGTCAGCCCGAGTCGACCCTCCGTCACCAACTCCTCGATCACCTCGGTGTAGTGTGAGACCGGGTCGTCGAACTCCGAGACCTCCGGGTACTCGTTGCGGAACGTGTTCATCGAGTGCGGGTCGGTGGTGACGACACGCTCGAACTCGCACTTCGCGAACGCCTCCGTGTTGTCCTCGACGAGCATCTCGTAGAGCCCCTCCTCGCCGACGCGACGCACGTCGTTGCCGTCGTGTTGCTCGTCCTCGTAGAGGATGCCGTAGCTCACGTCGGCGCGCTCGAACAGCCGGGCCAACGACCGCGCGACGCGCTGGTTCCGCTCGTCGTAGCTGGGGTACTCGCCGACGTACCAGAGGAACTCGACGGACTCCTCGCGGGCGTCCGGCACCTCGAAGTCCAGTTCCTCGGTCCACTCCGGCCGCTTGCGCGCCGGGTCGCCGAACGTGTTGCCGTTCTGGAACACGTTCATCATCGCGTCCTGCAGTTCCGGGGCCATCTGGCCCGTCTCCGTCAGCCGGCGGTTCATCTGCGTGAACTCCGAGACGTGTTCGATGTCCACCGGACAGGCGTCCATACACGCCATACAGGACATACACGCCGTCATCGACTCCGCGTCGATCACGCTCTCGCCGCCGTCGGCGACGATCTCCACCTCCTCCGTCCGCCCGGCGTCGAGGTCCTGCCGGTACTGTTTGAGGTCCAAGATCACGTCCCGCGGGTCGAGGTTCCGCCCCGACGCGTTCGCGGGACACACCGACGAACAGCGCCCACACTTCGTACAGGCGTCCTGGTCGAGCAAGTGTCGCCACGAGAAGTCGTCGATCGACCCGTAGCCGATCTCGTCCGGGTCGGCGTCGTCGGGCACGCCCGGGAGTCGCACGCCCGCCTTCTCGTCGCGAGTGACCACGTTCGCGAACGACGAGAGCATGTGGAACGGCTTGGCGTAGGGGATCAGCGCGATGAATCCGAACGCGAGCAGCGCGTGACTCCACCACGTCCAGTGGTACAGCGTCTCGGCCAGCGCCGGGCCGACGCCCGCCTCCGCGAACAGGCCCGCGAGGAAGAACCCGACGAACGACACCTGCTCGTAGGCGACGAACCCGGCGGAGCCGACGATCCGGAACGCCTCCAAGACGAACCCGCCGGCACCGAGTAAGAACAGCGTCCAGACGAAGGCGTCGTCCTCCAGCGAGGTGTGTTTCCCCCACAGCCGCCCCTCGCGCTCGGCGTACCGCCGGTAGATCGCCATCCCGACACCGACGGTGAACAGGAGTCCCATCGCGTCCATCACGAAGGAGTACGAGAGGTAGAAGTCCCCGACGAAGAACGACTCCCCGGTGGCGACCCGGTAGAGGTCGATGTCGATCCCGAGGATGGTCGTCCCGATCAACAGCGTCAGGAACCCCCAGACGATGAACGAGTGCATCACACCCGCGTAGAGGTCGCGGTCGAACTGGTTGCGGTTCGACCCGACGATGGCCGCCGCCTCCCGCACGCGGCGCGGCAGGTCGTCGAGTCGCTCGAACCAGTCGTCGGTGCCGGCGCGGTAGCGAGCGAACCGCTGGTAGGTGCCGTACGCGAACAGTAGCACGGCCGTCGCCGCCAGGTAGTAGAAGAGCGCCTTCCCCAGCGGGCCGACCGTCCAGAACGTCTCGCGCGTCACCTGGTCGGCTTGCATACCCGATTCGGGGGGACCGCTCCGGGTAAAGGTTGGGACACCGACCGCCGGTTTCGCCGGGTACTAACTCGAACACGAGTAATTACGTCGGCGCCCGTGTCGCTGGGGGTCGTCGGTCGTGGAGTCTCGCGGGTCGTCGACCGGTGTCGGTGGTGGTGGCGTCGCCCGCGAGTCGGGGCCGCCGGTCGCGGGCGGTGAGAGGCGCCGCCAGCCTCTTGTGTCTCAGCGGCGTGCCCCCGACGAGATGGACGAGAAGACGGCGGCACTCCGGGACATCTTCGTCGAGACGACCGGCGAGGAGACGGTGACGGAAGGGCAGTCGGAGTCACCCGGTTCGCTGGTCGACGAGCCGGACGACGAGCGGGTCCGCGAGACGCTCCGCCGGGTGCGGGAGACGGTCGGCTTCGAGACGGACCTCTCCGTCGGGGCGTACGAGCGAGTCGTCCGGGGCGTCTTCGACGACGAGTCCGACGCCGAGATCGCGGCCGCGCTCGACGTCGACGAGGCGACGGTCCGCCGTGCCCGTCTCGACTGTCACCTCGTCCGCGAGGGGGACCGCGACGCCCCGTTCTCGCTGGACCGCCTCCGGAGACTCGTCGACGACGACGTGCCGCTCGCGGACCGAGCCGAGACCCTGGGTGCCGACGAGGCGACGGTTGCTCACTACTCCGCCGTCGTCGCCGCCGAGTTGGCCTCGCGACGCGTCAACCACCGCTTCCGCGACGCCCTGACGGAGTTGCTGTCGGACGCCCCGCTGTCGGACCAGTTCGCCACCGACGCCCGCGAGGACGGTCTCCGCGAGGCGACCGAGGACATCGAGACGGACGTCAAGCTCTGAAACCGACCTTTTTCACTCCTCGGGGTGGCCGCCTGCGGCGGCCACCCGAGGAAAAAAGCTCGACCAAAAAGGGCCGCGAGCGCGCCTTCCGGCGCGCTCGCGGTGGATTTCGGTGCGGTGGCCGCCACCGCACCGCCGCCGCTCCGCCACCGCGCCGCACCGCCACCGCTCCGCCACCGCTCCGCGACCGCCACCGTCCCGCGACCGCCCCACGCCCCACCGTACCACTCCGCCACCGCCCCGCGACCGCCCCGCGACCGCCCCACGCCGCACCGCCACCACGACCGCTCCGCCGCCGCTCCGCTCCGCCGCCGCTCCGCCGCCACACCACCCCACCGCTCCGCTACCGCGCCGCACCTCACCCTCCCCAGCCTCCTCGCTCTCCGCACCGCCCGCTCGTCCCTCGCGCGTTCCTCGCGCGCCATCCACGGGAGTCGGGTCGTCTGAACGGTGCCCGAGACGCGACCCCAACCACTACGTTCTCGCACGACGACCCGCAGTCCGGGTATGGTGTCACCCCTCGCAGTCGTGGGACTCACCGGCGTCTCGCTGCTCGCGGTTCTCGCGGCGGCGTGGCGCCAGTCGGTCGATCCCTCGTGGCGTCGCTCGTGGACGACGGTCGTCGTCACCGGCGTCTGCCTCGCGTGGCTCGGCTGGGGCGTGGTCTCGCCCGCAGTCTCGGACCACGTCGTCGGCGCGACGACCGTCGGCACGTGCGCCGTCGCCTGTCTCGTCGCCGGGTGGCTCGTCCGCGTTCGCGGGCGCCACGACCTCCTCACGACACCCGACGCGAGCCCCGCCGTCGCGGCCCGCCTCGGGACGGCGACCGCCGTCACCGGACTCGCGCTGCTCCCGGTCGCGGTCGGGATCGCACTCGACCGCTCGGCGACGACCGTCGGGCTCCTCACCGGTGGAGCGGCCGTGACCTGTCTGGGCGCGATCGTGGTCGCCGTCGCCGGTGCGGACCGGTAGGTGGGAGCAGCGGTCGAACGTGAGCGCCGCTCACCCCTCGGCGAGTTCCTCGTCTGCCAACACGTCGTTGAGGGCGTCGCGGACGCGCTCGCCCGTGTCGCGGTCGCCCGCGGTCGTCACCACGCGGTTCTCCTGCACGCTGGAGCCGTCCCGTAAGAGGAGCCGCACGTTCCCGTGTTCGTCCGCACGCGTCACCTTCGCGCGGAGCCCGCTCTGTGACCCCTTCCCACCGGCGTCGATGGGGCCGGGGACGATCTTCTTCACGTGCGGGTGTTCCGCGACCGTCGTGATCGCCCGCCGCCCCACTCTGTCCCCGATCACCGTCGAGTGGCTCCCGCCGAGTTTCTCCGTCGGCGGCTTGTCGACCACGTCCAACGCGGGCTCGCCGCGGCGGCGCAACACCGCCGCCACGGGGTCGTCGTCCGGGACACGCAGGAACTCGTAGTGTAACTGGGCGCGCGTCTCGCGGAGCGGCTCCCGCTCGCCGGCGGCGTACACCGTCTCCGGCCGCTTCCGGCGTACCTCGTCGGCCACGCGTCCCGCGTAGTTCCGTAGGTGCGCGCGCCCGACGCGGTCCCCGTTGGGCTCGTCGGGCACCGTCGTGATCTGCGTCTGGCCGACGACCGCGTCCGTCTCCGTGGGATCCTCGAACGTCGACTCGCTCGGCTCCCCGTCGACCATCGTCAGCGTGGCCCGATCCGGCGCGAACTCGATCACGACGGCGTCGAGGTTCGGCGTCTCACACCCCAGACAGTAGTCCCCGGGGCGGTCGAGCGGCTGGCCACACCGACGGCAGTTCATCGTGTGTGGTACGTCGCTCCCGGTGAAAAGAGCGTCCGTTCTGTACCGGCTGCGGCGCACCGACCCCTCTCGCGATGTGCGAGGTCCACGCGCCGGCCCGTACCGTTCGGAACGCTTTCGTCGGTCGCCGACCCCACCACGACACGACCATGCCGACGGGCGCACCGGCGAAGTTGCTCGAGCGTCGCGAGGAGCTGACGCCGATGCTCTCGCAGTACGTCGAGTTGGCCGAGACGTACGACGACGCGCTGTTGTTGTTCCGCGTCGGCGACTTCTACAAGGCCTTCTGCGAGACGGCCGACGAGGTCGCCCGCGTCTGTGAACTCACCCGCATCGAACGCGAGGACTCCACCGGCACCTACACCGCCTGTGGCGTCCCGGTCGACAACGCCGCCACCTACCTCGACAGGCTCCTCGACGCCGGCCACCGTCTCGCCGTCGCGGACCAGGTCGAGGACCCCGAGGAGACGACCGGCCTCGTCGACCGCGCCGTCACGCGGGTGCTCACGCCAGGTACCGTCGTCGACGACGAACTGCTCGGCGACGGCGCCAACAACTACGTCGCCTGCCTGGCGAGCGCCGACCGGCTGGCCGGCGACGACGCCGCGGCCGGCAGGAACGGCGACCGCTCCGCACGACCCGACGCGGACGACACCGACGAGCCCGCGTACGGGCTGGCGCACGTCGACGTGTCCACCGGCGAGTGTGCGGTGACGAGCGGGTCGCTCCCCGCCGTCGCCGACGAGGTGGCACGCGTCGCACCGGCGGAGTTGCTCCTCGGGCCGAGCGTCGACGGAGAGGTACGAGCGCGTCTCGACACGGACGCGACGACGACGACCTTCGACGCGGACGCCTTCGCGCCGGCCGCCGCTCGGGAGCGGCTGCACCCCTACACCGATCCGGATCGGCTCGCACCCGTCGAGCGCGTCGCGGCCGGGGCGCTGTTGGCGTACGCCGAGTACACGCAGGGTGACGACGGGCCGCTGTCGTACGTCGCGCGCGTCCGCCGGACGGACCCCCGGCGCTCGCTGCGACTCGACGCGACCGCGCTCCGCGGGCTGGAGCTGTTCGAGGCGCACACACCCTCGGGTCAGACGCTCGTCGAGACGGTCGACGAGACGCGGTCGGCACTGGGACGGCGGCGGCTGGAGGCGTGGCTCCGACGACCGCTCGTCGACGCCGAGGCGATCAGCGCCCGCCACGACGCCGTGGCGGCACTGGCAGACGACGGACTGACACGCGCCGCGGTGCGGGACCACCTCGACGCCGTCTACGATCTCGAACGACTCGTGACACGTGCGGCCCGCGAGCGTGCCGACGCACGCGACCTCCGCTCGCTGGCGGACACCCTGGCCGTCGTTCCGGAGTTGCGAGACGCACTCGACGGGGTGGAGGCGCTCGCAGACGTTCGCGAGGCGCTGGCACCGCTGACGGACCTGCGGGAGTTGCTCGACGAGGCGATCGTCGCCGACCCACCGCAGGTCGTGACGGAGGGGGACGTGATCCGCGAGGGGTTCGACGCGGAGTTGGACGAGTTGCGGGCGACGGCGCGGGCGGGCCGGGAGTGGGTCGCCGACCTGGAGGCCCGCGAGCGCGAGCGAACGGGGATCGACAACCTGGAGGTGGGGTACACGCAGGTCCACGGTTACTACATCGAGGTGACGAACAGCCACCTCGACGCGGTGCCGGACGACTACACCCGGCGGCAGACGCTGAAGAACGCCGAGCGGTTCTACACCCCGGAGCTCAAGCGCCGAGAGGACGAGATCCTGAGCGCCGAGGAGCGCAGCGACGAGTTGGAGTACGAGCTGTTCTGTGAGGTGCGCGAGCGGGTCGCGGCAGAGAGCGAGCGCGTCCAGGCGACGGCGGACGCCGTCGCGCGACTCGACACACTCGCCGCGCTGGCGACCGTCGCCGTCGAGCACGACTACTGTCGGCCGGAGATCGTCGCGTCGGAGCCGGAGCGCGGCGACGGGCCGACGGGTGGCGCGGACGCCGATCGCTCGGCGACCGGGCCCGCCACCGACCGGACACCGGGCGAGGGGACCCCCGACCAGCCGCCGAGTGAGACGACCGTCGACCGACCACCGTTCGAGATCGAGCGCGGTCGCCACCCGGTGGTCGAGCGGACGGAGACGGAGTTCGTCCCGAACGACGCGACGCTGCCCGCCGGGAGCGTCACGCTGTTGACCGGACCGAACATGAGCGGCAAGTCGACGTACATGCGACAGGTGGCGTTGGCGGTCGTGTTGGCCCAGGCCGGCAGTTTCGTCCCGGCGACCGCGGCACAGCTTCCGGTCGTCGACCGCGTGTTCACTCGCGTCGGGGCGAGCGACGACATCGCCGGCGGACAGTCGACGTTCATGCGCGAGATGGCGGAGTTGACGGACATCCTCCACGACGCGACGGGGCGCTCGCTGGTGTTGCTCGACGAGGTCGGGCGCGGGACGTCGACGGCCGACGGCCACGCCATCGCCCGCGCCGCCGTCGAGTTCCTCCACGACGAGGTGGGCGCGACGACGATCTTCGCCACTCACTACCACGATCTCACCGGGTTGGCAGACCGACTCCAGCGGGTGCGAAACCGCCACTTCGCGGCGCGCCGGGAGGACGGGGACGTGACCTTCCTCCACCGGGTGCGCGAGGGCGCCGCCTCCTCGTCGTACGGCGTCGAGGTGGCGGAGATGGCCGGCGTCCCCCAGCCGGTCGTCGACCGCGCCCGGGAGTTGGTCGCAGCCGACGACGGGGACACCAGCCACTCGACGGGTGGTGACGACGACACCGGCCGCTCGGCGGGTGGTGAAGGCGACGACGACACCGACCACTTGACGGGTGATGAAGACGACGCCGTGGCCGCGGCCGGCGAGCGCGGCGCGGAGCGCGCGGCCGACGAGACGACGAACGGACAGGCGACACTCCGAGACGTACGTCCGGAGTCCGCGGACGGGAACGATGGTAGAGACGGAGACGAGGACGAGAACGAGAACCGCACCGACCGCAACCCGGCGGTCCGCGAGGTGGTGGCCGAGTTGGCCGCGTTCGACGCCGCCCGGACGACGCCGATGGAGGCGCTGGAACGACTCCACGACCTCCAGCGACGCGTCGAGGACGCCGGGATCGACACGGACACCGACGGAGGTGTGTGACCGTGTCGGGAGACACGCCCACGTCTGGCGAGGGGCGGATCTCGACACTCCCGACGGAGACGGTCGAACGGATCGCGGCCGGCGAGGTGATCACCCGTCCGGCGCGCGTCGTCGCGGAACTCGTCGAGAACGCGCTCGACGCCGACGCCTCGCGGGTCACCGTCCGCGTGGACGGCGACGGCACCGACCGGATCGTCGTCGCCGACGACGGCCACGGGCTCTCGGCCGCGGACGCCCGTCGCGCCGTCCGGCCGCACACGACGAGCAAGATCGACGCCGCGAGCGACCTCGCGGGGGTCGACACGCTCGGGTTCCGTGGGGAGGCACTCGCCAGCGTCGTCGACGCGGCGGAGACGGTCCACCTCGTCACGAACGACGGCGGTGGCGCGGCGACGGACCTGACCGTCCGCGGGACGGCCGGCGATCAGACGGTCACGACGGCGGAGACGAGTCGTGGGCGGGGGACGACCGTCACCGTCGAGGGACTGTTCGCGGACCGTCCGGCACGCCGGGAGGGGTTGGCCGCGCCGGAGACGGAGTTCGGTCGGATCTCGCGGCTCGTGAGTCGGTACGCACTGGTCCACGCCGACGTGGCGTTCGAGGTGGTCCACGACGGCGACCCCGTGCAGTCGACACCCGGGACCGGTCGGACGGATGCGCTCCTCGCCGTCTACGACCGGGAGACCGCTGCCGCCGCGGTGTCGTGTGAGACGACGGCGTCGGTGCCGGGGCTCGACGAGTCGGACGGCGTCGGAGACGGTGACGAGACCGGCGGAGTGGCGGGTGGCGAAGAGACAGACGGAGTGGTGGCCGGCGACGACGCCGACGCGGTCACGGTGTCGGGGCGACTCTGTTCACCCGCCGTCACGCGGTCGGACCGCCGTGGGGTCCACGTCGCTGTGAACGGGCGCCCGGTGACCGACGACGGGCTGGCGCGGGCGGTCCGGCGCGGCTACGGACGGCTACTCCCGGACGGCCGAGAGCCGGTCGCGGTCGTCTGTCTGACGGTCCCGCCGACGGCCGTCGACCCGAACGTCCACCCGGCGAAAGAGCGCGTCGCCCTCGCCGCGAGCGAAGCGATCGCGGACGTGGTCGCCGACGCGGTCGCGGACGCCCTCTCGACGGCGGAGTTGGACCGGCCGGCGGAGACGGCCGTCGACCTCGAGACGGCCCTCGACGCCGTCGACGCCGAGACGGACGACACGCTCGCGACGGCGCGCGTCGTCGGGCAGTACCGCGATCTCTACCTACTGTGTGAGGCGGACGAGGACCTACTCGTCGTCGACCAGCACGCCGCCCACGAACGGGTCACCTTCGAACGCCTCCGGGCACGCGTCGCCGACGAAGCGGTGCCGAGTCGGGCCGTCGACCCGCCGGCGACGGTGACACTCGATCCCGGCGTCGTGGCGGCGGTCGAACACTACGCCGACCGGCTCCGCCAGTTGGGATTCGCGGTGCGCGAGTTCGGCGGCGACACGGTGCGCGTCACGGCGGTCCCGGCGCCGCTCGGGCGCGCCGCCGCCCCCGAGTCGCTCCGGGAGGTCGCGGCCACGCTGGCGCGCGGCGAGACGCCGACGCCGCGCGAAGACCTGCTCGCGGAGGTGGCGTGTCACCCGTCGCTGCGGGCGGGTGAGACGGTGGACGACGAGACCGCGCGGCAGTTGCTCGACCGGCTGAGCGAGTGCGAGCGACCGTACGCCTGTCCGCACGGCCGTCCCACGGTGTTGCGCGTCGACGAGGCGACGCTGGCACGTGGGTTCGAGCGCGAGAACACACGACTGGGGTAGGCGTGTGACGGCCGTCGGTAGCTCACTTCTCACCGACGACCGCGCTCACCGAGCCGGACTGGTCGACGACGAACACCGCGCCGTGGCCGACGACCGGCGCGCCGTCCACCCAGTCGCCCAGCGACAGTCGCCACTGGACCGTCCCGTCGCCGACGCGGACGGCGAGGAGTTCGCCGCCACGCGTCCCGAGGTACGCCACGCCGTCGGCGACTGCCGGGGACCCGTGGACGGGTGCGCCCGCGTCGACGCGCCACTCGGTCGTTCCCGCCGGGAGTCGGAGCCCCTCGATCGAGCCGGGTCTGTCTGCGACGACAGCCAGTTCGCCCTCGTCCGACTCGCCGCCGTCCGCCTCGCCCCGTGCCACTGCCGGCGCCGCGACCACCGGGGCGTCGGTCCCCTCCCAGACCTGGCTCCCGTCGGCGGTCGCGAGCGCGACCACGCCGTCGGCACTCCCGACGAGCACCTGTCCCACCCCGGTCGCGAGCGCGGGCGTCGTCGGGCGCTCGCCGACCGCCGTCCGCCACCGCACCGTCCCCGTCGTGTCGAGTGCGACGGTCCGCCCGGCGGTCGTCGTCGCGTACAGTCCCGTCTCGTCGACCGCCGGTGGGCGCGCGACCGCCCCCTCGAGTGTCTGCCGCCACTGCACCTCGCCACCCGGCGAGGCGGCGACGACACCCGAGTCCGTCCCGAGGTAGAGCCGTCCCGCGTCGTCCGGACCGTGGGTCGGCGCGGCGGCGACCGTGTGGACCGGCTCGTCCAGTGCCCGCCGCCAGAGTGGGTCCGGCGACGGGTAGTCGACGTGGGGTTCCGGGGTCGCGTCCGGCTCCGGCGTCGGGGTGATAGTGAGTCGACCCGGCGCCTCGAACACCTCCGAGGGTGGCGTCGCGGCGAGGCCGCCGTCGCGGCCACCGGCCACGACACCGACGGTCGTCGACACCGGGTCCGTCGGAGTCCCGTCGAACCGGGTCCCCCAGAGGTGCTGGAGACCCCGGTCGAGCGTCATCCCGGAGACGTGGTCCGAGCGGTCGCCCACGTAGAGGGCTCGGGGCCCGACGACGGGTGTCGGGAGTCGTCGCGGCCGTTCGACCGCGCGCCAGCGCGGCTCCCCGTCCGTCGCCGCGAGCGCGGTCGTGACCCCGGCGTCCGTCCCGACGACGACGCCGTCGCCGTCGAGGTGGACGTGCCCGTTGGGGAAGCCGGTCGTCCGTCGTCGCCAGCGCACGTCGCCCGACCCGTCGACTGCGACCACGGTCCCGGAGCCGGCGACCGGCGTCCCACCCGTCGCGGTCACGGCGGTGTACAGCAGTTCGTCGTCCGTCGCCGGGGTCAGTGGACTCTCGACGCCGACGCGAGCCTGCACGCTGTCGGCGTCGACCGCGAACAGGCCCTCGTCGAGCGTCCCGACCCACACGCGCCCCGCGAACGGCGTCGGAATCGTGCTCACCCACGCCCGTTCGGGGAGTCGCTCGGCCCACAGGTCCGCGCCGTCGACGAGTGCGTGTGCCGCCACACGTCCGTGGATGCTGCCGGTGTAGACTCGCTCGCCGTCTGTGCCGGGGCCGACGGAGATCGGACCGGGGACGGTCCGTGCCCACTCGCGGCGCCCGTCCGCGAGCGCCAGCGACAGCAGTGTCGGCTCGTCGCGGCCGTCCGTCCCCTCACAGACGAGGACGGCGCGGCCGTCGACGACCGCCGGTCGGTGTGGTGAACGGGGGACATCCGTCTCCCACCGACGGGTGCCGTCGGCCAGCCCGAACGCGAACACGCGTCCCTGCGGGTGGGCGACGAGCACGTCGTCGCCGGCGACCGCCAGCGGCGTCGCGTCGCCGGCGTGCGGTGGGTACAGCGACTCGGGTGTCGACACGTGCCACCGCTCGGTCCCGTCGCGGTCGTGTGCGACGACCCTCCCGTCGAGCCCCGCGGTGACGACGGTGCCGTCGCTCGCGACGACGGACGCGGCGTACGTCTCCGGGACCACTCGCCGTCGCCACCGGACCGCCCCGTCGTGGTCGAGCGCGACGACGAGCCCGTCCTGCCGTGTCGCCACTGGCCCGTCCGGTCCGACGGCCGCGAGGGTGTCCGTCTGCAGTGAGATCGCACTACGCCACCGGACGGACGGCGTCCCACGCGGGCCGGGCGCGTCCACGCGACCCGTGTTCGCGGGGTCGGCGCGCGGCGTCGGCCAGGGACCTCGGAGAGCGAGCGACGAGGGGAGCGAGGCCGAGGGAGACCCGTCGCTCTCGGAGGTGGGTGCCACCGTCGAGCCGCTCGGCGAGGGCTGGTTCGCCGCCGTCCCGGTGTCGGTGTCGCCGAGCGAGTCTGTACAGCCGGCGAGCCCGAGCGCGGCGCCGGCGGCACCGACACCCAGGAGGCGGCGCCGACGCCACCCGTCGGTCGTGTCGTCGTCGGAGGGCATCGTTCGTCAACGACTGGGGACGTGACAAGTGTCTTCTGTCGGAACTGGCGTCTCGGAGCCGTACGACGCCGGCGGCCGGGGACCCTCACCACTCCTTGCAGTCGGCACAGACGTAGCCGTCGGCGTCCGCGTCGTGCCACAGCGTCCGCACCGCCGTCTCACAGCGGGCACACGTCCGCTCGTCCGGCCCGGACGCGAACGTCCCCGTCACCGGGGAGACCGTCTCCGGGTCGACCGCCGGGTCGGACTCCTCGTCCGCGTCTGTGTCCGACTCCGTAGTATCGGGCGCCGTGTCGCCGTCGCTCTCGGCGGTGTCGTCTCTCTCGGCCGCGCCGTCGGTCTCGACGGTGTCGTCTCCCTCGGACGCGCCGTCGCTCTCGCGGCGCTCGTCGTCCGCGTCGGACGGCGCGTCGGCGAAGTCCGTCAGGTCGACACCGTCGTCGCTCACGGTCGTCGGTCGAGCGGCGCGGTAATGAGTCCTGCGTGAACGACGTGTCACACTTCGTCGGACACGGTCGATCACTCCCCGCCTGGTGTGACGGTCGGCGACCACGGTCCGTCGGCCGTCGACGGACGGCGCGTCCCGGGGAGCGTGTCGAACAGCCGGTCTGCGACGACCTCCTCTAGCACGGACCGCAACTGCTCGGGATCGTCCGTCTCCCCGAGAATCCCCAAGTCCAGTTGCGCGCCGGCCATACTCGCGTGGCCACCCGCCGAGCCGACGCTCCCGAACGCGTCCCGCAGCGCCTCGCCGAGGTTCACGTCTGCCCCACGTGCCCGTCCGGAGACGTAGACGGTTCCGTCGTGGTAGCCGTACACGACCGCGACCGTCACCGTCTCCATCGTGAGGAGTCGGTCGGCCGCCTGCGAGAGCGTGTCTCGATCCGGGAGTTCCCCGACGAAGGAGGCGACCACGTCACCCTCGACGGTGCGGTTGCGGATCGCCGCCGCCACCACCTCGAACACCGCGGCGGAGACACTGGGCGACTCGACGCGGTCGAGCAGGTCGGTGTCCACGTACTCGACGAGCGCCGCCGCCGCCTCGAAGTCCGCCCGCGTCACGCCGCGCGTGAAGTCTCTCGTGTCCACTCTGATTCCGTACGTCAGTGCCGTCGCCACGTCCCGGCGGGGTTCGATCCCCATCGTCTCCACGTACTCCGTCAGCATCGTCGCCGTCGCCCCGATCTCCGGCCGCACGTCGACGAACGGCGCGTCGACACCGTCCTCGGGCGTGTGGTGGTCGATCACGACCAGCGGCTCGACCGTCGGCGAGAGACTGTCGTTGACGCCCGGGACGGCGTGGTCGACGAGTGCGACGGAGCCGTACGCCTCCGTCACGTCGACGCCCCCGAGGTGTTCGAGGTCCACGTCGAGGAGGTTCACCAGCGCGCGGTTCTCCTGGTGGGCGATCTTCCCGGTGTAGCCGGCCACCGCCTCCGTCCCGACTCGCTCGGCGAGGTCCACCAGTGCCATCGCGGCCGCGATCGCGTCCGGGTCCGGATTGTCGTGTGTGACGACCGCCAGCGGCTCCGGCGCCGACCGCAGCGTCGCCAACAGGCGCCGGAGACGCCGCGGTCGCTCGCCGTCCGTCACGGTTCGGACGGCGTCGGTCAACGCGCGCCGACGGTCGACCGTCCGGTCCGCGAGCGCCAGCAGTCGCTCGCGCTCCTCGTCGTCGGCCGTCGACGGCACCGACACGACCAGTGTTGCGTCCGGGAACGCCTCGCGAGCCGTCTCGGCGGCGGCGACGGCCGTCTCCGGGTCCGGGTCGGCGACGACGACCACTTCTGCCGTCGACGGGTACGTGTCCGGGTCCGTCGGGTCGGCGAGCGTCGCCGTCACCCCGGCCTCGCGGAGTGTCTCGACGTGTCCCTCGTCGGGCGAGACGACACGCGTCTCTCCCGGTCGACGGCGACACGCCTCTGCCACGTCCGTCCCGGTCTCGCCAGCCCCGAGCACCAGCCGCTTCACGTCCGGACGCAGTCGCCTCGACGGCAAGAACCTACCGTCGTCACCCGCTCTCGGTGTGTTCCGGTCGGACTCCCTGTGCGGGAGTTCGACCGTCTCCGGGTCACCCGAGCGAGACGGCATCCGGGTCCGCCAACAGGAGCGTGAACCCGCCGTCCGGGAGCGGCGAGACGGCCGCACGGAGCCGCAGCACGCGGCCGTCCGCGTGGAAGGCGACACAGGAGCCGTACCACGGGTCGTCGCCACCGGTGGCGTCGCCGCCGCTGGTGTCGACTCCCGTCCCGGCACGTCTGAGTCTGTCCGCGTCGCCCTCCGGGAGGTGTCGCGACAGCGACCCGCCGACGAGCGTCTCGAGGTCGTCGCCGAACAGCTCGGCGTACGCGTCGTTGGCCGCGCGGATCGTGCCGTCGGCGTCGACCGTCGCCGCCGGCTCGGTCGTCGTCTCGACGGCCGTCCGCCGACGGACCCGCTCGCGGTCCGTCGCCGCGTGGTCGACCGCCACCTCGATCCGGTCGCGCAACGCCTCGACGAACGCCGTCGGCGGTCGCTGCGCGTCCGGCTCGCGGGGCTCGCCGTCCTCGTCGCTCGACTCCGGGAGCCGTCCACCGTCCGTCGCGGTCGGTCTGCCGTCCGTCGCGGCCGCTCCGTCGTCGGGCCCGGCCGACCCGCCGTCCGTGGCGGGGGCCGGCCCACCGGCACGGACGTGTGCCGTGATCCCGCGCTGGAACGCCTCGCGGACGACGGCGCGGTCGTCGCCGGGCTCCGTCACCAGGACGAACGGGAGGTGTGCCGACCGCTCTCGAATCGTCGCGAACAGTCTCAATCCGTCCCACTCGCCCGGCAGGTCGTGTGTCGCGACGACGCAGTCGACCTGTCCCACGAGCGCGAGTGCCGCCGCCGGGTCCGGCGGTCGGTAGTCGTCGTACTCGGGCCCCAGCGCCGCGACGGCGCGGGCCGTCTCCTCGCTGCCGACGGTCAACACCGTCGGCGACTCTGCCTCGAAGTCGTGTCGTGCGTGTCTCTGAGACGCCATGCTAGTTCCCCCCGACGAACGGCCACGACCCCCGTCGCGGCCGCGAACGGTACCGTGTGCCTCGTCGCTACTAGTACGGTCGGCCACGGTGGTAAGCCTTCTGGCACAGTACTCGGCATCGTGTTAATACTTTCAGTCTCGGCCGACGTCCCAGGCTGTGGGTGTCTACGACGCCGGTGCCGAGAGTGGTCGGGCGACGGCGACGGGGTGGTCCGCCAGCTTCAAGCGGAGTCGCGCCGAGTGGAGAGACGATGACACGCGAGCGGACAGTCTGGCTGCGGGCAGACGACACGGTGGGAGAGTGGGACCGACGCCGTCGCCGGATCACGGCGGGGCTGGAGGCGGGTGTCGACTGGGTGGTCGTCGACGAACGCGACGTCTCGAAGGTCCGGGAGTTGGGCGACGTGAACGTCGCCGCGTTCCGGTCGGACGCGGAGGTGGACGTGATCGACGAGGCCGAACACTCGGGCGAGCCGGACGCCGTGCTCGTCGGCAAGGACGGCGAGGGTGACGGTACCGTCGAGCTGCCGTCGGACTTCTCCGGCTCGGCGGACCTGACGACGCTGCGCCACTCCGACGGGCGCGCCGACGGCGCGTACGTCCGGATCTTCGACGAGGACTACGAGGCGTTCGCCGCCGAGGCCGCCCGCGACGCCGACTACCTGTTGGCCGCCGCCGAGGACTGGACGATCATCCCCCTGGAGAACCTCATCGCCCGCGTCGGCGAGGAGACGACGCTCGTCGCTGGGGCGACGACCGCCGAGGAGGCCGCCACGGCCTTCGAGACGCTGGAGATCGGCGCCGACGGCGTCTTCCTCGACACGGACGACCCCGACGAGATCCGCGGTGCCTGCGAGGCCCGCGACGAGGCCGCCCGCGAACAGTTGGACCTCCAGCCGGCGACGGTGACGGAGATCGAACGCGTCGGCTCCGCGGACCGCGTCTGTGTCGACACCGGATCGATCATGGACGACGACGAGGGGATGCTCGTCGGCTCGATGTCTCGCGGGTTGTTCTTCGTCCACGCCGAGACGGCCGACTCGCCGTACGTCGCCTCCCGGCCGTTCCGCGTGAACGCCGGTGCCGTCCACGCCTACGCCCGCGACCCCGACGGCGGGACGAGTTACCTCTCGGAGTTGGGCAGCGGCGACGAGGTCCAGATCGTCTCGACGGACGGCCACACCCGCGAGGCGGTGGTCGGCCGCGCGAAGATCGAACGCCGCCCGATGTTCCGCGTCTCCGCCGAGGTGGAGACGGAGGCCGGCACCGACCGCATCGAGACGCTGTTACAGAACGCCGAGACGATCAAGGTCGCCACCCCGGAGGGCCGCCGCGCCGTGACGGATCTGGAGGCCGGCGACGAGGTGTTGGTGTACTACGAGGACGTGGCCCGCCACTTCGGGGAGTCCGTCGACGAGTCGATCATCGAGAAGTGAGGTAACTCGGGTGTCTGGTCACTCCTAGATGATAGAGGGGAGAAGTTGCAGCAGTTTGTAAAATATAACTCTGTTCGCGAAGTACGTGGGGACGGTACTATGAGTTGGAAGCAGGTCGCGCCGGGAACGTACGCCGAGGATCTGACCGAGGAAGAGCGGATCGAGGCGTACCGGCTCACCGAAGAAGACATCAGGACGGTCGTCGGCCTGTCGGAGGATGTCGAAGTCGACATCGAGTAGCCGGTCCAGGTTGGGGGCTCTCAGTTCAGCCCGAACGCCAGCGTCACTGGATCCCCACTCGCCAGGCCGAACGCCTCCTCGCCACGCCCCTCGTTCACGTCACACTCCACGTAGCCGTGACTCCCGACGGTCACCAGCGGGTCGCCGGGGGCGACGGCGGCGAACGTCTCGACCGCCGGCGCGGTCGTCACCCGGTCCGGCGCGGTGACCGTCACCGACTCGCCCAGTCTGTCGTCGAGGAACGACCCCGGGACGTTCGTGATCGCGTTGCCGAAGTCGTCGACGACGAGCACCTCGCCGGTCGCACGCGTCCCCAGTCCGTCGCCGTCCGACTCCACCGTGGGTGACGGGAACCGGAGGTCGACGGAGGAGTCCGTCGGCGAGAGTGCGTCGAGCGTTCCCAGCGCGTCGACGCCGACCTCGTGCACGTCGGCGGCGGTCGGTGCGAACACGTCGCGGCCGTGGAACGTCGCACTCGCCGGATCGTCGACCGCGATCTCGTACACGTCCAGGTTCGCGGTGGGGACCGCGTCGTCCGCTGCGCGCTCCCCGCCGCCCGCCGCACTCGCCGCCAGCGCACGTGCCGGCGGGAGGAGCACGCCGTTGTCCGGGCCGACGAGGACGTGGTCCCCGGCGCGGACGACCAGCGCCGCGCGGTCCGTCCCGACGCCGGGGTCGACGACGACACAGTGTGTCGCCGGCGGGTACTCCGGGAGGACGAACCGCAGCCAGAACGCCGCCGCACGCGGGTCCTGCCGCGGGAGGTCGTGGGCCACGTCGCTCACCTGTACCCCTCCGGTCGTCCGCCGGTGGACGACCCCACGCATCGCCGCCGGGTACGGACTGCCGAAGTCCGACGCGAGTGTGATCACACGCCCGCCTCGGACGCGACGGATCAAAGCCTCACCGACTCGACGGACGCCCTCGCGAGCGTCTGGGGCGACCTCGCGAGCGTCTGGGGCGACCTCGCGACCGCCCACTCGGCTATCCGTCCGACCACTCGCTCGTCCGCCCGCTCGGCTACCCGTCCGACCACTCGCACGCCTCGCTGCTCGCTCACTGCAGATCCGCCCACCACCGAGTGATTTTTGCAGTTCATCGTGTGGGTTCCACTACATAACGATCTATATTCGAAATCGAAGGAGATAGGTACGTGTCAATCTGCGTGACAGTCACCGTGCGACGACGAGAGTTCCTGGCATCGCTGGGTGCCGGCGTCGCGGTCGCAGGGGGCACAGGAGCGGCGACGGAGCGGGTCCGTGCCGCACAGAGTACCGTCGACTACCTCCAGTTCGACTCGACGGCGTCGTTGGTCGCGCCCGACGGGACGGCGTTGACCGACGACGGCGTCGTGGCGGTCGTCGCGGAGGACACCGCCACGAACCAGGACGCGGACGGGGACGGCGACGCGACGCTGTACGACGGCCAGACGGCGATCCCGCTGGCGGCCGTCGACGGCAACGTGGCCGGCTTCGGGGCACAGCTCGTCACCGACGATGCGAACTTCCGCAGCGGGAACGAGGAGTTCCTGCTCAACGTCTGGGACGCCCTCGTCGGCGAGGGTGGCCGCGTGCTGTTCGACGAGAGTCACGACAGCTACCGGACGCTGTCGGACTTCTCGAACTTCGCGCGCTACGCCGACGTCCAGGGGGACTACACCGTCACCGCCTCGACGGACCTGCCGGCCGACCTCCCGGACGCCGACGGCGTGGTGATCTCCTCGCCCGTGACGGCGTTCTCCGACACGGAACTGTCGGCGCTGTCCGACTTCGTGGCGCAGGGCGGCGCCGTGTTCTGTCACGACACCGCCGACTACCAGAACTTCGACGAGACGGCGACCCTGAACGACGTGGCAGCGGCACTGGGCGTCGGCTTCCGGTTCAACGACGACCAGGTCGTCGACGAGACGGTCAACGGCGGGGAGTTCTTCCAGCCGACGACGGACCGGTTCCGCGGCGACACCGCCTGGTTCGCCGACCGCGAGGGGTTGGAGATCGACCCGACGACGACCCACACCGTCGACGTGGTCGACGTGGCCGACGGCGACACCGTGGACGTACGCTTCGACACCGGCCGTCGCGAGCCGATCCGGGTGTTGGGGATCGACACGCCGGAGACGGACGCCAACGACCGGTTCGAGCGGCTCCAGGAGTGGGAGGGGATCGAGTCGGAGCCGTACCTCGACACCTGGGGGGCGAACGCCTCCGAGTTCGCGAAGACGGAGTTGGCCGCCGAGACGGTCGAGATCTCCTTCGACGACGCGGAGCCGGGGATCTTCGACCCGTTCGGGCGCCTCCTGGCGTACGTCGACTACGACGCGACCGGCGACGGGACACGCGACGACCCGTACAACCGTCGGTGTGTCGAGGAGGGGTACGCGCGACTGTACAGTTCCAGTTTCTCACGGCACGACGCCTTCCGGGCCGCGGAGGCGAGTGCCCGCGACGCGGGCCGCGGGCTGTGGGCCGAGAGCGACCCCGCGAACACGACCGAGATCCGCAACCGCCCCGTCGACGAGTTGTTCTACCCGTCCGCGACCGCGGTGCGAACGAGTGGTGGGCCACTCGACACCTCGCGTGCGCCGGTCGTCGCCGAGTCGACGGCGACGTACGACGGCGGGACCGTGACGTACGACGGGGACGTGCCGCTAGTCGGCGTCGACGAGGCGGCCAACCTCGCCGTGGTCGGGAGCCCGTTCGTCGACGAGAGCTACGAGCAGGCCGAAGACTACCCCGTCGACACGTCCACGTTCGAGAACTTCGTCTTCCTGACGAACCTGCTGGACGCGCTGTCGAGTACGGACGGGAAGGTGTTGATCGACGGCGGGCACGGCCAGTTCGGCGCGGACTTCGCGCTGTCGGCCGAGGACACCGCCTACTACCAGCGCTACCTGGAGGGTGTCGGCATCGGCTTCGACCAGGTGAACACGCTGTCGGCGACGAACCTCGACGCGGCGCGGGCACTGCTGATCACGACGCCGCCGGAGGGGTTCACCGACGCGGAGCTGGACACGCTGCGCTCGTTCCGCGACGGCGGCGGTGCGGTGCTCCTCCTCGGGGCGGCGTCCGCCACCGCGGCGGCGCGCGACAACCTCGACTACGTCTCGTACGCGCTCGGCTCGGACCTCCGCGTGGGCGCCGGGAGCGTGACCGACGGGACGAACAACGTGAACGCCGACCAGACGGTGCCGACGACGACCGGCTTCGACACCTCGTTCTCGCTGTTCGACGCGTTCACGAGCGAGTCGGGTGGCTCCGGGTCGAGCGGCGAGATCGCCGTCCAGTCGGTGAACGCCGACGCCGCGGGGAACGAGTACGACAACCTGAACGACGAGTACGTCGTCTTCGAGAACCCCGGCTCGGGAGCGATCGAGTTGACCGGCTACGCCGTCGAAGACGCCGCCGGGGCGCGGTACACCTTCCCCGACGGGTTCTCGCTGGCGGCCGGCGACACGGTGACGCTCCGCACTGGCAGCGGCACCGACACGGACACGGACCTCTACTGGGGGTCGGCCTCGCCGATCTGGAACAACAGTGGTGACACCGTGTACGTCTTCGACGACACGGGGACGGAGGTCGTCGCGTACACCTACTGAGCGGGCGTCTCGGGGTCGTTCTCCGGCCACGATTACGCTCTTATTTCGACACGGTTCGTCGAGTCGTGAGAGTCGGACCGACGACGGCTGCGGGTGGCGCGCGAGCGGGGAACGAAGTGACCCGCGAGCCGCGCGAGGGTCTCGCGAACGGAGTGAGCGAGACGGCTGGGGAGGGCGAGGTGCCGTGCGGGGCGGTCCACACGCTCACGCCTGCACACCACCCGTCGACACACCCGCCCGCGCCGCTCGCTCACGCACCGGGGCCGCGGAGCTTCGGGCAGCACGGTGGTGTTCAGATAAAGGTGAGTAGCCGGACGAGACTACTACTCAGGAAGCCCCGATCCGCTCCGCACAGCGCCTCACCCTCCCCAGCCTCGTCGCTCACTGCGCTCGCTCCTCCCTCGCGCGTTTCTCGCGCGCCAACCGCAGCTATCGGCTTATCCGAACACTACCGACACCACCACCCGAGGAGTGAAGCCGTCGGCGTGTGACCGCCCGGCACAGTGTCCCCACCCGACGACACCCACGACACGGCGACCGGCTCGACCACCGCGGACGCGGACGCCACACCACCGCCGGACCCGCCACAGCCGACCGCCGAGGACCCGCTGCCCGTGGTCGTCGACACGGACACCGCGAGCGACGACGCGGTGGCGCTGGCGTACGCCGCCCGCGAGCCGCGACTCGACGTCCGGGCGGTCACCGTCGTCGCCGGGAACGTCCCCTTCGACGACCAACTCCGCAACGCGGCCTACTCGTTGGCCGTCGCCGGCGGCGAGGACGTACCCGTGCCCGACGCCGATGACGCCCCCGTGGCCCGCGCCGAGGAGATCCCACTGGCCGCCGGCGCACGCCGCCCGCTCGTCAAGTCGTGGGAGCACGCGACCGACGTGCACGGCGAGGGTGGGCTCGGCGGCGACCTCGAGCCGACCCTCGACCCCGAGCCGGTCGAGGAGTACGGCCCCGACCTACTCCGGCGACTCGCTCGCGAACACGACGGCGAGTTGGGTGTGATCGCCATCGGCCCGCCGACGAACCTCGCGGAGGCACTCCGGCGCGACCCCGACTTGGGCGACCGCCTCGCTGGCGTCTGGCTGATGGCCGGCGCGGTCCACTGCGAGGGGAACGTCACCCCCGCGGCCGAGTACAACGCCTGGGTCGACCCCGACGCGACCAGACTCGTCGTGGAGTCGCTCCCCGTCACGCTCGTCGACTGGGGCCTCACGCTGCGGGACGGCTCGTTCGACGCCGCGACGCTCGACCGGATCGCCGCCAGCGACGGCGAGCGGGCGGCGTTCCTCGACGCCGTGACGGAGCGCGCCCGCGAGCGGAGTCGGTCGCGACCCGGTCCCGTCCGCGTCCCACAGCCGGACGGGCTCGCCGCCGCGGTCGCCGCCCACCCGGAGTTGGTCGAGTCGGTCGGCCGCCACCGCGTCACCGTCGACGACCGCGAGGGGCCGACGCGAGGCCACACGGTCGTCGAGACGGACCCCGACCCGCCGGCCCGGGCGAACGCCCGTGTCGTCGAGCGTGTCGACGAGGAGGCGTTCCGCGAGCGACTGCTGGAGACGGTGGTCGGCGACGACCTCGCGCCGCCGGAGTGAGTCCCCGCTGACGCCGTCGGAGTGAGCCACCGCCGGCGCCGCCAGAGTGAGTCCCCGCTGACGCCGTCGGAGTGAGCCACCGCCGACGCCGCCAGAGTGTGTCCCCGCTGGCGGCGTCGGAGTGGGCAGTCGTCGTCCACCGACGGGGCGTCGGAACAGGTTCGGGCCGTCGGTGGGGACCGCGATTCCGACGCGAACGGCCACGAGACCGGCGTCGAGTCGGGTCTGGCCTATCGAGTGGGACAGAAACCAATCTTCAAGACGCGGCAGGCAGTATCCTCCGGGGAGTACCATGGACATCTCAGAGATCGCGGTCCGAGAGTTCGTCGAGGTCGCGCCCGACGACCGCCTCGGACAGATTCAGTCGCTGTTCGACCGCGACGCCCCGCGCGGGGTCGTCGTGGTCGACGACGGTGAGGTGCAGGGTGTCATCGGCGAGCGAGACCTGATCCGCTCGCGGGTGGAGGAAGACACGAAGGCCGCCGCACTCGCGAAGTCGGCGCCGGCCGTCGACCGCGACGAGGACGTCCGCGAGGTGGCACGCGTCCTCGTCGAGGGTGGCGTCAAGATCGCCCCGGTGTACGAGGGTGAGTCGCTGTACGGCGTCGTCACCGCCGACGCCATCCTGGAGGCCGTCCTCGACAACCTCGACGCGATCACCGTCGGTGACATCTCGACCGACGAGCCGATCACGATCCACGAGGACGCTCACGTCGGCCAGGCGATCAACCGCCTGCGCGAGCACGGCATCTCGCGGCTCCCCGTGCTCGACGAGGACGGCGACCTCTCGGGGATCCTCACGACCCACGACATCGTCGACTTCGTCGTCCGCGACGACGAGCGACAGGGTCGTGGCGACCGCTCGGGCGACTTGGACCGGATGCTCGACATCCCGGTGTACGACATGATGTCCGCGCCGGTCATCACCGCGGCCCCCGAGGAGACCGTCGAGGACGCCGTCCGGCGGATGCTCGAGGAGGACGTGGCCGGGCTCGTCGTCACCGGCGACGCCGCGACCGACGTGGCCGGGGTCGTCACCAAGACGGACGTGTTGCGGGCGTTGACCTTCACCGAGGAGGAGACGCTCGACGTCCAGATCACCAACGTGGAACTCGTCGACGGCATCTCCCGCGAGGAGATCCGCGAGTCCATCGCGCAGGTCGCCGAGAAGTACCAGGAGATGACCGTCGTCCACGCGCACGTCCGGTTCCACGAGCACAAAGAGAAGCTCCGCGGGACGCCGCTGTTGCAGGCACAGATCCGGCTCCGGACGAGCCACGGGCAGGTCGCCGGCTCCGGCGAGGGGTACGGCGCCGACCACGCCTTCCACGTCGCGCTCGACAAACTGGAGCGGAACGTCCTGGAGCTGAAGGGCGTCGTCGCCGACGAGCGCTACCGGGGTCAGCTACTCCGGAAGCTCGGCGGGTTGTAGTCGACGCCCGCCGTCGACGCGAACGACCGCAGTTCTTCCGCCGTCGTCTCTCCGGCGGCGACGCGCAGGTCGTCGTCGCCCGCCACCGCGACGACCACCGTCGCCTCCCGGCCGACGAGGTACGCCGCTAGTCCCACCAGCCCGGCCAGCAGCGCGAGCACGCCGACGGCGACCAGCAGGTCGTCGACGAGGGTCACGACCTCGAACAGCCCCTGGATCGGGGACAACAACCCCTCGATCCCGACGCCGCCAGTGTCGGTCGGTGTCGTCGCCAGCGGGTTCTCGGGGTCGAACGACAGCCCCGCGAGCGTCGCGAGCAGCCCCCCACCGACGCCGAGGGCCGTCGGGCGGCGGAGACGGTCGTCGCCGGTCGTGTCCCGGCCGACGCCCGTCACGTTCGGTCCCTCGACGACCCGGAGGTTCGGCCCGTCGCCGTCGGGCGTGTACACCAACAGTCGATGTGACGTGGCGACGACGAGGCCGTCGGTGACCGGCAGCGTCGCCACCGGCTCCTCGCCCGCGTACAGCAGTGCCCGGACGCGCTCCGCGAGCGCGTCGTGGCCGCCGTCCGTGAGGGATCGCCGGGGTTCTCGCTCGACCGACTCCTCGGCGGCTCCCTGGCCCGCGTCTTCCGCACCCGACTCGTGTCGTCCCCACATCCGTCGTGTGCGTCAGTCGCCGGTGAGGCGTTCGGCGATCCGCATCGCCCCCTCGGCGGCGGCGGTGTCGGGTTCCGGCGGCGTCACCACGTCCACGTCGCGGTCCAACTCCGCGGAGAGACGCGCCTCGAACTCGTCGGCCAGCCCCGGGAGACACGCCATCCCGCCGGTCAGGGCGACGGGGTTCGACAGCGCCATCTGGTACGGCTTCATGAACTCGTTGGCGAACTCCGGCAGGAACTCGTTGGCGACCCGGTCGACGGCCTCGTCCAGGTACCAGTTCAGCGCGTCCATCACGCTGTCCTCGATGGTGAACTCGTGTGAGCCGCCGCCGGGCTGTTGGACCACGTCCGAGAACGGCTCGAAGGTCTCGAAGTCCCCGTGGTCCTCCTTGTACTCGCGTGCGGTCGTCGGGTCCACGTGGACGCGCCCCTGCGTCTCCTCCTCGACGTTGTTGACGATCCGGCGGTCGACGGCGTTGCCGGTGACCGACCCGGTCGAGAACGGGTGGAGCTGTTCGCCGCGTCGGTAGGCACACGCCTCGAGGTTCGTCGACCCCATGTTGACGGCGACGAACACCTCGTCGATCGCCTCGACGCCGTCGCCCAGCGCCGGGATCGAGCTACACAGCGACTCCGGGTACGAGCGCATCTCCACGCGCCCGATGTCGGAGTCCTCGATCACCCGCGAGAGGTTCTTCAGTCCCGCCTCGTTGTCGATGGTCGGAATCGCGTACACGACCGTCGACTCGCGGGGGACGCCGTTCGTCTCGACCAACTCGTCGAAGTACCGCCGGGCCAACTCCGTCCGCTCGTCGTCTTCGGGGAGTCCGGAGCGGAGCATGAACTCCACGCGGTCCGGGTACTCCGCGGCGGCCTGTTCGCCGAACAGCACTCGCTCGTCACCCGTGATGGCGTCCTCGTAGGTCGCCAGACAGGTGAGCGTCCTGATCGTCTGTACCTGTCCGGAGGCGTCCGGGTACCGGAGCACCGTCCGCGTCGATCCCAACTTCACGCCGACCGGGACCGACTGTGAAGACTCGAATCCGTCCGTCTCGTCGTCTGACTCTGTCATGTGTGTGATCGTCTGGCACGTGTGGTCGTCGCACTGTCCTCTCGTGGCACGAACGTCCAGCGGAGGGGACTCTCCTCACACCGGTCGTGTCGTCTCGTCGGTCGGGTGTCGTCTCGTCCGTCGCCGACCGTCCCGTGGGTCGCGACCGACGGTCACCGGAGGGCGGCCAGCCGCGCGACGAACAGCAGACTCGTCCGGTGGTGTGACGGCTCGAAGGGGTCGTCGCCACCGACGCCGAGGCCGGGGAGCAAGTCCGTCAGCGTCTCCGCCGCGTCCGGGCCGAGCCACTGGATCCGCTCGTAGTACTCCAGCGCCTCCTCGGCACGGTCGTGACCGCCGACGGTCACGAGGAACTGGAGCCAGTCGAGCGCCAGCCGTGCCCCCGGGCCGACCTCCGGCATCGACGGGAGGTACGGCCGCTCGGCGCCGCCCTGTGCCGCCTGGAGGTAGTACACGTCGCCGAGTTGCGCGGCCATGACGCGAGCCTCCGCCTGGCCGAGGAAGTCGACCGGCTTCGCCCAGCGTCGCGACTCGTCACTCGGGTCCGCCGTCGGGCTCGCGGCGCCCGCCAGCGTGCGCAACTCCTCCGGGTCGTAGTCTTTCGGGTCGAGCATACTGTCCGTCCCACTCCCTGCCGCTGTGTCACACTACCGACAACCGGGATAAATGTCTTTTCCCCCTCCTATCGCGGGTGAGAACCCGTCCGATCACCGTCGCAGCTGGACCGTCCGTTGGTCCGTGTCTCCGCCTCGCTGCGTGTTCGTCCGTGTCTCCGTCTCGCTGCGTGTCCGTCCGTGTCTCCGTCTCGCTGTGTGGCGACGCCCGCACGCATCGTGTGGCGACGTACGCACGTACCACGTGACGAAACCACCGAACGATTCATACTGACGCACTGCCAAGACTCTACAGCATGGTCCGTCTCCGCCGACGGCGGGACCACGGGCTCCACGCCGTCGAGCAGGTGCCCACCCTCCGGGACCGGCTGGTCGGGTTGCCGGTCGAGCCGGCCATTCCGGACCACTGGGAGCTCGGCTGTAAGGTGGTGAAGTTCAAAGACGAGCTCCCGGCGGACGCGATTACGCTCCAGCGTCCGCGCCGCGCACAGGAACTCATCCTCACCACCGCCGGGACGGACGACCGCAAGACGCTCGGCATCTACGAACACGACCGCACGCGGGGTCGTCGCACGCGGCTCTCGACCGTCGAACACGAGGAGACGCGCGCGCTGAAGGCGACACTGTACGAGGCGTTCACCGACACCTGTCGGCACGCCGCACGGATCGACGGGCTGCCGCCGTCCGTCGCCGCCATCGACGCCAGAGACCCGGCGGTCGTCGTCGAGAACGAGCGGGTCCGCGACGAGGGCGACGACAGCGTCGTCGAGCGCGTGTTGACGAAGATCAGCTTCTACTGAGGACGGAGATCAGTGTTCACCGAGAACGGACTGGGGGGTCCGGCGAGCGGTGTCGAGTGTCGACCGACTCGACCGCGACCGTCTCACGACGACTGGCCGAACGCCTCGGTGGCCTCGCGCAGCGCCGGGACGAGCACCCAGAACGTGAGCGGGCCGAGGATCGCCATCCAGAAGAACACGTCGTTGAGGAAGATCCCGATGGCGTCGAACACGTTGGCCGGCTCCGGGGGCGCCGCGATCAGCTGTCGGGAGCTGGTGAACGACTCCGTCCGGTACCACCCGGCGAGCACCATCCAGGCGAGGCTGGCACCCGTGAAGATGCCGAAGCCCTTCATGAACTCGTCTGCCATTGCCCGACCTTCGGAGTGTCGCGGTCTTGAGCGTTTCCGTTCTCCCGCCGACTCGTGACACGACGGGGCTACAGTGGTACGGACACGCGCTGCGAGAGGCGAGACGCGGAACGAGACACGAGACGCGGAACGAGACACGAGACGCGGAACGAGACGAGAGACGCAATACGAGGTCGAGAGCGATCCGTCGTCGCGATCACTCCAACTCTGTGGACTCATCGTCGGGTCGATCGGCCTTGGCGATGGGATCACCCGTCCCGTCCGTCGCCGGATCGCCGTCGGTTCCCATCCCCTCCGCACGGAACCGCGAGCCGAGCACGTACACTACCGCGCCGAGTGCGATGCTCGCCAGCCCGGCGACGGCGAACACCGGCTGGAGCGTCGTCCAGACGGACGGGGAGACGCGCAGCGAGGCGAGACTCAACACGGCGTTGACGGCGACGCGGATCACGCCGCCGGCCATCACCGCCGCGTCGAGCAGGACGAACCCACCGACGACGCCGAGCACCGCCAACAGCGTGGAGAAGACGGTCACCGTCTTGTACAACGGCATCGGCACCACCACGTCGCGGCTCCCCCGGTCGCCGCCACCTGCGTCGCTCGCCTCGTCGCTCATACCCACTCGTACACGCGGCCGGTACAACTGCCCTTCGGAGCGGTCCCGAGGCGGAGCCGGTTCGTCGGCGTGGTGTCCACGGCACGACCGAGCCGGTGCTAGATCGACACCCGCAGTCCGTCGTGGGGGAACACGACCCCGTCCGGTCGATCCGGATCCTCGCGGTACGCCGCCGCCAGCGCGCGCAGTTCCGCGTGACTCCGCGCGTACTGGTGCCCGACGTGCGACAGGAACGTCCGATCTGCGTCGACCGTCGCGGCGCGCTCCAGCACCGCCTCGTGTGAGAGGTCGTCCGTCTCCAGTGCCGGCGACCGGATTCGCTCGCCGTTCGGGTCGTGTGTGAAGTAGCCGCACTCGAACACCGCCGCGTCCAGGTCGTCGGGGAGTCGTGTCGGGTCGAACCGCGCCGCGTCGTCCGGCACGATCGCGAGTGTCGTCCGTGTCGAGTCGTCCCCGCTCGCGTCGCTCTCGTCGTCGAGCCTCGTCTCGTCGGTCGTCGTCGCGTCCGACCCCGTCGCCTCGGGTGTCGTCTCGCCGTCCCTCGCCGCAGCCGCCCCCGTGGGTGACCCACGGAGGAGGAACCCGGTCGCGCGTGGCGGCGACTCGTCGTCGGCGAGCGGGTACGGCAGCGCCTCGACCGTGACCCCCCCGAGGTCGAACGGCTCAGCCCGTTCGTCGAGGAACACCGTGTCGACGTACCCCTCGTCGACGTGGAAGCCGAGCACACCCACCGTCTCGCGGGCGCGCTCGTACACCGCTCGGGTCGTCACCAACGTCGGTGCCGCCCGTCGCTTCGCGTCCCGGAACGTCTCCTCGTCGCGTGTGTCGAGCGGCCCCATCGGGAGCGCCCGGAGCCCACCGCTGTGGTCGGGGTGCCAGTGGGTGAGCAGACAGTACTCCACCGTGTCGACACCCCACCGCACGAGGTTCTCGAGCGTCTGTTCCGGCGCGTCGATCACCGCGTCACACCCCGGCAGGTGCATCGAGTACCCACGACGTGCGGCGGGCGCACCGCGTTCGCGCGCCTCGACACACAGCCGACAGTCACAGGTCGGCAACGGGATGGGCTGGCTCCCACCGGTACCGAGAAACTGGAGGTCCACACGGCCCGGTACGGACGATCGAAGGAGTGTCTTCCGGACGAACTCCACAGACCGCCGTAGCCACATGGATCCAGACGAGTGAGGTCTCGCGGGCCGATCGTGCCGTGGGGGCGGCGGGGACGGTGGCCCAGAACGGCCACTCGGCGGAGGCGGGCGGCCGTGCGCTTCCCCACCGACACCGTGTGTTCGGTCTACGTCTCCGTCGGTACTCTCAGAAGCAACACCGGCCGTACCAACAGTCGACGTTGCGACAGCAGTAGTTCTGTCCGTTACGGATGCGACACTCCATGTCGCGCTGGCACGCACAGTTCAGTTGGTGGTCCGCCCGATACGGAACCGTCTCCACGTCTTGCCCGGCTCGGTGAATCTCGACACTGTCGTCGTCGCGGTAGGTGACCGCGTACGCGTCCCCCTCCCGTGGGTCGACGTGGACGGAGAGCCGACGACCGTCGGATTCGGTCTCCGCGGTGAGGTGTGTCGGTCCACCCGGTGCACTCGCTCGCCGTGGCGTCCCGAGTTCGTCGAGACTCTCGACGAGGCCCTCCGACTCGAGGTACCCGATCAGCCCGGTACCGTGCGTCTCGAGTGCGTCTCGTACGGTTTCCATCGTCACTTCACCGTCTGCCGCAGCACCCGATCCCGACCCCGCAGCGAGTGCGAGCCCGCCGACCGCTGCGCCGGTCGTCTGCTTGACTACGTCACGCCGTGTCGGATCGTTGTCTTCGGACATGACCCAAACACACCTGTTGCAGGTATACTTTTAACTTTTTCCAGCTACAGATTGATAGACGAAAGACAAGTTATAGACTAACTACAGTCCGCCACACAGTCGGAGGGTGGTATCGAGTCTACAGGTACCGATCGCGAAGAACCGCGGTGTCCAAGATCGAGAGAACGGAGAGGGACGACACGTCGCTGTCGAGAGCCAGCGGTTCGTGCCGTCACTTCGGCGGGCGCAGTCGGTAGTACCGCCGGTTGAGGTCGTACATGTACCCCTCCCGCATCGTCTTCAACACGGCGTAGGTGACACACGCCGTCACGATGGGCAGCAGGAACGCGAGGTCGTTGATCAGGTTCACGCTCATCGGCATGAGGTTCTTGATCGACAGCACGGAGATGGTGAACGCGAACGTCACGCCGCTCACGCCGACGGCCGCCCAGAAGGGCTGTTCGACCGGCCGTCGTGCCGCGCCCTTGTTGAGGAACGGGACGATCGCGACGAAGCCGACGACGACCACGTTCGCCAACACGCCGTACGTCCGGTCGGCCATCAGCTTCGACCCACCGAGGATCGACAGCTCGGGGTTGAGGAACCCGAGCTTCAACAGCCCGAACGACCAGTAGAGGTACCAGTCCGGCAGGATGATCGCCGGCGTCGACCCGGGGTCGGCGGGTGCGCCGATGTGTGGCGGGAGCGTCGCCGCCAGGAACAGCGTCATCCCGACGAAGAAGGAGCCGATCGCGAGGTTCCGGATCACCTCGTGGGGCCACGTCGGGAACGCCAACACGTCCCGCTCGACGTAGTCCGACTCCCGCCGGAGGTCCTCGTCCTCGCGTCGTGCGCGCTCGAAGTACTCGTACGTCAGCCGGGAGAGTCCCTCGGTGCGCTCCTTGCGCTCGCGCCACGTGGGCGTCTCGTCGTCCGGCGCGACGATTCCGGTGCCGCCGCCGTCCGTCCGTGCGTCCGTCGTGTCGGTGTCTGTGTCGCTCATTGTCCTGTGTGTGTCAGTGTGGCTCCGCGATCCCCTGCACCCAGACGATCCCGATGTGGATCGCGATCAGCGAGGTGACCACGAACGGGAGCAGGAACACGTGGAGGATGTACATTCGTATCAGCGTCGACTGGCTCAACGAGAACCCGCCGAATATCAACTGGGCGATCCACTCGCCCGCCAGCGGGATCGAGAGGCTCATCTCGACGCCGATCTGGCCGGCCCAGAAGGCCAACTGGTCCCACGGCAGCAGGTACCCCGTGTACCCGAACACCATCGTCAAGGAGATGAGGACGATGCCGAGCAGCCAGTTCAGCTCCCGCGGCTCCTTGTACGCCCCGGTGAAGTACACGCGGAGCATGTGGAGGAACACCGCGGCGGTCATCACCTGTGCCGCCCAGCGGTGGATCGACCGGAGCATGAACCCGAACTGCAGGTCACGCATGATGAACGTGATCTGCTCGTAGGCGACCTTCCCCGTGGCTGCGGTCCCGGCCGCGTTCGACGGGCTGTAGTAGAATCCGAGTAACGCCCCCGAGATCGCCGCGACGACGTACGCCAGGGTACTGAAGAACCCGAGGGTGTACAACGGGTACCAGTACCAGAACTTGTTGTCCAGGTCGTACTGCTCCGTGTGGCTCTTCGGCATCTGGAGGTTGACGCGGTAGTACAGCGTCTCCAACAGCTCCAGGTAGTCGACGATCCGGAACCGCTTGTCGAGCCACACCAACGCCGTGAGGAACGTCGTCTCCACCGGCGTGAGGTCCTTCTTCTGTAACCAGGCTTTGTGGTCGTGTTCGTCTTTCTTCTTGAGACTCATCGTGTCACCGTGACTTGTAGGGGTACACCGCGCGTTTCACCTGCTCCCAGGCGCCGGTGCCGATCGTCGTGCCGTCGACGTCCTCCTCGCGGATGTACAGGTCCTCCCACTTGCGGCGTCGCTTCTTGACGATGACCACGTCCGGGAGGAACTCCTTGCGGTACAACGCGAGGATGAACGCGAGGTCGATGAAGATCGCCGCGAGCAGCCCACCGAGGAACATGTTCCCGGTGTCTCGCAGTCCCCACCCGTTGACGAGACCGTACGTGAACATGAACACGAAGACGATCTCGACGATCGTCAACAGGACGATGGCGATCGTCGCCGCGGTGCTCTCTCTGGCCGGTTCGTAGCGGTGGATGTCGCCGTAGGTGGATCCAGTGGATGACATCTGTCGTTACCTCCCGGTCCCCGTGTGTGGGCTCTCACCGTACTTGAGCACGTAGAAGCTGAACACCACGGTCATCGCGATCCCGAGGATCGTCGCCGCGCCGACCCAGTGAGCCTGGATCGGGACGCCCAGCGCGTGTAGCGGCTTCTCGCCGCCACCACCGCCGGCGGCCTCCTTCGTCGGGACGCCGTCGCCGACGGCGACGGCACCGACCATGCCGAGCCCCTTGTGGGGCTGACAGAAGTACTTGTACACGCCGCCGGTGTCGAAGGTCACCTCGTGGGTGGTGCCGCTGCCGACGACCTCGCTGTACCCCTCGACGCTCGCGCCGGAGGGCGTCTCGTCGAACAGGACGTTGTGGCTCTGACCGCCGACCCACTCGAAGACGACCGTGGTGCCGGTGTCGATCCAGAGGTCCGTCGGTGCGAACGCGAGTCCGCCGCTGCCCGCGCCGACCTCGACCGTCACCTCGTCGTTGCCACGGAGGTCCTCGTACGCGCCACCTTTGGCGCCGTCCGTGTAGCCGCCGAAGTCCGGGCGTTTCCCGCCGCCGCCACCGCCGCCGTCACCCTCGGCGGCCGCGGCGGTTCCGGCGGTCGCAGACGCACCCGCGCCGAGCGCGGTCGCGCCACCCGCGGACCTGACGAATTCCCGCCTCTTCATAGGTAGTCGACTCTCGGGGTCGGCAGTGGTTAAACCCTCCGACCTGCCCGCCTCCCGTGTCCGGTTCCCGTCGCCTGTGAGCCGTCACGTGCGGGTTCTCTCCGTCGCGAGGCGTCGGCCACCGAGCACCCCACGAGCGGGCCGAGCGGACGTCACGAGACGAGCGAGCGCGTCGGCCGGTCGTCAGCTCTCCGAGGGGTCCGACTCGACCGCGTCGCCGTCGGAGTCGACCGCGTCGCCGTCAGAATCGGCGGTGTCGACTGCGTCGCCGTCGGAGTCGGCGGTGTCGACACGCTCCGCGTCCGTGCCGTCGCGGTCGACGGCGTCGACGGACGGGTCGGCCGCGGGAGCGCCGTCGTCGAGCGTCGTGTCGACGACCTCCTCGAACGGGAGGAACTCCGGCCGGTCCTCGGCCGACAGCGGGTCCCCGTCGCCGTCGCCGCCGATCCCGGCGGCTCGCAGCCGGTCGCGGTACTCCTCGGCTCGGAAACGATCGGACAGTCGAGCGTTGGCGACGACGAACAACAACAGCAGCCCGACGCCGAGGAAGAACGCCGCCAGCATCGGGATCAGGATGTTCGGCTGGCCGGGCGGCGAGGGGATCAACCCGGTGAACAGCCAGATCCCGAGGATGCCGAGGCCGGCGACGACCTGTGCCAGCGCGATCACCTGCAGGAGGTTGTTCCCGAACTCCCCCGTGCCGGACTCGATCTCCTCCGGCGAGGGGAGTTCGTACGCCTCCGGCGGCTCCTCGACCTCGTAGGAGTCCATCGAACACAGCGCGACGGTGGGTTTCACGTCCCGCAGAACGGTCCCCTCCCCTTCGACACTCCCGTCGTCGTACACCACCGCCCACCCTTCGTCCGAGTAGGCGACGACGCGGTCGGGCGACTCGGCGCGCTCGAGCACGGCGAACACGTCGCGGCGCGCGATCCGGTTGCGGAGGTCCTTCTCGACGCGGTCGAGGAGGTCGTCGCCGGTGATCCAGGTGTCCGGGTCGAAGGCGACCTCCCACTCGCGCGGGGACATCTCCGCCATGTCCGAGGGACCGAAGTTCTCGAAGTCGTACTTCTCCTCAACTTCCGCGCGGAGCGCGTCGAGGTCCACGTCCTCGTCGGTGTCGGTGTCACCGTCGGCGGCCGAGTCGGCGGTGGCCGAGTCGGCGGACTGCGCGGCGTCGTCGGCGTCGGTCCGCGCCCGCTCGGCGTCGGTGGTCGCCGGTTCGGCGTCGGCCGACGCCTCGTCCGTGGCGACCGCGTCGTCGGGCGCGACACCGTCGTCGGCCGCGGTACTCTCGTCGGCCCGCGTCCGCGCGTCGTCCGAGGACTCACTCATCGCCACCTCGTTGGGACGACACGTACCTCAGGGTGACGGTCCGTGCCGCGCGACGGGAGTCGTGCCGTCGAGCGTCGGCACCGACCCCGTCGCCGACGCGCACCGTCGGGGGTCGACGATTCCACGCCCCTTTACCCGTCGCGGTCCCTGACCCCGAGACGATGGTCGCCGACCGCACGATCGGACTGGTCGCCGGGGTCATGGTCACCGCCAGTCTCCCCTTCTACCTCTACGGCGCCTGGATCATGATCGACCGCGAGTCCGACCACGTCACCTGGGAGGTCCTCACCCGGCACCTGAAGGTGATCTTCCCGGGACTCGTGTTGAACACGATCCCCGTGGTGACCTGGATGGGCCCGCGACTGCTCGACCAACTGAGCGGGCTGGCGATGCTCCACGCCTTCCTCGGCCTCCAGGCGTACGCCTTGCTCGGGTTCGGGCTCACCGGGATCGTCCGCATCTTCCAGGTGAAACGCGACAACGACCTCTACGACGTGTCCGACCCGGACGTGAACCTGAACGATCTCCACGAGAACATGAGCGCGTGGCGCGGCCGACTCCGGATCGGCGTGTTCGGCTACGTCCTCCTGTGGTTCCTGGCGTACGGGCTCGGCGTCTACCGCTACTTCCAGATCTACTGAGACTCACGCGTCCCACGGTTCCTCACTTCTCTCACGGTGCCTCACGCGTTTCACGGCTCCTCACGCCTCCCACCGTTCGCCGCTCGCGAGGTCGACGGCGCCGTCGCCCTTCTCCGACGGGCACACGTCGGCGAGGACACACGCCGCACAGTCTGGGTTCCGCGCAGAACACACCTCGCGGCCGTGCGAGATCAGCAGGTGCGTGTACATCTTCCAGTCGTCCTCGGGCACGACGGGCAGCAGGTCCTCCTCGATGGCCGTCGGGCGCTCTTCCTCGGTGATCCCGAGGCGCCGCGAGAGCCGCTGGACGTGAGTGTCGACGACGATCCCCTCGACCACGTCGTGGCCGTGTTGCAAGACGACGTTCGCGGTCTTGCGGCCGACGCCCGGCAGGTCGGTCAACGCACTCATCGTGTCCGGCACCTCGCCGTCGTGTTCCTCGACGAGGATCTCGCCGGTCTCGCGCAGGTAGCCGGCCTTGTTGTTGTGGAACGTGATTCCGTAGATGGCGTCGGCCAACTCCTCCTCGGTCGCGGCGGCGTAGTCGGCCGCCGTCTGGTACTCCTCGAAGAGGTCGGCCGTCACCTCGTTGACTCGCTCGTCGGTACACTGCGCCGACAGGACCACCGCCACCAGCAGTTCCAGTCGCGTCGAGAAGTTCAACGCGATGTCGCTGTCCGGGTACTCCGCGTACAGTCTGTCGAGCACCTCGGTGACCTGCGCCTCGCGCGGCTCCAGTGCCGTCCCCATACCCACCGGTGGGCACGAGCGCGCTTGAACGTTCGGCGAGTCGAGAGAGTGGACCCTGCCCGTCCCGTTCGTCACGGACCGACGGTCTTTATTCGGGTGGGAGCAGATCACCCGTGTATGTCCGGGTCACACCCGTTGGCGGGCGTCCAGGAGTTCTGGGACGACGTGATGGACGACATGGCCGCCACCGCCGAGGAGTACCGCGAGGCCGGCTGGGAGACGCTCGAACTCCACCCAGGGGACGTGACGGCGCTGCCGACGACCTCGGCGGCCGCCTCCGAGGTCGACGTGGACCGACTCGGGCTCGACGTGTTGGTGCCCGGCGACGAGTTCGAGACGCTCCAAGCGACCGTCGCCGAGACCGACTTCGACGAGTACGACGCCTACCGCGCGAGTCAGGGCGACGTGGTGTTCCTCGTCGTCGCGATGAAGAGCGCCGACGCGGGGGTCGCCGTCCTGTTCCCGCTGTACTACGCGGTCTCGGAGGCGAAGGTGATGCTGTCGCGCGTCGGCGAGCGCGGCGAGATGCGGACATACTTCCGTCCGCTGGACGACTCCGAGCGAGTCGTCTTCTCGCAGTCGGACCCCGAGAACCTCCTGCCGGCCGACTTCGACCCCGCGGCGGTCGACGAGGCCGCGGTGCTGGAGGAGGCCTCGGGCCTCTCCGAGGAGGTCGCCACACAGGTCGACCCGAGTCTCCGGCCCGACGACGAGAGCTGAGCGAGGGGGTCACTCCTCGTCGCCCGTGTCGTAGACGGCGTCACAGGTGGGGTCGAGACACCGGTTCCCAGTGTCCAGTTGGAACCGCGGGAGGCCACACGTACAGTCACCCGCGAGTTCGCCGTTCGGGATGGAGAACGTCGTGTCACACGACGGGTACTCCGCACAGCCGAGGAACGGCCGTCCGCGGTACGTCTCCACGCGCAACGGCGAGTCACACGCGGGACAACACGCGACGCCGTCGAGTGCCTCGGAGACGGCGTCGACCAGCGGGTCACACTCTCTGTCGACGCACAGCTCCAAGACCCGCCCGCGGCGGAGTCTGATCCGTGGGGCGCCACAACTCGAACACGGGCGTTCGAGCACCGTCGCCCCCGACGGGAGCGCGTACACCGTCGAACAGCGGAGACAGCGTACTCCACCGTTCGCTCGGACCATCGTCTCGCCGCAACTGGGACACGGCGACACTGGCGGTCCGGCGCTGGTCACGCGGTGACTCGTCCGGTAGGCGTCCGCGAACGCGACGGAGAGTCGCTCGTCCCCCTCGACGGCGGTGAGCGTCACCCCGCCACCGTCGTCGACGACCGTCACGGACTCCGCACGGGTGAGCCACGCGACCGGCTGGTAGCCGTCCGCGTCGTGGACCAACACCGTGTCGTCCGGCTTGCGGACGACGACGACGTGCCCGTGGTACACTCGTGTGTCCGAGTCCGTCACCTCCGCGCCGTCGGCCTCACCACCCGCGTCGCTCGACGTCGACTCCGATCGTCTCGGACTCGTGTCGCCGCCCGACGGGGCGTTCTCGTCGGACGGTGTGTTCTCGTCGGACGGTGTGTTCTCGTCGGGTGACGACACGTCCGTCAGGTACATCTCGTCGTTCGGCTCTACTCGCGGCGCTCGGTCGTGCGTGGACCCGATCCCACCCGGCTCGGCGGCGCTCTCGACGAGGCCCCACGAGGCGGTGCCGTCTCCGGCGTCGCTCGGTCGTGTGTCGCCACGCGGCGTGTAGTCCGTCGTGAAGCGTGCGGTACACCGCCCGGCGAAGATCTGTGTCGTCGCTGGCACGGGGTGTGTGCCCGCCCGTTCCGGTTTGAACACTGGGGTGCGGGGGCGATGCGACGATGGCTGCGGCCCCGAGTGCGACGGCACCGGCGACGAGTCTTTTTCACCGAGGGCGACGGACACCGACGTATGGAGTTCGACCCGGACCGAACCGCACTGGTGGTCGTGGACGTGCAGAACGCGTTCTGTCACCCGGACGGGAGCCTCCACGCACCCCACAGCGAGGCGGTCGTCGAACCGGTCGCCGCGTTGGCCGAACGTGCCGGTGCGGCGGGCGTCCCGGTGGTGTACACACGCGACGTACACCCGCCCGGACAGTTCGACGGGAACCACTACTACGACGAGTTCGAGCGGTGGGGCGACCACGTCGTCGAGGGGTCGTGGGACGCCGAACTACACGACGCGCTCCCGACGGCGTCGGCGGCCCACGTCGTCGAGAAACACACCTACGACGCGTTCCACGAGACGGAACTCGACGGCTGGCTGTCCGCTCGTGGGATCGACGACCTCCTCGTGTGCGGCACGCTGGCGAACGTCTGCGTGCTCCACACTGCGGGGTCGGCCGGGCTCCGCGACTACCGGCCGGTGCTCGTCGCGGACGCGCTGGGGTACATCGAACCGGACCACAAGTCGTACGCCGTCGAGCACGCCGACTGGCTGTTCGGCGAGACCGTCGCTCGCGACGCGATCGAGTTCGACGGCGAGTGATCGTCGACGCCACGGGTCACGGCCGCCGTCCCGACACCGCACGTCGAGTCGCGGTGGTCGGGGAGCGGACCCGTCCGGTCGTCAGCCCTCGTACTGTAACTCGCCGCCGGCCATCCAGAGCCGGACCGTGGTGTCGCAGTGCGGGCACGTGTACGCCACCGGTGCGCCGAAGACGCGCGGATCCGTCCGTTCGAACGTCTCTCCACAACCCCGGCAGCGAATCTCGGCGGTGTCGTCCACCGTCGGGCGGTCCACCGTCGTGTGTACGAACTCCGTCCGGGAGTGGTCTGAACTCATGGCGACTCCTGGGCCGTCGGTGACGACCACCTCGGGGGTACGACGGCACCGGACTTAACGTTTGTGTGGATTGTTAACGTGCGACGGTTTCACCGGACGGCACGCCTCTCGGCACGTCGTGTGGTCCCGAGTGACGACACGGGCGGGCCGAGTTGAGCCCCAGACGGCACGGAGACCGTCTGTCGGGCGTCAGACGCGAGGGAACGCTTTTAGGCCACGGACGGGTTCGTTCGGGTAATGGGACTCAGGTGTCTGCTCGGGCACGACTACGGGGAGACCCGAACCGAGCGCGAGCGGGAGGAGCGGGGCGACGAGCTCGTCGTCACCGAGACCGAGATCGAGGAGTGTACCCGGTGTGGCGAGACGCGCGTCGTCTCGGAGAACACCGAGGTGCGGAGCCTCGCCGAGGCCACCTCGTCGGCGAACGCGGGTGTCGACGGGTCGACACCGGCGACCGGGGGAAGGACCGAGACACCATCACGCACCGAACCGTCGGCGGGTGACGACGCGTCGGTCGGAGGACCGAGCGACGCCGAGACGGTCACACGACCCGACGATCCCGAGACGCCGGCACAGTCGGGCGACCGCCCGGCGGAGACGGACGTGGAGGTCGTCATCGACGAGGCGGAGAGCGACGGGTCGTTCGACGAGTCGCGGTCGACGACGGGTGGTCGGGGCGGCAAGGCGGGTCCGAGTGCGGGTGCGTCGGGCGACGAGCGAGCGGCAGCCGGAGCTGAGTCGGCGACCGCGGGCGGCCGGGCGGACCCCGCGGCCGACGACCCGTCGCCCGTGGCGGACCAGTCTGGGACCGCGAGTGAGGACGCCGAGATCATCGACGCCGACGACGCGGACGACTCGACGGGAGCGTCCGACGACCGACGGCCGGGCGAGTGGCCCGAGGCGGACAAGACCCACCCGGCGGAGGCAGCCGAGAGCTCACAGACACCGGCGTCGGACACGACGACCGGTGACGGCCCCGTCGGCGTCGACGGGGACGACGGTGTCGAGATCGTCGACGGAGACGACGACGGTGTCGAGATCGTCGGTGGCTCGGGCGGCGGTGACGAGGCCGGCGGAGAGTCTGGAGCGGACGCGAGTGAGCACGCCGGCGACACCGATGGACGCCGAACGGGTGGCACCGACGAGGCGACGAACGAACGTGACGAAGCGCGGGTCGTGGAGGGGGAGGACGCCGAGCTCCTCGACGCGGGCGGGGAGACCGACGGTGACTCGACGGCGGGTAGCGAGACGGCGAGACGAGCCGGTGTCGACGACGACACCGCACCACGAGCAGGAGACGCGACGGCCCCCGACGAACGGGCAGGCGACGACGGAGACGGCGTGGTGGTCGACGACGGAGACGGCGCGGTGGTCGACGACGCGGAGTTCGTCGACGAACCCGCCGACGAGACCGGCGCGGCCGCGGAGGCACGCCGCGACGTGGTCGATCCGTCGGAGGCGGTCGGCGACGACGGCTCCGTGACCGGCGACACCGGTCGCTGGCCCTCCCACGACGGTCGAGACGAGGGGTACGACGCCACGCCGGACGCGGCAGACGGCGGGGACGTGTCCGTCGACGGATCGTTACAGCCGGAGGTCGACCCGGAGACCCTGGCCGACGAGGACGTGGAGTTCGTCGGCGGGACGCCCGAGTCGACCGGCGAGGAACGGAACGGGGCGGGCACGCACGACGCCGGTGGGTTCGACGCCAGCGAGGTGGCCGACACCGTCGAACGGAACGGACGAGCGTCGGGTACACCGGCCGGCCGAGCGGGCACCGACGTGTCCGCCACCCGCACGGGGACCGCCGACGAGTACTACTGCCCGGAGTGTGGACACGTCGAGCCCGTCGGCAGCTCCTCGATGCGGAAGGGGGATATCTGTCCCGAGTGCATGCGTGGGTACATCGACGAGCGCACGGCAGAGTGAGTCCCGATCAGTCTCTCGCTACCGGTCACAGTGCCGCTCGCCGGCGCTCGCGACCGTTCGCTCCCCCCGCGGCGGTTCGCTGGTTCTCGCGACGACCGCGCCGTCGACCGACGATCTCCCGCTCTGCCCGTGACGTGTCGAGACGTGTCGAGAGCGCCACTCCCGGTCCGTCTGTCGTCCTCGCGCGAGTTGGGCGGGGACGAAAGGAGTAAACACGCCGGCGTCGAACGGCGGCCCATGAAGGAGTACAAGATGCGTCGAGGGGAACACTTGGACGACCGGATGCCCGACCTGAAGGCGGAGGTCGAGGACGCCTTCGGAGCGGTGACGGGGACCGAGGAGCGTGGCGGCGACGACCTGTTCGTCGTCTCGGACCCGGAGAACCCGGTGTTCGAGCGGATACTCGTCGGCGCGGCGGAGTACTCCGGGAAGAAGGACCGACTGAAGGTCCACTTCGAGGAGCGAGACGCCGAGGACGTCATCGCCGAGGGGAACGCCGAGGCAGCCGCCGACGCGGTCGACGTGAAGAACGACTTCTTGGAGGCGGCGACGGGTCGTGACGCCAAGTCGCGGCGCGACTCGATGAAACGCGCCGTCGAGGACGACGCGCCCGACGTGTGAGGCAGTGACCGGCCGCTCGACACACGTCGAGTGGCCGGTCTCGAGTGGACGGCCCCCGACTCCGGCAGTGTTTTACTGACACCTCTACGTACTCCCGTGCATGACGGGTGTACGAGTGGCCGGTGTGGGACTCACGCCGTTCGGCGAACACGACGGCCGGACGGGGCGTGACCTGTTCGCGGCGGCCGCCGACGAGGCGTTGGCCGACGCCGGTGTCGACCGCGACGACGTCGAACAACTGAACTACGGGAACTTCATGGGTGCACTCGCCGAGCGACAGGGCCACCAGGCGCCGTTGATGGCGGAGGCGGCCGGGCTCCACTGTCCGGCGACGCGCTACGAGGAGGCGTGTGCCAGCGCCGGGGTGGCCGTCCGCGAGGCCGTCCGGGCGGTTCGGTCGGGCGAACAGGACGTGGTGCTCGCCGGGGGGATGGAACGGATGACGAACCTCTCGACGGCGCGAGTGACGGAGTCGTTGGCCGTCGCCGCCGACGAACTGTTCGAGGTACGGGCGGGCGTCACCTTCCCCGGCGCGTACGCGCTGATGGCACGGGCCTACTTCGACCAGTTCGGCGGCTCGCGCGAGGACCTGGCACACGTCGCGGCGAAGAACCACGAGCACGCCCTCGACAACGAGTACGCACAGTACCAGCGGCGCGTGACTCCCGAGGATGCGCTGGACGCGCCACCCATCGCGTCGCCGCTCCACCTGTACGACGCCTGCCCGATCACCGACGGCGCGAGTGCGCTCGTGGTGGTCTCGGAGTCGTACGCCGAGGCGAACGACCTCGCCGCGCCGGTACGGATCACCGGCACCGGCCAGGGTGGCGACCGGGCCGCGCTGCAGGACCGGGCCGCGATTCCGGAGACGCCCGCCGCCGCCGACGCCGCCGAGATGGCGTACGACGACGCCGGGGTCGGGCCGGACGACGTAGACGTGGCCGAAGTCCACGACTGTTTCACCATCGCCGAGGTGCTCGCCCTGGAGTCGCTGGGGTTCTACGACCCCGGCGAGGCGGTCGGGGCCGCTCGGCGCGGCGAGACGACCGCCGACGGCGCGTTGCCGGTGAACCTCTCGGGGGGCCTGAAGGCGAAGGGTCACCCGGTCGGGGCGACCGGCGGGTCACAGATCGCCGAGCTGACGCGACTGCTGCGGGGTGACCACCCGAACAGCGACGCGGTCGCGGACGCGACCGTCGGGCTCACCCACAACGCGGGTGGGACGGTCGCGAGTGCGGTCGTCCACGTGCTGGAGGTGGCACGATGACGAGCGATCCGGTGCCGGGGGCCGACGACGGGTACGACGAGTGGGCGGACGCGCTCGTCGAGGAGGGGTTCTACCTGGAGTGTCCGAACGAGCACGGCTCGCTGCCGCCGCGGCGCGTCTGTCCAGAGTGTGGCAGCGACTCGCTGTCGGAGGTGCCGCTGCCGGTCCGCGGCGAGATCGTCACCTTCTCACAGGTTCACGTCGCGCCGCCCGACTTCGCCGACAACACGCCGTACGTCACCGCCATCGCGGAGTTCGGCCCGGTGCGACTCACCGGGATCGTCCGCGGACTCGACGCCGAGGAGGTGACGGTCGGGACCCGTGTCGAGACCGACGTGGCACAGAACGGGACGACCGGGAAGCGGTTGGTCGTGTTCCGGCCGCGGCAGTGAGCGGCTCCACCCCGCGACGACTCACTCCCGTTCGACGGAGACGGTCCGGTCGGGGTCGTCGGCCGCCCCGAACTCACCGGTGACGGCGTCGACGAACGCCTCGGGGAACTCGACGTGTGGCAACAGCATCGCGTCGTCGAAGGCGATCAGCGTCGCGTCCGCGGTCTCGGCCAACTCCCGGCCCGTCGAGAGCGGCGGGAGGTCCGCCTCCCGCCCCCACAGGATCGTCGTCGGCAGGTCCAACTCCGCCAGCAGTGGCCCCAGCGCCACGTCGCTGTTGAGGAAGCCGGCGACGAAGGAGGCCGGGGCGAAGCGGGCACCTTCCTGGTGGGCCGTCCGCCACTCGTAGTCCTGCCAGTCGTCGCCCGCCTTCGCGGGGTCCCAGTAGCCGTGGTCGGCGTTGAAGTAGCGGATCGACGGCTTCGAGCCGAGCAGCGCGTAGAGCCCCTCGCCGAGCACCGGGGCGCGCAGCAGTTCGCGCAGCCACACCTTCGGCGGTTCGGGGCCGCCGGTCGCGGTCGGACAGACGAGTGCGAGGCGACTCGCGGTCACGTCGCCGCGGTCCAGTGCCGCCGCGACGTACGCGGCCGACAGCGAGGAGGCCAGCACCGCGGGCTCGTCGTACTCCCGGAGGAAGTCCGCGAGGAAGTCCTCGTACAGCGCCGCGGAGTAGCGCAGCGGCGGTCGGTCCGAGCAGCCGAACCCGGGGAGGTCCGGCGCGACGACGTGGTAGTCCGCGGCGAGCGCGTCGAACACTTCGCGGAACTCGCCGGAGGAGCCGGCGGCGTTGATCCCGTGGACGGCGACGAGCGTCTCGTCGTCCGGGTCGCCCGCTTCGGTGTAGGCCACGTCCATCCCGCGCCAGCGGAACGTGTGGTGGTCACCAGACAACGGCGGTTCCAACTCACCCGCACGGGCCCGGAGGCCCCGGGTCGCGGCGGCGATCCCACCGGCCGCGAGGAGGCCGTAGCCGGCGTACTTCAGCGTGGACGTGAGACGGTCGAAGGCCATACAGGAGACTACGCCGGGACGCGACTTGAAAGCCGCGTGAGGCACGTGGACACGCCGGAACCGACGTGTGAGCGTCGCGACGGTGACACCAGGTGGAGGACGCGACGGTGACACCAGGTGGAGGACGCGACGCCCCGGTCAGTTCACGACGAGGAACCGGTACGTCAACAGGACGGCGAATCCGGCCCACGCGAGGTAGGGGACGAGTAGCGCGCCGGCACGCCGGTCGATCAACCAGAAGCGGTACGCCGCGGCCGCGACCAGCGGGACGAGCAGCCCGGCGACGACGAGTGCGAGCGGGATCGACTGGAGCCCGAAGAACGCGGGTGTCCACGCCACGTTGACGAGGAACTGCGCGGCGAAGACACCGAGCGCCAGTCGCCGCTCGCGGCCGACCGCCCCGCGGACCACGAGCCAGACGGCGACTCCCTGGAGGGTGAACAGTGTCGTCCAGACGACCGCGAACGTCGCCGACGGCGGGTAGATCCCCGGCTTCTCGAGCGCCGCGAACCACGCCGTGTCCGGGCCGGCAAGCAGTGCCGGTGCCGCGCCGACGGCGTTGACGACCAGCACCAACGCGACCGCACCCAGCGGGCCGTCCAGTCTGTCGTCCCAGTCCGCCCGGTCGAGTACCCGTCTGGAGCTCATCGGTCGCATCGACGCGACCGGTGGGCAAGAACGTGGTGGCGACGAGAGCGTCGTGACGACTCCGTCGACGACGGGCCGTCCCGTCGTTTCACTCCGTGTCGGTGAACACGAACCGGGCGCCGTCGGCCCACGAGTCGTCCAACGTGACGCGCCAGCCGTGTGCCTCGGCGATCCGTTTGACGATCGGGAGCCCGAAGCCGGTGCCGTCCTCGCTGGTCGTGACCCCGGCGTCGAACACGCTCTCTCTGTCGGCCTCGGGGACGCCGGGGCCGTCGTCTGCGACCGCGAATCCGCCCGGCGCCTCGCGGACGCGGACGACCACGTCCGTCCCACCGTGTTCGACCGCGTTCCGGTAGAGGTTCTCGAACAACTCCGAGAGGCGATCGGGGTCCGCCTCCACCGTGACGCCGACGGCGTCGCCCGTCTCCAGCGTCGCGCGCGCGGTGTCGACGTGACTCCACGCCTCCTCGGCGACTGCCGCCACCTCGACCGGTTCTGGGTCGCCGACCACCTCGCCCTCGCGAGCCAACGTGAGCAGGTCGTCGACGAGCACGTCCATCCGGTCGATCGCGTCCTGCACGCGGTCGAAGTGTTCCTCGTCGCCGGTCCGGCGGGCCATGTCGAGCCACCCGTCCGCGATGGAGATGGGATTCCGGAGGTCGTGGCTGACGACGGAGGCGAACTCGTCGAGTCGCTCGTTCTGGCGTCGGAGCTCCCGCTCGCGCTCCTTCCGGTCGGTGATGTCGGAGTAGATGGCGTAGCCGGCGACGTTCTCCGTCCCGAGTTCCAGCGGGACGACGTACATCAGGAAGTCTCGGATCCCGTCGGCGGTTCGCCGACGACACTCGTGGCGGACGTTCTCGCCGGCACGGAGGCGCTCGTTCAGGGTGTCTGCGTCGGCGGAGATCTCCGTGTCCGCCGGCGGGACGATGTACTCGTCCAAGTTCTCACCGCGCAAGGTCGCGGCCTCGTAGCCGAACGTCGCCTCGAAGGCGGCGTTGACGTTCTCGACGATCGGGCCCTCGTCGGTCATCTCGAAGGAGACGACCGCGTCCGGGATGTTCTCGAACAGTGCCGACAGTCGGTCCCGCTCGTCGCGGAGCCCGTCTTCGGCGCGGACCCGTTCGAGCGACACCGCGACGTGTGCCATCAGTAGTTCCGCGCGGTCGACGTCGTCGTCGTCGAAGGCGCCGGTCTCCGTCGAGACGGCCTGGAACACGCCGACACGACCGACCGGGACGCTGATCGCCGACCGGTACTCGCGTTTCGTCGGGTCGGCGTCGTCGTCGGCCGCCAGATCGTCGACGACGAACGTCTCTCCCTCGCGGAACGTCTTCCCCGCGAGACCGCCCTCCTCGACGTCTGACGACTCCGACTCGACCGCCTCGTCGTCGGAGGTGGCGGCCGGGTGGAGTCGTTCCCCGCTCTCGTCGACCAGATCCAGCGTACACAGGTCGAAGGCGAGCACCTCCTTGGCGGCGGCCATCGCGCGGTCGACGACCGCCGCCTCGTCGTCGGCCGCCGCGACCCGCGTCGCGGCCTCGTGGAGCCGCTCGATGGTCGACTGTGACTCGCGGAGTGCGCGCTCGGAGGCGATCCGCTCCAGCGTGGTCGTGGCGTACGACACCAACAGCTCCGCGAGTTCCCGGTCCGTCTCGTCGTAGGCGCCGGGCTCGGCGGCGGCCGCCTGGAACACACCCACGTCGCCGAACGGCACCGACAGCGCCGCCCGGTAGCTGTCGTCGGTCGGCTCTGCGTGCTCGTCGGCCCGCACGTCGTCGACGAGCACCGCCTCGCCGGTCTCGTAGGTCCGCTCCAAGACGCCGTGCCCACGGTCGGTGAGCCGGTCGCCCGGGTCGTCGACGGTGTCGGCGTCCGCGAGCACGACGAACTCGTCGTCGGTCGCCTCCGCGAGCACACAGCCGTCGAGTCGCAACACGTCGGCGGCGATGCCGACGGTCCGCTCGTACACCGTCTCGGGGTCGTCCGCGTCGATCAGGTTCGTGGCGGCTCGGTGCAGCGCCGCGATCCGTTCGCGACGGGTGCGTGCGTCCGCCTCCGCCACCAGCCGGTCGCGCGTCTCCTCGACGTGGGTCGCCAGCAGTTGGGCGGCCTCCACGTCGGAGGCGCCGAACCCGTTGGGTGCCTCCGACCCGAACTGGACGACGGCGTCGTCGCCGACCGGGACCGACAGCACGGATCTGGAGACGCCGTGTCGGCTCCCCCGGTCGTCGGCCGCGATGTCGTCGACGACGGTCGGGGCGCCCGACGAGAGCGTCTCGCCGGCCAGACTCCCCCCAGTCGGCTCCCGTTCGGGCGCCCACTCCCCCGGCGTGTGTGCGACCGTCTCCAGGGTGTCGTCGGAGCGGACCAGCAACAGTCCGTGGTCGAACGACAACACGTCGCGTGCCACGTCCAGTGTGCGGTCGTACAACTCCTGGACGGTGCGCACAGCCGCCAACTCGGCGGCGCCGTCGTGGAGTGTGGCGAGCTGTCGCCGGTGTTCGCGGAGCTGCAGCCGCGTCTCCCCGGCGACGGCGTGGTGGAGTTCGTCGACGAGGTGACCGACGCCGTCGTCGGTCCGGCGGACGAACCCGTCGAGCCACGACGCCGTCGGGCGCTCGGCACCGTAGAAGACGACCGGGACGCCGAGTGACTCGACCGTCGACAACGTCGCCTCCTCGACCAGAGGTTCGTCGACGACCACGACCACGTCGTGCTCGGGAGCGAGCGCGTCGGCGACCGACTCGCGGTCGGTCGCGACGACGGAGAGGTCTGCCCGTCCAGCCAACGCGTCGGCGGTGTCTGCGTCCCCGACGACCAACACGGATACCTCGCGCCCCATAGAATCTGTACTACCTGCGATAGCGGAGTCGGCGATTAAAAAGCTGGCGAGTCGTGCGGTTCCGTCTCGTAGCGTGTGGTGTGTCGCGGTCGCGGCGTGTGGTGTGTCGCGGTCGTGTCGTGCGGTGTGTCGCGGTCGTGTCGTGCGGTGTGTCGCGGTCGTGTCGTGTGATCGCGCGGGCGGTCTGCCGGGTCACACGTCCCACGCAGAGCCGCCAGTTCGTGGTGTCTCGCGGCCGTCAGCGGGCGCTCCGTACCCGGAACCCTTTTGCGGAGAGACGGACCAAGACACGACCGAATGACCGACCTCACCGAAGCGTACCGACTGGACTACTTCGAGGAGGAGGGGTTCACTCGGACGGAGTGTTCCTCCTGTGGTGCGCACTTCTGGACCCGCGACCACGACCGCGAGCTGTGTGGGGAACCACCCTGCGAGGAGTACTCCTTCGTCGACGACCCCGGCTTCGACCGCGAGTACACCCTCGAAGAGATGCGAGAGGCGTTCCTCTCGTACTTCGAGGCCCACGACCACGAACGCGTCTCCCCGTACCCCGTCGCCGCGAACCGCTGGCGCGACGACGTGCTCTTGACGCAGGCGTCGATCTACGACTTCCAGCCACACGTCACCAGCGGGCAGTCCCCGCCGCCGGCGAACCCGCTGGCGGTGTCCCAGCCGTGTATCCGGATGCAGGACATCGACAACGTCGGCCGGACCGGCCGCCACACGATGGCCTTCGAGATGATGGGCCACCACGCGTTCAACGCCGACCCCGACACCGACTACGCCTACGAGGGAGAGGTGTACTGGAAAGACGAGTGTGTGGAGTTCTGTGAGGGGTTCTTCGCGGAGTTCGGCGTCGACCTCTCGGAGTTGACGTTCATCGAGGACCCGTGGGTCGGCGGCGGCAACGCCGGGCCGGCGTTCGAAGTGATCTACCGCGGTGCCGAGTTGGCGACGCTCGTCTTCATGTCGATGGAGCGAGACCCGGACGGGGAGTACGAGATGAAGGACGGCAACCGCTACACCCAGATGGATCGCCGGGTCGTCGACACCGGTTACGGGTTGGAGCGGTGGACCTGGATGAGTCAGGGGACGCCGACGGTGTACGAGGCGGTGTACCCGGAGGCGATCGAGTTCCTGAAGGACAACGCCGGGATCGAACACACCGACGAGGAGGCGGCGCTGATCAACCGCGCGTCGAAGCTCGCCGGGAAACTCGACATCGACGACGTGGAGGACTTCGCGGCGGCCCGCGCGGAGATCGCCGACGAACTCGACGTAGACGCCGACCGCCTGACGGAACTGTTGGAGCCGTTGGAGGACATCTACGCGGTCGCCGACCACTGCCGGACGCTGGCGTACATGTTCGGCGACGAGATCGTCCCCTCGAACGTCGGGACGGGGTACCTCGCCCGGATGGTGTTGCGCCGCACCAAGCGACTCGTCGACCGCGTTGGGATCGACGCGCCGTTGGACGAACTCGTCGACATGCAGGCCGAGCGGCTCGGCTACGAGAACCGCGACCTGATCCGCGACGTGGTGCGGACGGAGGTGCGCAAGTACCGCGAGACGCTCGAACGCGGCCGGCGGCGCGTCCGGCAACTCGCCGAGGAGTACGCCGACGCCGACGAGCCGGTACCGACCGAGGAGTTGGTGGAGCTGTACGACTCCCACGGGATCCAGCCGGACACCGTGGCGGAGATCGCGAGCGAGGAGGGGGCCGCCGTCGACGTGCCCGACGACTTCTACGGGCTCGTCGCCGAGCGCCACGACGCCGCGACCGGCGGGACGGCGACGAGCGAGCGCGACGAGCGGGTCGCGGAGTTGCCCGAGACGGACCGGCTCTACTACGACGACCAGGAGCGGACGGAGTTCGAGGCGGTCGTCCTCGACGTGTTCGAGCGCGCGGACGGCGACTTCGACGTGGTGCTCGACCAGACGATGTTCTACCCGGAGGGCGGTGGGCAGCCCGCCGACCACGGGACGCTCTCGACGGAGGAGACGACCGTCGACGTGACCGACGTGCAGATCCACGACGGGGTCGTGCTCCACCGGACGGACGCCGACCCGGGGACGGGCGAGTTCGTCCGCGGCCAACTCGACGCCGACCGCCGCCGGCGGCTGATGCGCCACCACACGGCGACACACGTCGTCGGCTACGCCGCTCGGCAGGTGTTGGGCGACCACGTCCGGCAAGCTGGCGCACAGAAGGGGGTCGACTCGGCGCGGCTCGACGTGACGCACTACGACCGGATCACCCGCACGGAGGTCGAGGAGATCGAACGCGTCGCGAACGAGCTCGTGCGCGAGAACGTCCCGGTGACGCAGTCGTGGCCCGGCCGCAACGAGGCGGAGGCGGAGTACGGCTTCGACCTCTACCAGGGTGGCATCCCCCCGGGCGAGGAGATCCGGGTCGTCGAAGTCGGACCGGACGTGCAGGCGTGTGGCGGGACACACGTCGCCCGGACGGGCGACCTGGGTGTGATCAAGCTGTCGACGACCGAGCCCGTCCAGGACGGGGTCGAGCGGCTGGTGTTCGCGGCCGGCGACGCGGCGATCGAGGCGACCCACCGCGAGGAGAACGCGCTGTACGAGGCCGCGGCCGTGTTGGACGTGGACCCGCTGGACGTGCCCGAGACGGCCGAGCGGTTCTTCACGGAGTGGAAGGAGCGCGGCAAGGAGATCGAGCGCCTGAAGCAGGAACTCGCCGAGGTGCGGGCGTCGGCGACCGGGGACACGGTCGACGTGGGTGACGCCGAGGCCGTCGTCCGACGTGTCGACGGCGACACGGAGGAGTTGCGGGCGACCGCGAACGCACTCGTCGAGGAGGGCACCGTCGCGGTGCTCGGCTCCGGCGCGGGCGGGTCGGCGACGTTCGTCGTCGGCGTCCCCGAGGGTGTCGGCGTCGACGCCGGCGAGGTCGTCGCAGAACTCGCGAGTCGCGTCGGGGGAGGCGGTGGCGGGCCGCCGGACTTCGCACAGGGCGGTGGACCGGACGTCGACGCCTTGGACGACGCGCTCGCGGCCGCACCGGACGTGTTGACCGCGGTCCGCGACGCCTGAGTGGAGAACGACGCGACTCACCACACGGAGCAGCCGATGCCAAACAGAACCACACGCGAGCGGATCGCGGACCAGTTGCGCGACGAGCCGGCGACGGCAGCGCAGTTGGCCGCGGCGCTGGAGGTGCCGGAGCCACAGGTGTACGGCCACCTCGAACACGTCGCCGCGTCCGTCGGCGACGGCGAACAGTTCCTCGTCGCCCCGCCGGAGTGTCGCGACTGTGGGTTCGACCGCTTCGACGACCCCGTCAACGACCCCTCACAGTGTCCGTCGTGTCGCAGCGGGAACCTCGCGCCGGCACGGTTCACCGTCGAACCCGCCGAGTGAGAAGGGGGCAGGTGAGCGGGCCGCCGTCGGGGTCGTCACGCTCGTCGGTGCCGTCTCGACTTCGTCGGTGTCTCCCCGCCCGTCGGTCTCGTCTCGCGTCAGGGCCAGTCGTCGCGCCCGGCGTCGTCCTCGAAGGGGTCGTCGGCCTCGCCGCCGACGGCCACGTCCCAGCCGGCCGCGTCGGCGGCCGTCTCGAGGTCGACGTACTCCCAGCCGACCGAGTCGGCGAGGTCGGCGTCCTCGTCCGTCGTCCCGACGAAGACGTGCCGGTCCGTGTCGAACTGCTCGCCGACGTTCTCCAGCGACTCGGCGACACCCCGTGGGCCGGAGAAGAAGTCCTGTCGCACCCGGTGTTTGCGGGTGAAGTTGGTGACGACGTACGTCGGCTTCTCGGAGACGACGCCGACGTACTCCGTCCACTTCCGTGCGTCGTTGAACACCGCGTTCGGGTCGGCGAGCGACTTCAACGCCTCCAACTCGAACGCGAGCGTCATGTCTGAGGAAGCTCCGCCGTCCATGCCACACGCTCGGCGCGAGCCGCCGAAAACGGTGTCGGTCCCGCCCGAATCGGACGAACCCGTCGCTCGGAGGTGTCGGGCCGTCACACGGGAACCGAGAGAGACGCGACCACCCCGGCCGCGAACCGGCCGCCTCAGGCGCGGACCGTCTCCGCTTCCGCCTCCTCCGCGGGCGTCTCGACACACGCGACCCGGTAGTACGTGGTGGCGACGACGATCTCGCCGGCTTCCAGCCCCGGCACCGGGCGCGTCTCGCCGTCCGCGAGCGTCCGTAGCGCACGACGTGTCGCGTCCGACAACTGGTCGACGTGCCGGACCGTCGTCTCCTCGGACACCTCCGCCGCTCGCTCCACCGTCAGGGTCGGGCCGTCGGATGTCACACGTTACCGTACTGCAAGATACTACTTGAATCTTCCCCCGCGTGAACGTGTCTCGGTACCCGGAGACGGCGGCGTGGTCGCGTGGTGGCGTGGACGGGGGGACTGGGTACTGACGGGTCGTTCCGACTGGTGAGAGAGACGAGATGGGGACGAACAGGCGCCGAGAGAAGGCGATGTCGACGGCGGAGCGCCGGTTACAGCAGGCCGTGGTCCACGAGTCGGTCGATCCCCTCGCGGAGACGCGCCTCGCTGGCGGCGTAGGAGATCCGGACGTACCCCGGCGCGCCGAAGGCGTTGCCGGGCACCGTGGCGACGTGGGCCTCGTCGATGGCGCGTTCCGCCCACGTCTGGTCGTCGTCGTCGACCGGGACCATCATGTAGAAGGCCCCTTCCGGCGGGTCCACCGCGACGCCGGCGTCCGCGAGTAGGTCGACGACGAGGTCGCGTCGCGCTTGGAAGGCGTCGACCATCTCCGCGACCGCCTCGTCGGTGTTCTCCAGCGCCTCGATCCCGGCCCGCTGGACGAAGTTCGTCGCACACGAGACGGAGTGTGAGTGGAGTTTCCCCGCCTCGCCGACCAGCGACCCCGTCGCGTGGAGGTAGCCGAGCCGCCAGCCGGTCATCGAGTACGCCTTCGAGAAGCCGTTGATCGTCACCGTGCGGTCGGCCATCCCGTCGAGACTCGCGAGACTCGTCTGCTCGCGGCCGTCGAAGGTGATCTCCCCGTAGATCTCGTCGGCGATCACCGCCACGTCGTGCTCGACGGCGATGTCACGTACGCCACGCAGCGCCGCCTCGGAGTACACCGCCCCGGTCGGGTTCGACGGCGTCGTGACGACGAGCAGTTCCGTCTCGTCGTCCACGGCGGCCGCCAGGTCGTCGAGTGCCGGCTCCAGGTCGAAGGAGGGAGCGGTGTCGACGTGGGTCGTCTCCCCGTCGGCCAGTTTCACCATCGGCTCGTAGGAGACCCACGCCGGGTCGAGTAAGACGACCTCGTCACCCGGGTCGACGAGCGACTGGACCGTCTCGTACAGTGCCTGCTTCGCGCCGGGGGTGACGATCACCTCGTCGGCGGTCGCGTCGATCCCGTCGCCACGGAGTTTCTCCGCGATCGCCTCCTTCAGTTCGGGAACGCCGTTCGAGGATGTGTAGCCGGTGTGACCGGCGTCCAACGCGGCTTTCCCCGCCTCGACGACGTTCTCGGGGGTCGGGAAGTCCGGTTCACCGACCGACAGGTCGACCACGTCGATCCCGTCGGCCTCCAACTCGGCCGCGCGATTACCGATCGCCAGCGTCGCGGACGGCTCCACCCGCCCGACGCGCTCGCTCGTCGCGAACTCGAAGGCAGCCGCGGCCTCGCCACCGTCCGTCGCGAGGAGATCGGATGCCGTCGTGTCGTCGGCCGGTTGCCGGTCGGCGTCCGTCGGGTGGTCGTCCTCGTGCGATTCAGACATCCTCGAGTGCCTCCAGCACGTCGAGTGCCGCGTCGACCGCCTCCGCACCCTTCTCGATCCGTTCGCGCGCTTCGGCACCGCTCTGTCCGGGGCCGGAGACGCCGAAGGTCACCGGCGTGTCGCGTTCGAGGCTCACCTCGGAGAGTTTCTTCGCGGCGGCGTCCGCGACCACCTCGTCGTGGTCCGTGTCACCGGTGACGACCGCGCCGATCACCGCGACGGCGTCGACGTCCGCCCGTCGTGCCAGCCTGTCGGCGACCAACGGCGTGTCGTACACCCCGGGGACCTCGACCTGCTCGACCACCGTCGCGCCGCGTTCGTCGGCCGCCCCGCGCGCCGACTCCGCCATCCGTTCGGTGACTGACGCGTTGAACTGCGCCACCACCAACCCGAGTGTTACGTCGCTCACGACCCACGGTCGTCACCGCGGAGACATAGGCGTACCGCTCGGTTCCGTACTCGCCGTGACCGACTCTGCCACCACTACACCGGAGTCCGCACGACCGCCTCCGTCTCACTCGCGTTCCCGTTCGCGCTCGTCTCCTCGATCGGCAGCGTCTGTCGTCTCCCGCGGCTCCGGTCCGTCGACATCGCGGCGGGCTCGCCGGCGGTACGCCTCGGCGTCTTCGACGCTCTCCGTCTCGAGGAGGCGGTCGAGTTTCCGCTCGAACTGCTGTTCGGTCAACTCGCCGCGAGCGTAGCGCTCTCGCAGCGTCTCCAACGCGTCCTTCGTCGACCCCCCGTCGGCCTCGTCGTGCTCCGTGCGTCGCCGTTCGCTCGTGTCGGCCGACTGCGAGTCACCGAGGTCGACCCAGTCGTCGGCGTCGGTGTCCTCGCCCGCGAGGATTCCGACGAGTGGAAGTACGACCGCGTACCCGACGATCAGGGCGGGGAGCCACCACTCCTGGCCGGTGAACAGCCCGGTCATCCAGACGCCGGTGACCAACAGTGAGACGATACCGGTGAGGTTGTCTCGGAGTCGGTCCAGTGCCGTCTCGTCGTCCATACCGGCGCAACGGCGAACCGTCTGTTAAAACCTCCCCCACGGTGTCGGAGATGTCGGCCGAGCCGGCGACCCAGTGGCGGGTGGATCACAAGATTCGTTACCGGTGCCACGCGAAGAGACGGCGATGAGTGACGACGGCACCGACGACGACGCCTCGGACGCGACGGTGGGCGCGGACGGTGCCGAGCGGTCCGGAGCGGCCGACGACGGTGCCGACTCGTCCGACACGGGGACGACACCCGCCGCCGACACTACCGACTCGTCTGGCGCAGAGACGACACCCGCCGGCGACGGTGCCGACCCGTCCGATGCAGACACGACGGCGGGCTCCTCGCTGTCGACCCGCCTCGGCACCGGCGGCCTCCTCGCCGGACGACTCCACCTCGTCGTCGGGCTGGTGGTGCTCGCCGCGTTGACACTGCGACTCGTCGGTCTCGGCGGACGCGTCTTCCACTGGGACGAGGGGCGTGTCGGCTACTGGATCCTCCGGTTCGACGCCACCGGCGAGTTCTTCTACCGACCGATCATCCACGGCCCGTTCCTCCCCGTCGTCGGCAACGCGCTGTTCGAGGTCCTGTCGCCGTCGGACTTCACCGCGCGGCTCCCTGTCGCGGTGTTGGGCGGGCTGCTCCCGGCGACCGCACTGCTCTTGCGTGACCGACTGTCGGACCGCGAGACGGTCGCCGTCGCCCTCGTGCTCGCGGTCGACCCGATCTTGGTGTACTACGGCCGGTTCATGCGGTCGGACGTGGTGGTGGCGACGTTCGCGTTCACCGCGTTCGCGCTGGCGGTGGCGGCCATCGACCGACGGAACGGGCTGTACGCTGTGCCGGCGGCCGCCGCACTCGCGCTGGCGTTCACCGCCAAGGAGAACGCGCTGGTGTACGTGCTCTGTCTCGTCGGCGCGGCGGTGCTGCTCGTCGACCACCGACTCGTCGCCGTCGCCTCGCGGACCGGCTCCGCCGTGGACGCGCTCGTCGACGCCGTCGTGTCGGGACTACGCGCCGCCGTGGCGTGGACGGCGGGCGGCCGACTCAGGGCGACCGTGGCCCGGCGCGTCGACCGCGACACGACCGCCGCGGCGGTCCACCTCGCGGTGTGGGTGCCGGTGGTGACCGTCGCGAGCGTGGCGACGTTCGTCGGCGTGGCGGCGTTCTTCTACGCGCCACGGCCGGAGTTGTGGCGGGCGCTGGGCGGCGCGGCGCCGCTGGCGCCGGTGGTAGAGGCCGCCACGTTCGGCGCGGCCGAGAAGTTCGTCGACAGTTGGGTGTCGGCCGGCGAGGGGAACCCGTACCCGGCGTTCGTCTGGGACCTCGTCGAGACGCTGGGATACGGCTCCGCGGTGGCGGTCGCGCTCGGCGTCGTTGGGTTCCTCGCGGACGGCTACGGCGGCCGGAACCGCCCGCTGGTCGCGTTCAGTACCTACTGGGCCGCCGTGTCGGTGCTCGGCTACCCCGTCGGAACGGACATCCAGGCGCCGTGGCTCGCGGTCCACGTCGTCGTCCCGCTGGCGATCCCTGCCGGGGTCGGACTCGTCCACCTGGTCGACAGACTCGACGGGGCGCTGGCCGCCGAGGACGGCGTCGCCGTCGGGCTCGCAGTGGTGGTGCTCGTGGCGGCGGGTGGCGGCGTCGCGGCGGCCAACGTCGACTACTGGAACGCCTCGACGCAAGAGGACGCCGCGATCCTCCAGTGGGCCCAACCCGCCAACGAGATCCAGCCCACACTCGAGCGCGTCCAGACCGTCGCACGACACAACGAGGGCCACGACGTGTTGTACGTCGGCACCTCCGTCCCACAGCGCGACGACACACGGCTGTGGGTCGCCAACGAGTCGCGACTGGACCGTGCACCACCCATCGCCTTCTGGCACAGTCGGCTCCCGATGCCGTGGTACCTCGAACGGGTCGACGCGAACGTCACCAGTACGCCACCAGACGCACGCTTCGACGACCTCCCGGCGGACCCACCGCCGGTCGTGGTCGCGTTCGACTGGGACCGCGAGGAGTTGGCGACGCGACTCGACGGCTACACGGCGTACGAACACCGGTACAAACTCCGCAACGAGGAGTTGGTGATCTTCGTCGAGGACGAGGCGTTGGCGGACGCACGGGACGCGTCGACCGCGGCGTGAACCACCGGGACCCCCGGCCGAAGTGACCTGCGTGGACGCACGAACGTGCACACCTCGACGGCGAGTTCGGCAACGTTTATGCACGACTCCGGCGAACCGCGAGGTGTGCAGGCGAGTTCCGCCCACACGCTGGGAGTCGTCGGCGGGGGACAGCTCGGTCGGATGCTCGCGGAGGCGGCCGCGCCACTGGGTGTCGACGTAGTCGTCGTCGACCCCACGCCGGGGTGTCCGGCCTCGCGAGTCGCCGACCAGATCGAGGGGTCGTTCGACGACGCGGCGGCGATCGACGAGCTGGCGCGTCGCAGCGACGCCGTCACGGTGGAGATCGAACTCGCGGACCCCGACGCGTTGGCGGAGGCGGCCGCGACACACGACACGCCGGTCCACCCGGACCCCGAGACGCTGCGGACGATCCGCGACAAACTCGTCCAGACGCGAACGTTCGACGAGGCGGGCGTCCCGCTCCCGGACTACCGAGCCGTCGAGACGGTCGACGACCTCAGCGAAGCGGTCGCGACGTTCGGCCGAGTGATGTGTAAGGCGCGGACCGGCGGCTACGACGGCCGCGGCAACGTCCCCGTGGGGCCGGACGACGACCCCGCCGAGCGACTCGCGGCGGTGGGTGCAGACACCGACGGGGCGGGTGCCGTCGCCGAGGCGTTCGTCGACTTCGACCGGGAGCTGTCCGTGATCGGCGTCGTCGGCGACGGCGAAGTGCGGACGTACCCGCCGACGGAGACGATCCACGAGGACGAGATCCTCCGGGAGACGCTCGTCCCGGCACGGACGAGCGACGCGGTGGCCGAGCGGGCCCGCGCGGTCGCACGCGACGTGCTGGAAGTGCTGGAGGGTCGCGGCGTCTACGGGATCGAGTTGTTCGAGACGAGCGACGGGGAGATCCTGCTGAACGAGGTCGCGCCACGACCACACAACTCGGGGCACTGGAGTATCGAGGGTGCTCCCGTCTCGCAGTTCGAACACCACGTGCGTGCCGTGCTCGGCCTCCCGTTGGGCGAGACGGAGCCACGGGCGCCGACGGCGACCGCGAACCTCCTGGGCGGCGAGGCGTTGGCGACGGTCGCCGACGGGCGGCCCGCCGTCGTCGGCTTCGACACCGGCGCCGCGGCGGACGTGCGCGCGAACGGCGCCGGAGACGGCACCGGCGAATCGGCGGCCGACACTCGCGACTCCGAGAACGGTCCCGACGGCTCGGTGGACGACACCGGCGTCGTCCTCCGTGGTGTCGACGACGTGCTCGCGGCGAGTGACGCCGGCTTCCACTGGTACGGGAAGCGGGCAGTCTACCCGCTCCGGAAGGTGGGCCACGTCACCGTCTCGCGCTCGGACCTCCCCGAGGCCGTCCTCTCGGAGGCCCGCGAGTTGGCCGACGGCCTCCGCTTCGACCCCGTCGCCGAGGCCGACGAGTAGGAGACGGTACCCCCGACACAGGACACTCGAACCGGACGATACGACCGAGAGGGGAGTCGAACGACCGACCACCGCGGACACACACCACACGAGACACAGATGACGACAGTCGACGACCTGATCGACCGACTCGAATCGGAGGCGGCAGCAGACACCGACCCGGCGACGACGCCCGACGTGGGCGTGATCATGGGGTCGGACTCGGACCTCGACACGATGCAGGGGGCGTTCGACGCGCTCGACCGATTGGGGTTCGCCGAACAGACCGACTTCCACGACCCCCCGGAGGAGCGGTTCAGCTACGAGACGTACGTCGTCTCGGCACACCGCACACCCGACCTGATGGCGACGTACGGGCAGACGGCCGGCGACCGCGGACTCGACGTTGTGATCGCCGGTGCCGGCGGGAAGTCCGCCGACCTGCCGAACGTCACCGCGTCGTTCGCCTACCCGGTACCGGTGATCGGTGTCCCCGTCCAAGAGAAGTCCGTCGACTCCGTGATCGGGATGCCGACCGGCGCGCCGCTGGTCGCCGTCGACGCCGGGAAGTCGTTCAACGCGGCGCTGTCGGCAGTCCAAGTGTTGTCGCGCGAGCACGCGGAACTGCGCGAGCGACTGGTGGCGTACCACGACGAGTTGCAGGGCGATGTGGCGGACGTGTCGCGACGGCTCCACGACGGGGGAGTCGAGAGGTTCCGCGCCGGTGAGGACTCCCACGGCGGCGAAGACTGACGACCGCGACATCGCGGACGGGAATCGACCGTGGGACCGTCGAAACCCCCGAGGTGAAGCGCTTATGTAGTCCCCTCACCAAGCCCGACACACTACGGAGCACCCGGTATGAGTTCATGGATAGCAATCGGCGCGTTGGCGGTCGTCGGCGTGGGCATCCCCCTCGGGATGATGGCCGCGTCGTGGGTCATCCGGCCGAGCGTGCCGGAACAGGGGAAACGGAGCACGTACGAGTCCGGCGAGGTGCCGACGGGCGAGGCGACGGGCATCCAGTTCAACATCCAGTACTACATGGTCGCACTGTTGTTCGTCGTCTTCGACATCGAGACGGTCCTCGTGTTCCCGTGGACGGTGATCTACCAGTCCGCACTGGAGGCGGGCGTGGGGTTGGCGACGATCCTGCTCCCGATGCTCGTCTTCATCGGCGTCCTGGTCGTCGGACTCGTCTGGGCCTGGCGGCAGGGCGTCGTCGAGTGGGCCTCGAGTCCGCGTGCCACCCGCAACCGAATCGAGCGTAACACATGAGTAGCGAGAATCAACCCTTCGTCACAGACGACACCGAGGTACTGACAGACACCCGCGACGCCCGGATGACGGGGTCGGGGGAGGACAACCGGTTCAACTCGAAGCTGCGAGAGGCGTTCGGCTCCTCGCCGTTCATCCTCACCAAGTTCGACAAGTTCATGAACTGGGTGCGGGGGTCGTCGATGTTCATGCTGCAGTTCGGGATCGCCTGTTGCAGCATCGAGATGATGCACACCTACTCCTCGAAACACGACCTCGACCGGTTCGGGTCCGGCGTCCCGCGGGCGTCGCCGCGACAGGCGGACGTGATCATCGTCCCCGGGACGGTCGTCTCGAAGTTCGCGCCGCGGATGAAGCGCGTGTACGACCAGATGCCGGAGCCGAAGTTCGTCGTCGGGATGGGGTCGTGTACCATCTCCGGCGGGCCGTTCCAGGACGGGTACAACGTCGTCAAGGGTGCCGAGGAGGTCATCCCGGTCGACATCCACGTACCCGGGTGTCCCCCGCGGCCGGAGGCGCTCGTGTACGGCGTCACCAAACTGCAGGAACGGATCGCCAACGGGGAGTCGGCACCGGTGACGGTGAAGCCGTACGAGTTGGAACAGTTCGGCGACTTGGACCGCGACGAGATCGTGGAGCAGCTCGCCGACCAGATCGACGAGGAGGACCTCGTCATGCGGTACAACTGGGCAGACAGCCCCTGATCGAGTATGAGTCTCGAAGACCCACGCGATCCGGAGACGGACGCCACGACCGTCCAGCGATCCGAGGCGGAGCTGGAGACGCTCCTCGGTGACCTGGTGATCGGCCGCGACGACCACGTGAACGCGCCCGGATTCGTCGTCCGGCCAGACGCCGTCCAGGACACCCTGGAGCGACTGCGCACGCAGGCGGGGTACGACCACTGTTCGTGTGTCACCGCACAGGAGTACGAGGACCGCTACGAGACGATCTACCACCTCAAGAAGTACGACGACCCCACACAGGAGGTGAGTGTCGTCGTCCCGACGGACAGCTACGACCCCGTCAGCGAGTCCGCCGCGGGGCAGTACCGCACGGCGGACTGGCACGAGCGGGAGGCGTACGACCTCGTCGGCATCGAGTACGAGGACCACCCGGACCTGCGTCGACTGCTCCTGCCGGAGACGTGGCAGGGTCACCCGCTGTCGTTGGACTACGACCAGGACCGGCCGCAGATCGTCCCGATGCGGGAACACGCGAACCCGCTGCAGGCGGACCACGAGGGCGACGGGGACACGATGTTCCTCAACATCGGGCCCCACCACCCGGCGACCCACGGCGTGCTCCACCTGAAGGCGACGCTCGACGGCGAGCAGGTCGCGGACGTGGAGCCGGACATCGGCTACATCCACCGCTGTGAGGAGCAGATGTGTCAGCGGGGCACCTACCGTCACCAGATCATGCCGTACCCGGACCGGTGGGACTGGGGCGGTGCCGGGATCACGAACGAGTGGGCGTACGCGCGTGCGGCCGAGCGGCTCAACGACATCGAGGTGCCGGAGTACGCGCAGGTGATCCGGACGATGGCCGCCGAGTTGAGCCGGATCCTCTCGCACCTGTTGGCGACGGGGGCGTACGCGCTCGACATCATCGGGGACTTCACGGCGACGTTCATGTACGCCATCAGCGACCGCGAGGTCGTCCAGAACATCCTCGAGGACCTGACCGGCCAACGGCTGATGTTCAACTACTTCCGTCTGGGTGGTGTCGCGTGGGACCTGCCGGAGCCGCGCGAGGAGTTCTTCGAGAAGATCCGGTCGTTCCTCGACGACCTGCCCCAGCGGCTGGCGGAGTACCACAACCTGCTCACCTCGAACGAGATCATCCAGGTGCGCGCCGTCGACACCGGGGTGCTCCCGCCGGAGGAGGCGAAGTCGTACGGCTGTACCGGTCCGGTCGCACGCGGATCGGGGATCGACTACGACCTCCGTCGCGACGACCCGTACGGCTACTACGACAACCTCGACTGGGACGTCGCCGTCGAGGACGGCTGCGACAACTTCAGTCGCCTGCTCGTCCGACTGCAAGAGGTCGAGGAGTCCGGGAAGATCATCGAGCAGTGTGTCGACCTGCTGGAAGACTGGCCTGAGGAGGACCGCACGGTCCAGTCGAACGTCCCCCGCACCCTGAAGCCGGAGGCGGACAAGGAGATCTACAGCGCCGTCGAGGCCGCGAAGGGTGAACTCGGGATCTACATCCGCTCGGACGGCTCGAACAAGCCGGCGCGGTTCAAGATCCGCGGCCCGTCGTTCTCGAACCTCCAGTCGCTCCCGGTGATGGCCGAGGGTGGCCACATTCCGGACCTGATCGCGTCACTCGGCAGTCTCGACACGATCATGGGCGACGTGGACCGCTGACGACGGCGCCCGTTCCGTTCTGTCCGTTTCGTTCGCTCGTCACTCTGTCCGCTCGGGAGGCTCCGTTCTCTCGTCACTCTGTCCGCTCGGACGTGTTCGAGCCGCGCCGACCGACCACTCGGAGTCCCGTCGGCGTCACTCGACGTCCCAGCCCCGGACCCGTGCGACCCGGCGGCCGGAGCCCCCGAGAAACCGGCCAGCGGGCGCCTGTGCCCGCCGGAGTGGGGCGATTGAGAAGTCTTATGTGGCGTCTCTCCAAGTACCGACCAGATGGCTCTCACTGTAGCGCACGCGTCGCTCGGTCTCCGAGCGAACCGAACCGCACCGACCGATGGCACGGTCGTCGACGGGGGAGCATGACACCGCTGCAGCTCCCCGACATCATCGGCGGGTTCCTCCCCGTCGGTGGGCTGGCCGGCGAGCTGTTGAGCGCGCTGATCGGCGCGTTCCTGATCGCCAACTTCCTGCTGGTCAACACGGCCGTCGCGGGGCCGTGGGCCAAACGGAAGATCACGGCGGCGTTCACCGACCGGATCGCCGTCACAGAGGTCGGACCGTTCGGGTTGCTCGCGATCGTCGCCGACGCCGTCCGGCTGCTGTCGAAAGAGTTGATCGTCCCCGAGGGAGTCGACCGCCCGGCGTGGGACCTGGCGCCGATGCTGATCCCGTTCTCGGCGCTGCTCGGGTTCGCCGTGATCCCGATGGGCAACGGCGTGCAGTTGGCCGACCCCGAGACGGGGCTGGTGTTCGCGTTCGCGGCCTCGTCGATCGCCTCGCTGGGGCTGATCATGATGGGGTACTCGTCGAACAACAAGTACTCGCTGCTGGGCGGGTTGCGGGCCGTGGCGGCGAACATCGCCTACGAGATCCCGCTGGTGATCACCGCCGCGTCGGTGGTGTTGTTCACCGGCACCCTCCAGATGAGCGAGATCGTCGCGGCTCAGACGAGCGCACTGGTGTCGGTCGGTGGCGTCTCCGTCCCGCAGTGGTTCGCGTTCGTCAACCCGTTCGCGTTCGCGCTGTTCCTGTTGGCGAACCTCGCGGAGGTCGGTCGCAACCCGTTCGACCTGCCGGAGGCGCCGACGGAGATCGTCGCCGGCTACCAGACGGAGTACTCCTCGGTGTACTTCGTGTTGATCTACCTGGGCGAGTTCATCCACATCTTCCTGGGTGGTGCGCTGGCGGCGGTGTTGTTCCTCGGCGGCGGCTCGGCGCCGATCTCGGCGCTGTCGTTCGTCCCGGGGTTCGTCTGGTTCACGGTGAAGATGTGGGGCTTTTACCTGTTCACGCAGTGGGCCCGCTCCGCCGTGCCGCGGCTCCGTCCCGACCAGTTCATGGACGTGGGCTGGAAGGGGATGTTGGTGTTGTCGTTCGCGAACCTGGTCCTCACGGCCGTGATCGTGGGGGTGCTCGCATAACATGATCGGTGTCCTCAAATCGATGGCCACGACGATGAAGCACGCACTGGACGGAGAGACGTTCACCGTGGAGTACCCGGACACGGCGCCGGAGGTCAGTCCCCGGTTCCGTGGCGTCCACAAGTTCTCACAGGAGCGGTGTATCTGGTGCCGGCAGTGTGAGAACGTCTGTCCGAACGACACGATCCAGATCGTCCAAGACGACATGCGCAACGGGGAGCAGTACAACCTCCACATCGGACAGTGTATCTACTGCCGGCTGTGCGAGGAGGTGTGTCCCGTCGACGCCATCCTGCTCACCCAGAACTTCGAGTTCACCGCGGACACGAAAGACGAGTTCGTCTACAACAAAGAGCAGCTGAAGAACGTCCCCTGGTACAAGGGGATCGACCCGCTGGAGTCGCGGGAGCCGGACCGCGGCGCCTGGATCGGCGAGGGCGACGGCGAAGTCGACTACCAGTGACCGCGTAGCCCGGTCGTCGGCCGTGCCGTCGAGCGGCGGTGGTCGCAGAGTCGTCTCCCGACTGCCTCTCTTCTCTCTCGGTGGTGACTCGTCTCAACCTCGTGAGAGTCGACTCACTACGCGCCGAGAGACGGAGTGTCGTCGACCCGCGACGGGTGACGGGCCAGTAGTCGGGACAGACGGACACCGGCGCGTGTCACTCGTCGACCGCCGACGCGAAGAACAGTCGTTCGAGTGTCCGTAACTCGCCCTCCTCGTCGCGGGCGGGTTCGGTACAGGCGGCTTCGAGCGCGGCCTCGTGTTCGGCACCGAGTTCCAGAATCTCGTCGGCGACGTCGTCGGGGTCCAGATCGGGTGGGTAGTCGTCGCCGCGTTCCGTGTAGTAGTACAACACCGGTCCGTCGGCGTCGTGCCCGAGGAACGCCGCCTCCGTGCGGACGTTCTCGGCCGCGAGTCCACGTTCGAACAGTGTCGTCCGGTCCGTCAGGGAGTCGAAGTGCTCCCGGAGCGTGTCGAGTGCCTCCGGGTCCACACGACGACTCGCGAGGATGGCCTCTGGCACGGGGGAACCGGGCGTCGTGTCCCTATTGAATCTTGTGTCGAGGGCGACGAGACCGTGTGTGGCCGCCGGAGTGGTGCCACCCGACCACGAGACTCACTACCGTCTGGCACCTACCGAGGGTGTGGTCACACCGCTGGAACTCGGCGTCGTCGCCGTCGCCTTGGTCGCGCTCGTCGTCGCCTACCGACTGCTGAAGGCCGCGAAGACGCTGGCGATCAACGCGATCCTCGGCGTCGTCGTCTTGATCGTCGCGAACCTGCTCGGCGCGGGCGTCGAACTGTCGTTGGTCGCCGTCGCAGTGTGTGCACTCGCCGGCGTCCCCGGCGCGATCCTCGTGATCCTCCTGTCACTGTTGGACGTAGCGTTCGTCGCCGCGACACTCCCGCTCGTGTGAGCCACTCGTGGATCGGACAGAGAACGGTCGTGTCTGTCGTCGTCCTCCCGCGTCGCTCACCGGCGTGAAGAGGTCACCGTCACTGGATCTGGTCGTCGTACTCGTCGGCAGACAGCAGGTCGTCGCGTTCGCTCTCGTCGCTCGGCTCGATCTCCAGCATCCACCCGTCGCCGTAGGGGTCCTCGTTGACGAGTTCGGGGGTGTCGAACAGCGCCTCGTTGATCGCCACCACCTCGCCGGAGACCGGCGCGTACAGGTCCGAGACCGCCTTGATCGACTCGATGACGCCGAACTCCTCGCCCGCGGTGACCGTGTCGCCCTCGTCCGGGAGTTCGACGAACACCACGTCGCCGAGTTCGTCCTGTGCGAACGAGGAGATGCCGACGCGGTAGGGTGCGTCGTCGGTGAGGTACTCGTGCGACTCGAGGTAACGACGGTCGGTAGGTACGTCGAAGCTCACACCGTGTCCGTCGGGCGTGGCCGTGGTGTAGCTGTCGGTTGCGGCCCACTCGTCGGCGACGCGGTGTCGTCCGACCGAGACGCGTCCCGTGCCTCAGTCGTCGCCGAACGGCGGGCGGACGACCTGCGCGCGCTTCTCCTGGCCGCGGACGACGACGTTGACGTGGGTCCCGGGGTCGGCGTGACTCGTCGGGAGGTAGCCCAGGCCGACGGCGCGCTCCAGCGTCGGCACCTTCGTCCCGCTCGTGACGGTGCCGATCACGTGGCCGTCGTCGTCGGTCACGTCGTAGCCGTGACGGGCGACCCCGCGGTCCAACAGCTCCAGTCCGACGAACGTCTCCGTCGGCTCCGTGGCGTCGGCGAGCGCGTCGCGGCCGACGAACTCCGTGTCCAGATCGACCGCGAAGCCGATGCCGGCCTCGAAGGGTGTCCGCGGCTCCTCTTCGGGGTGGAAGTCCTGGCCGGACAGCAGGAACCCCTCCTCGATGCGGAGCGTGTCGCGAGCGCCGAGCCCACAGGGCTGGGCCTCGTCGAAGGCACCCCAGACTGTCTCGGCGGCCTCCCACGGACAGAGTAGTTCGAACCCGTCTTCGCCGGTGTACCCCGTCCGCGCGAGCCAACACTCCGTGTCCGCGACCGTCGTGTAGCCGGCGTCGAACCGCCCGAACGTCTCCGTGTCGACCGAGGCGACGGCGTCGACGAGCGCGGGGGCCTCCGGCCCCTGGACGGCGAACATCGCCCAGTCCTCCGTGGCGTTGCGGACCGTCGCGTCGAGATCGTGCTCGTCGCGGTAGTCGACCCAGCGGTCGTGTGTGTCGCCGTCGTTGCCTGCGTTCGGGACGAACAGGTACGCGGTCGCGTCCAGTTCGTCGGCGCGGTCGTCCGGCAGTCGGTAGACCACGGTGTCGTCCAGCATGACGCCGTCCTCGCGGACGAGCGCGCTGTACTGTGCCTCGCCCGGGTCGAGAGCCGTCACGTCGTTCGTCGTCAACCGCTGCAACAGGGTCGTCGCGTCCGGGCCGGTGACCTCGATCTCACCCATGTGCGAGACGTCGAAGATCCCGACGGACTCGCGGACGGCTTCGTGTTCGGCGCTGATCGAGTCGAACTCCACCGGCATGTCCCAGCCGCCGAACTCGGTGAACTTCGCACCGCGGTCGGCGTGGGTCTCCCGGAGGGGCGGCGTGCGTAGACTCATCTCCTCGGGCTTGCGGTGGGGCGGTCTTCACTCCACCGGGTTCCCGTGGCAGAGTGGCGCCCCGCCCGGAGTCGGTCGAGGCAGTCGGCCGCTCACCCGTCTCGGCTGGCCCTCGACTCACCCGTCTCGACCGGCTGTCCGTCCACCCATCTCGACCGGCCGTCTGCCCACCCATCTCGACCGGCCGTCTGCCCACCCATCTCGACCGGCCGTCCGTCCACCCATCTCGACCGGCCGTCTGCCCACCCATCTCGACCGGCTGTCCGTCCACCTATCCCGGTCGGCGGATGGAGCGGAGACGACCACCGTTAACTCCACCGCGGCCCTGTCTCGGCCGTGACACTGGATCTCGACGGACGGGTGGCACTGGTGACCGGCTCGGCGACCGGGATCGGTCGCGGGTTCCTGTTACGGTGTGCACGTGCCGGCGCGGACGTGGCAGTCCACTACCACACGAGCGACGCCGAGGCGGCGGCGACCGCCGAGGAGGCCCGCGAACTGGGCGTCGACGCGACCACGGTGCAGGCCGACGTGACGGACCCAGACGCGGTCGAGACGCTGTTCGAGACGGTCGAGACGGAGCTGGGGGCCGTCGACGTGCTCGTCAACAACGTCGGCGACTTCGCGCCGACTCACTGGGCCGAGATGGACGTGGCGACGTGGCGGCGCGTGATGCAGACGAACGTCGACGCGACGTACCTCTGTTGTCGCCGCGCGGTGCCGGCGATGCGAGAGACCGGCTGGGGGCGGATCGTCAACGTCGGCTACGCCGGCAGCGAGAAGGGACTGGTCAACGCGGAGAACGCGCCGTACTTCCTCGCGAAGACGGGTGTGGTGATGTTCACGCGGATGCTCGCGGCCGACACCAGCGAGGACGGGATCACCGTCAACGCCGTCTCGCCGTACGTCGTCGAGACCTCCGACGCCTTCCCCGAGGACGCCCCACGCGGGCGGTGGGCGTCGGTCGAGGATCTCGTCGCCGTCCTCGAGTTCTTCCTCTCGGAGCGGGCCGCCTACGTCTCCGGCGAGAACGTCGAAGTCGACGGCGGCTACCTCCCCGAGTCGGTGTGAGTCGGCAGGGGAACGATCCGGGTCGGCGGGCGAGCCCGCCGTGGCGAGACGGTCCGAGTCGCCAGGTGAGACACGACGCAGTCGCTGGCGAGTCGACGAACGGCAGAAGGCCGTGGGCGTTACTGGACGAGCAGGTTCTCGCCGCGCTCGACGACGATCCGACACGGCGGCGACATCTTGTTGTAGGCACGACGGAACGCCTCCTTGACCTCGCTGGCCTGGTCCACGTCACAGTAGGCCGTGAACACGGTCGCGTTGGCGTTCATCCGGGCGGCGGTGCCGACCGGCTTCCCGAACGCCTGCCGCATCCCGTCGGAGACACGGTCGGCCCCGGCACCGGTCGCCTGCTTGTTCTCCCGGAGCACCTGGTGGGGGAACTTCCGGAGGATCATCTTGTAGTTACCCTCGCCGAGTTCCTTGATCAGGTGGCGGTTGGCCGACAGCCGCGCGGACTCCAGGGAGTCGTGGCGGATCTGGACCTCTTCCTCGACCTCCAGGGAGATCTGGACGGGGTAGTCGTCCGCGTCCGCCTGCAGGTCGCCCATCTTGTGCTGTGCGATCTTCGAACCCGGGATGCCCGTGATGTACTCGCGTCGCGTGTACGCGGGCTTGTCGATGTCCCGGTACATGGAGGCTGGTTTGTCTGCCATGGTTACTTGCCGTGGTGAAGGCCCGTTCCGCGAATAAAGCCTTCGAACCACACCGCGGCCACCCCCGCCGTCGGCCGTCTCGACCGCCGGGAGCCCGGTCGGCGAGCGGCCGCCGTTCAGGTCGTCGAGAACCCGTCGTCGGTGTCGGCCCCACGAACGCCCCGAGCGGTCACTGCGCCTCGCCGTCGCCCCCGCTCTCGGCGTCTCCGGGATCACCGCCGCCGTCGGACGGCCCGGTGTCGTCGGACGAATCGGTGCCGTCGGACGATCCGGTGTCGTCGGCAGACGGCGTCGGCGGGTCGAGCGCGACGTGGTCGAACCCCGCCTCGGCGAGCAGGTCGGCCGCACGGTCCGTCACCGACGGCGCGACGAGGACGCCACGGACCCTGGGGTCGTCGTCCGGGCCGTCGGGGGCGTCGTCGACGTGCGGTGGCACCGGGTCGCCGTCGGAGTCGTCGGTAGTGTCGCCGTCCGAGTCGTCGACGGACTCCGCGTCGACGCCAGACCCGCCCGAGTCGTCGACTTCCACACGGCGCCCCCGGCGTTCGCGTCGCAGCGCGTCGACGTACCGCCGGAGTTGCCCGACGGCGTCGGGTCCGACGCGTCGCCGCTTGAGTTCGACGACCGTCGGGCGCCCGTCCGCGTCCCGGCCGAACACGTCGACGGCACCCGCCGCCGTCTCGCGTTCGGTCGCCGTCGGCGTGAACCCCGCCTCGACGAGCGACGGCTCGTCGACGACTCGCCGTTTCAGGTCCGCCTCCGTCCCCGCGACCGCCACCTGCCGACGACCGCTGACCGGGTACGCGACGAGGTGGTCGACGGCCGCGAACCGCACGTCCAGCCGCTCGTCGGGGTTCTCGCGGCGGCTACGGAGCCGCAGGCGGCCGTCCCGTACTGCCGCGTGGTGTGTCGAACCCGGGGGCTGCCAGTTCACCGGTTCGTGACCCTCGTCGGTGTGGACCAAGGCGGTGCCGTCGGGCTTGAGCACCACCAGTCGCCGCCCCTCGCCGAGCGAGGAGGTCGCACGGCCGTCGTACTCGACCGTACACGGGCCGTACACCGTCACCACGTCGCCGCGGTCGAACGCCGCCTCCAGTTCCCACAACGCCTCGCGGTGGGCCGGCTCGTGCAGCGTCACTGGCGTCACTACCGATCGTTGGGTCGCCCGGCGAATAAGCGACTCGTCCGTGTCCGTCCGCTGTGACGCTCGTCCCCGGTGTCTGGCTGTCAGGCGTCCTCGCGAGCGCTCGCCAGCGTCTCGCGGGCCTCCGCGGCGAGTCGCTCGGCGCGGTCGGGGTCGCTCGACTCGGCGTACACGCGCAGTTTCGGCTCCGTGCCGGACTCGCGGACGAGCACCCACGCGTCGCCGTAGTCGAGCCGGAACCCGTCGGTCGTCTGCGGCTCCGCGTCGGCCGTCTCGGCGTACCGTTGTGCGGCCGCCAGCATCGCCGTCCGCTCCGTCTCGTCGTCGTACCCCACGTTCGCGCGGACCGTGTGGTAGTCCGTGTACGGCTCGATCACCGCCGAGACCGGCTCGGCGCGCTCGGCGAGCAACTCCAAGAACTTCCCGGCGACGTACGCCCCGTCCCGCGAGAGGCGATAGTTCGGGAAGAACACGCCGCCGTTCCCCTCGCCCGCGACCGGGACGGAGGCCCCGTCGGCCCACAGCTCCCGAACGCGCGTGACGAGGTTGGTCGCGCCGATAGGCGTCAACGACAGCTCCGCGCCGACGCGGTCACACACGTCGACCAACCGCTGGGAGACGTTCACCGCCGAGACGGCCGTGTCGCCGGGTGACAGCGCCCGCTCGGCCAACGCCGCCAGCGAGGCGTCCCCGGAGACACACGTCCCCGTCTCGTCGACGAACACCGCGCGGTCGGCGTCGCCGTCGTGTGCGATCCCCACGTCGGCGTCGCTCGTCCGGACGAGCCGCGCGAGGTCCGTCAAGTTCTCCGGCACCGGCTCCGAGGGCCGCCCGGGGAACCGGCCGTCCGGCTGGGCGTTCACCGTCACCACGTCACAGCCGAGTTCGCGGAACAGCCGCGGCGACGTGTGTGCGCCGGCACCGTGGCCGGGATCGAGAGCGACGGTCAACCCGGCGTCTGCGATCGCCGCGCGGTCGAGTTCGGCGAGTAACTCCGCCACGTACTCGTCCCCGGCGTCGTCGACGCCAGTACGGGTGCCGAACGCGTCCCACGCCGCCGTCCGCGTGTCGTCCGCGAGGAGTCGTTCCTCGACCCGTTCCAACTCGGCGACCGGCAGCCCGCTCCCGTCCGGGCCGATCAGTTTCACGCCGTTGTACTCCGGCGGGTTGTGGGACGCGGTGATCTGGACGCCCGGGACCGCCTCTACGTCGCAGTACCGGACGGTCGCCGGCGTCGGCTCGACGCCGAGTCCGACCACGTCCGTCCCCGTCGCGGTGATCCCGGCCGCGGCCGCGTCGGCGAACGTCTCGCCGGTGGTCCGGGTGTCTCGTGCGACGGCGACCCGGTCGGCCTCCCAGACGGCCGCAGCCGCACGGGCGACTCGGAGGACGAACTCGGGGGTGAACTCGGCACCCACCTCGCCGCGTGTCCCGCTCGACCCGAATACCTGCATTCGAGAGTCTCTGGTTCCGGCGGCGACGTAACCTTTCCGAACCGGCCGCGACGGCGGGCGACCTAACCTTTCCGAACCGGCCGCGACGGCGGGCGGCGTACCCGTTCCGAACCGACCACGACGGGAGACGCGACTCGCGGTCGTCGGGAACGGAGACCGCGGAGTGCCGACTCCGCGGAGAGAGAACGGGACCGCGACAGGCCGGGTGGGAGTGGGAGCGGGAGTGTCCCGGCCCGACACGGCGGATGGGCAACGGGCCGTCGCCGCGTCGTGCGGTCCCGGACAGCTGGCGGGATCGATCCCGCGACCCGCGAACCGAACCGGCGTCGGACCCGGAGCGGTCCGTGCGGTCACGCTGGGGGTCGTGACCGCGGGTGCCGACCGCCGGGCAGCGGTCGGCGTGAAGCGGCTCGGATCGCGGCGTTCGTATCGCAGACGCCTACACCTATCAAAGATTCGGTCGCGTTATCGCTCCCGAGAGCCGCTGGGGCAGTCGTGTGGCTTCTTGTGGCCGTCGGCCGAACCGCCGACCGTGTCTACGAGTGACCTCCTGGCGGGCGAGCACGAACCGGACTGGGACACGGGTGTCGACGGGACGGTCGCGGTCGCGGTCGTCGGCCTCGGCGGCTACGCACGCGGCGTCTCCCTGCCCGCGCTCGCGGCCGGCGGGTACACGACTGTCGGCGCGGTCGTCAGCGGTGACCCGGAGAAGGCGGCGACGGTCGCCGACGAGTACGGCGCGACGGCGTTGACGTACGACGACTACGCGGCTGGCGAGGCGACCGACGCGTACGACGCCGTCTACGTCGCGACGCCGAACCGCGACCACCTCCAGCGTGTCGAGACGGCGGCCGCCCACGGCCGTCACGCGATCGTCGAGAAGCCGCTCGACGCGACCAGCGAGCGAGCGGCCGCCGCCGTCGACGCCTGCGAGGCCGCCGACGTGCGGCTGATGACCGCCTACCGGATGCAGACGGACCCGGTGATCCGCCGGCTCCGGACGGCCGTAGACGACGGGTTCGTCGGCGACGCGGTGAAGCTGTTCGGCGACTTCACGTTCCCCGTGTTGCGCGGCTCGGCGGGCCCGGACCAGTGGCGGCTCGACCCACACCTCGCTGGCGGCGGCGCGCTGTACGACGTGGGCGTCTACCCGCTCAACACGGCCCGGTTCCTGTTGGACGCCGATCCGGTCGCCGTCTCCGCGACGCTCCAGGGTGGGAACCCGCGTGCCGACGGGGACGGGAGCGACGCCGGCGGCGCCGGCGCTGCGCGTGACGACCACCAGTCCACTGCGGACCCCTTCGTGGGCGTCGACGAACACACGCACTTCCAGGTCTCGTTCCCCGACGGCGTGGTCGGGAACTTCTCCGCGAGTTTCACGGGGCACGCGACGGCGGCACTCGAGGTGATCGGCACCGCGGGACGCGTCCGAATCGAGGACGCCTTCCAGCCGGGCCGGGACCGCGTCGTCCGCGTCGAGCGTGGCGAGGAGACCGTGACGCTGGAGGGTGTCGGAGGCGACGAGACGCGCGCCGAGTTCGACTACTTCGCACACGCGATTCTCGCCGACGAACCCATCGAGCCAGACGGCCACGACGGGCTCGTCGACCTACACGTGCTGGAGGCGGTCCTCGACGCCGCGCACCGCGGCGAACGGGTGTCTGTGCCGGAACGAGAGACGTGACACTCGGGTCCCGTAGAGCGGGTGGACGGAGTGAGGACTCGGAGTGTGGAAGGCGAGGAGTGGGAGGCGGACGAGGCGGTCGTGCGTCGCGACGGGCCCAGTCACGACGCACCGGGTGGCGTCGGTGTGGCGTGGGTTCGATGCCGATCAACGACGAGAAAAGCGTCGTCTCTCGGCAACGAGTAGTGAGGCGCCGTCCATCATAAAACCACTGCTCGCGGAGACTGGAGCGACCCGCCGGTGAGCGTCGTGTCGAGGGGCGGTCGGCCGACTCGACCGCTCCGGGGTGCTATATAGTCGTTGGGACGACCAAAGTGCTATACCGACTCCCGCCGTGGCGACGAGTATGGGACAGGTACGGGCCGACGACCTGCTCGGTGGTGCAGACGGTGTCCTCACCGGCCCGCGGCGACTGTTCAGACCGCACCCGCTCGGCGATCCGGGCGACGAGATCGTCGCGGCCGACGGCGAGGACACGGTCGTCGGGCGACTCGTCGACGTCTCCGAGGTACCGCTCGCGCACCTCGACGTGGCACCCGAGATCAGAGAACGACTCTGTACCGAGTTGACCGACCGTCGGACGGTCTACGTCCACGAGGTGGTCGCACGCGGCGACGCCGGCCGGGCGAGCGCGGAGGAGACGGAGTAGTCGACGCACGGAGAGAACGTCCAGTGGCCGACCCGCGGAGAGAACGTCCAGTGGCCGACCCGCGGAAACGGTCATACGCGTCGGAGTCGTACCCCGTCGTGTGGCGTACCACACCTACGACGTCGAGCGCGCGGACGCACTGGAGGACCCCGACCGGTTCCGGTACTGTTCCGTCGAGGAGTTGGTGAGTCCGCTCGCCGCTCCCGAGACGGCGACGGTCGCGGACCTCGGCTCGGGGACCGGGTTCTACACGGACGCACTGGCGACACACGTCGATTGCGTGGAGGCAGTGGACGTACAGGCCGCGATGCACGACCGCTACCGCGAGAAGGGTGTCCCCGAGAACGTCCGGCTCGTCACCGCGGAAGTCGGCGATCTCCCGTTCGCGGAAGACTCGCTCGACGCCGCCGTCTCGACCATGACGTTCCACGAGTTCGCGACGGACGCGGCGCTGTCGGACCTCGCGCGTGTCGTCCGCCCGGGCGGGCGGGTCGTCACCGTCGACTGGTCGCGGCACGGGTCGGGGGAGTCTGGCCCGCCACGCGCCGAGCGGTTCGGTGCGGGCGACGCGGCGACGTTCTTCGCGGACGCCGGCTTCACCGTCGAACGGGCGACGGAACGCACGGAGACGTTCCTCGCCGTCGCGCGGCGGTAGCTCGTCCGAGAGCCGCGCGTCGCCGAGTCACCGAGCGTCACGGTGTCGAGTCGGGAGCCACCCGTCGCCAGAACCCCCGACGGATTGCCCCCACCGTGACGGCCTCGGTGCGTGGGTGTCTCACCACGAGGCGTGAGCGACTACGTCCACCTCAACCTCTTCACGATGAACGCGGTCGAGCACGTCTCGCCCGGCTCGTGGCGACACCCCGGCGACCGGTCGGCGGAGTACACAGACCGCGAGTACTGGACCGAGGTCGCCCGGACGGCCGAGCGCGGCGGGTTCGACGCGGTGTTCTTCGCCGACGTGCGCGGTGTCTACGACGTGTACGGCGACGACCGCGAGACGGCCGTCGAACGGGCGGTCCAGACCCCTGCGAACGACCCGACGTACCTCGTCCCCGCGATGGCCGAGGTGACCGACGAGTTGGGGTTCGCGGTGACGCGCTCGACGACGTACCAACACCCGTACGAACTCGCGCGCCAGTTCTCCACGCTGGACCACCTCACCGACGGGCGCGTCGCGTTCAACGTCGTCACCTCCTACCTGGAGTCGGCCGCGATCAACCTCGGCCTCGACGAGCGGATGGACAAGCAGACACGCTACGACCGCGCCGACGAGTTCCTCGACGTCTGTTACGCGCTGTGGGAGGACTCCTGGGACGAGGACGCCGTCGTCCGCGACGCCGACCGCGGCGTCTACACGGAGCCGGACGGCGTCCACCGGATCGACCACGAGGGGGAGTTCTTCGACGTCCCCGGTCCACACGGCTGTGAACCGTCGCCACAGCGGACGCCGGTGGTGTTCCAGGCCGGCTCCTCGGAACGCGGGCGAGAGTTCGCGGCGCGCAACGCGGAAGCGGTGTTCTGCTCGCAGCCGACCGAGGAAGGTGTCCGCGAGTACGTCGAGGACCTGCGGGAGCGGGCCGCCGACTACGGGCGCGACCCGGACCGGCTCGCCTTCTTCCCCGGGATCGTCCCGGTTGTCGGCGAGACGACCGCCGCCGCGGAGGCGAAGTACGAGCGTCTCCGCAACGGGGTCGACGTGGAGGCGACGCTGGCACTCCTGTCCGGGTTCCTCGACATGGACCTCTCGGAACTGGACCCCGACCAGAAGATCGACCACATCGAGACGGACGCGATCCAGGGGACGATGAACGCCTTCACCCAGTCGGACCCGGATCGCGAGTGGACCGTCCGCGAGGTCGCGGAGTTCTCCGGGCTCGGCACCACCTCGCCGGTCGTCGTGGGCGACCCGACGGAGGTCGCCGACGAACTCCAACGGTGGGTCGCGGAGGTCGGCGTCGACGGGTTCAACGTGAAGGAGGTGGTCCGCACCGGGAGTCTCGACGACTTCGTCGAACTCGTGACACCCGAACTCCGCGAACGGGGGCTGCTCCCGCCCCACGACGCAGACACACTCAGGGGCACCCTGTTCGGCGACGGCCCGCGGCTCCCCGAGACACACCCCGCTCGGCGGTGACGTGGGGACCACGGGACTGCCGGTCGTTCGAGGACGACACACGACACTGGTTCCGCACGCGGCATCGCGGACCGCCGACGCTAGGATTAAGTGGTATCCGACTATACGCTGAAGTGACGCTTCGCTTGGAGGGCCGAAGCGTCAGCGGGGACCAACTCAGGGCGGCTCGCGTGCCGCGCACTCTCTTTCGCGGCACGCTTTCCACCCTTTCGTCTCGACACGACCGCCGAGTCACGACACTGGCGTGTACTCCCCGACGGCTCACTCGTCGGTGGGGTCTCGATCGACGAGTCACTCGTCCGTCCCGTCGGCGACGAGCGACAGCACCTCGACGCGGCGGACGGCGTCGAAGTCGCGGAGGCGGTACAACAGTTCGCGGACGCGAGCGGCGTCGCCGCGACAGAACAGTGTCTCCAGACACCACTCCCCCTGGTGGGCGTGACTCGTCGCGGTGATCACGTCCTGGTAGTCGTGTTGGGTCGTGTGTAGCGCCTCGATCACGGCGTGGTGTTCGTAGTCGAACGCGAGTACGGCGGTCACCTCTCCCTCCGTCTCGCCGAGTCGACTGTGTCGTTCGACGTACTCCGCCATCGCCTCCCGCAGCGCGCGCGACCGGGAGTCGATCCCCTCGGCCTCCCACACCGCGTCGAACTCGGCGAGTAGCTCCTCGGAGACGTTCAGACTCGTTCGCACACTCGCGGGTCGACGGGCCGACGAGTTGGGGGTTGCGGTCGTCGTCTCTGGACTCCGGCGGTAATACGGACCCGTGGAACGGGTCTTAACAGGCGTCAAGTGTGCGGCCGGGGGAGCGTCTCGTATGGTGCCGACCGAGATCTCCGGGCTGCTCGCGGGGGCGGTCGCGCTCGGCGCGGTCCACGGTGCGGAGCCGGGACACGGCTGGCCGGTCGCGGCGGCGTACGCCGTCGACCGTGCGAATCGCTGGATCGCCGGCGCTGTCGCCGGTCTCGTGATCGGGACGGGGCACCTAGTGTCGAGTCTCGCCGTCGTCGGCGTGTTCTTCCTCCTGAAGACGCAGTTGGCGCTCGCGTCGCTCACCGACCCGCTCTCGGTGGCGGGAGTCCGGATCGGCTCTCCGATCGGAGTGTTCGCCGGAGTCCTCCTGCTCGGCCTCGCAGTACGGGAGTACTACGGCGGGGGCCACGGCCACGACCACGAGAACGGCAGTCACGGACATCACGAGGACGACCACGGAGACCAGGTGCACAGCCACGTACGGCATGACCACGCAGACCACGGCCACGCAGACCACGAGCACTCACACGGCCACGCAGACCACGAGCACTCACACGGTCACGATCACGCCGACCTCGCCGTGGCGGCAGACGAGGGGCTCGGCGCGGTGGCGGTGTCGGCGTTCGTCCTCGGGTTCGCCCACGAGGAGGAGTTCGAGATCATCGCGATCTGTGCCGGGTCGAACCACTGTCTGACCCTGATGCTCGCGTACGCGCTCACCGTCGTCGGCGTCATCACGCTCGCGACGCTCGTGCTCGTCGCCGGCTTCGAGCGGTTCGAGGACCGGATGCAACGGGTCGCCCGCTACTTCCCGCTCGTCTCGGCGGCGGTCCTCGCGGTGATGGGGCTCGGCTTCCTGCTCGGCGTGTTGTGAGCCGCTACTGGTTCCAAGCCGCCGCGTCGGGGTCGACGACGCGGACGCGCTCGTCGTAGGCGGCGATCCGATCCAAGTCCTCGGCGTCCAACGCCAGGTCGCGTGCCGCCCAGTTGGCCGCGACGTGGTCGCCTTCCCCCTTCGGGATCGGGACGACGGCCTCCTGCTCGAACGCCCACGCCAGACAGACGGCCGCCGCCGAGGTGTCGTGTTTCTCCGCGATCTCCGTCAACAACGGGTCGTCGAGGATCTCGCCGCCGCCCAGCGGAGAGTACGCGACCAGGTCGTGGCCGTGCTCGCGGGCGTACTCGCGCAGGTCCGCCTGCGGGAGCAGCGGGTGACACTCCACCTGGTGGGCGACGACCGGCGCGTCCAACAGGTCGCGCGCCTCGTCGAGTAGTTCGGGGGTGAAGTTCGAGAGCCCGACGTGGTCGGTCACGCCGTCCTCCACCAGTTCGTCCATCGCCGCGAGCGTCTCCTCGGGGTCGTACGCCGAGATCGGCCAGTGGACGTACAGGAGGTCCACGCGGTCGAGGCCGAGTCTGTCCAGCGACTCGTGGGCCGTCTCGATCGCGTCGTCGTACGCGAGGTTGTCCGGGTGGATCTTCGTCGCGACCACGACATCCTCGCGGGCCACGTCCGCGCGTTCCAACCCGGCCCCGACCGCCGCCTCGTTGTCGTACATCTGTGCGGTGTCGAGGTGGCGGTAGCCGATCGACAACGCCTCCGCGACCGTCTCGGCACACTGCTCGAACTCGTCGTTCCCGGAGGTTCCCAACCCCGGCGACGGGAGTGTCGGTGTCACGTCGAACGGGTGGGGTGTGGCGTCGAAGAAGGTTCCGGAGGCGGCTACCCGCGGCGACTGTGTCGCGGGTGCCGTTCGTCGAGACTGTTCGAGTCGGGCCGGCGGATCACGGCCGCTACGTCACAGTGCGTCCTCGATGGCCGCCGAGACGGACTCGAAGTCGTTCCCCTCGACCAAGTTCCCGTCCACGACGATCCCGGGCGTCCCTTGGATGCCGGTGTCGAGGCCGGCCTGCTTGTCCGCCTCCAACAGCGGGCGGTACGTCTCCGCGGTCGCGGCGGTGACTGCGGTACACGGCTCGACACCGACGGCGTCGGCGGCGTCACCGACCACCTTCGTCCGGTAGTCGCCCTGCGTCTCGTAGACGGTCTTCGCGTACTCGAAGAACCCCTCGGCGTCCGCCGCGGCGAGCACCGCCCGCCCGGCGCTGGCGGCGTCCCACGCCCAGTCGCGGACCGGGATCGGGAAGTCGTGGTGTTCGTACCGGACCTCGCCGCCGGACACGTACTCATCGCGGATGCGGGGTACGACCTCGAGACTGAACGTCGCGCAGTGGGGACACGAGAAGTCCTCCCACACCTTGACCGTCACCGCGGCCTCGTCGGGGGTCGGTCCGAGTGCAGGCTGTGGCCCCTCCGAGACCGTCTCGCCGTCGCCGCTCGGACAGTCGTACGCGCCACCGGAACTGGACAGCAGGCCACCGACACAGCCGGCGGTCGCGGTCGTCCCCGCCGCGGCGGCCGCGGCGAGACACTTTCTTCTCGTCGCCGTGTCTGGAAGCTTCTCGTCCATGTCGTGTGAACCACGCGGCCGACCGATAAAAGCTCCCGCTTCGATCTCGTGGCGTGAGTCGCCGCGTGGGCCGGCTCCAGGGGAGCTTCCTCGTCCGAAGTGGGACGGCTCCGCGGGAGCTGTCCTCGTCCGAAGTGGGACGGCTCCAGGGGAGCTTCCTCGTCCGAAGTGAGACGGCTCCGCGGGAGCTATCCCCGTCCGCGTACAGGACACAGGTGTGTCTGTAGACCGAGTCGAGCTGTGTCACGAGGCGGCGGCCGCCGGGGCCGAGCGCGCCGCGGCGTCGTTCCGGACGGGAATCGCGGCCGAGTCGAAGGGTGGCGACGGCGTCGACAGCGTCACCGAGGCCGACAGGGCCGCACAGGCGACGGTGATCGAGACGATTCGGGAGGCGGTCCCGGGGGAACCGGTCGTCGGCGAGGAGGGTGACGCACCGGACCACGTCCCTCTGGAGGGTGCGGCGTGGGTCGTCGACCCCATCGACGGGACGGTGAACTACGTCGGCGGCCACCCGGTGTGGTGTACCAGCGTCGCCTGCGTCGTCGACGGCGAGACGGTCGCCGCCGCCTCCGTCGCGCCGGCGCTCGGCGACACCTACGTCGTCGATCGGACGACGACACGACGCGACGGGGAGCCGGTGCGCGTCGCGGCGGAGTCCGACCCCGGCTCGTTCCTCGTCAACCCGCTGTACGGCCCCGGCCGCGACCACAGACGCGAGTGTACGGCGACGTGTGACGTGATCTTGGAGGAGTTCGGCGACCTCCGGCGGTACGGCTGTGCGCAACTCGTGTTGGCGAGCGTCGCGAGCGGCGGGCTCCACGCGGCCGTCTCCACCGTCGCGTTGAACGACTGGGACACCGTCGCCGGCGTCGCGGCGGTCCGACGCGCCGGCGGTCGGGTCACCGACGCGAACGGCGACCGCTGGGAGCCGGGTGCCACCGGGCTCGTCGCCTCGAACGACACCGCACACGAGACCGTGGTGGCCGCACTCGACGGGATCTGAGAACGCCGACCGGGCGACAGCGGACGAGCCGTCTCTCGCCTCGGCAGCGTCGTCCCACCAGACAGCGCGTCGCCTCACTCGCCTGTGGACTCGCTCGCAGTCGCGTCGTACGACAACACCACGCCGTCGTCGACCCGCTCGACACCTTCCAGTGTCAACGCGGGGAACGCGTCCGGGTCGACGAACCCCTCGCCGTCCGCGAGCGTGGGTGCCTCCCGCCCGCCGATCACCAGCGAGCCGACGAAGACCGTGAGTTCGTCGACGAGGCCGGCCGCGAACAACGAGAAGATCACCTCGCCACCACCCTCCACCATCAGCGACTCGACACCGTGGTCCGTCAGCACCGCGAGACCGGCGGCGAGGTCCGTGCGACCGCCGTCGTCGTCGTCTCCGTCGGCCGTTGCCGAGTCGGCGTCGTCCGTCCCGTCCGCACCCGACCCGTCGCGCTCGCCGGTCCGGACCACGGTCGCGCCGGCCTCGCGGAGGTCGGCGACGGCCGCCGTCGTGGCCGCGGGGCCGACGAGAACGTACGTCTCCGGGTCACCGGCGAGAATTCGTGCGTCCGTCGGGGTCCGTGCACTGGAGTCGAACACCACGCGAGCGGGTTCTGCGGGCCGACCCGCCGCCCGCCGCCGCTCGCGGAGGGCCTCGTCGTCCAGTCCGAGCCGTGGGTCGTCCGCGAGCACCGTCCCGACGCCGACGGCCACCGCGTCCGCGTCGGCACGGATCCGGTCGACGCGAGCGAAGTCCGCCGTCCCGGAGATCCGGACCTGTTCGCGCCGCCGCGTCGACAGCTTCCCGTCGACGGAGACGGCGGCGTTGACGTGGACGTACACGACTACCGGCCCATCGGGGTCTTCTGGTCCACCTCGATCTCGACGTGGACCGCGTCGTGGAAGTCCATGTGGCCGACCTCCCGGGCGATCTCGTCGCTGCCGTGGATCTCCAGTTCCCGCTCGAACACCTCGTAGCTCCAAGTGTCGAGTTCCTCGCCGGGCCCCAGGTTCGCACGCAGCGGGACGGTGATCCGCTCGGAAGGGTGCGTGTGTGGTCCCTTACACTTCGCGCCCTTCCGGGTGAGCATCTCCTTGAGGTCGTCGACGGTCTCGTCGAGTGCGTCGCGGTCGCCGCTGTGGAAGCTGAGTTTGGTGACGAACGTCATCTCTGACGGACCGACGTGTTCGGGCCTCAAAGACGCACCGACCGGACGGTGCCGTGTGAGCCGCTCGCGTACACGGGCGACTGCGTGGCGCTCGCGTACACGGGCGACCACGTGGCGGTGTGGCCGTAGGGTGGTGGCGTGGTAGCAGCGGCGTGAACGAGACGGTGCCGGGGGGCGACCACACTCGACACCGGAGACGACGGGTGAGTACGCCGTCGTCTCGCTGCGTTCTCCGACATTCATTTAACAGGGTGTTCCGTACGGGATCACAATGCCAGTCGAAGCGACGAGCGCTGGAGCCATCCTCTTCCGCGACACTCGCGGCCGTCGGGAGTACCTGCTCCTGAAGAGCCGGCCCGGGGACTGGGAGTTCCCGAAGGGCGGGGTCGAGGGGGAAGAGGAGCTCCAGCAGACAGCGATTCGGGAGGTGAAAGAGGAGGCCGGGATCGAGCAGTTCCGCTTGATCGACGGCTTCCGCGAGGAGTACGACTACGTGTTCGAGGCCGGCGGCGACACGATCCACAAGACAGTCCACCTGTTCATCGCCCACTCCCAGGAGGCCTCCGCCGAACTGTCGAACGAACACCGCGACCTCCAGTGGCGCGACTACGACCAGGCGATCAACACGATCACGCAGGACGGCCCCCGAGACATCCTCGACGAGGCACACGACTACCTCGACGAACTCCGCGAGGAGACGGACGGCGACTACGTCCTCCCCGCGGAGTGACGCGACCGCCGACCACGTCCTCCCCGGAGAGTGACACCGACCCCGGTGGCGACTGCCGTCACGTACGTCTCCGTCCACCTGGCGACGTGGACGGAGCGTCGGTGTCCCGCCGGAAACTCGGAGTCCGTCGTTCGGGGTTCCACGCAGTTGATTAGCGTGGCCCACGTTGGGCGGGTATGACCGAGCACGATCTGAACCTGCTGGACGAGTCGCTCGTCCCGGAACACGCCCGCGACGTGAAGGGCGAGGCCCGCGAGTTCGCCGACGAACACATCGCCCCCGTCGCCCAGGAGTACTTCGACTCCGGGGAGTACCCCTGGGAGGTGCTGGAGGCGGGCCAGCAGGCGGGGCTCGTCGCCGCCGACATCCCAGAGGAGTACGGCGGTCGCGGGCTGGACATCCAGGAGATTCTGGCGATGGCCGAGGAGTTCTACCGCGCCGACGCCGGGATCGGACTGACGCTGATGTTGGCCTCGTTCGGGACGGAACTGGTCGAGACGTACGGCTCCGAGGAACTGAAAGAGGAGTACCTCCCGCCCGTCGCGAACGGGGAGCAGATCTCCGGACTCGCCGTCTCCGAACCGGAGACGGGGTCGGACCTCGCCGGGATGACGACGGCAGCCGAGAGAGTCGAGGGGGGCTACGAGATCACCGGCGAGAAGTACTGGGTCGGCAACGGGGTCGAGGCGGACTGGCTCACCGTCTACGCGAAGACGGGCGACTCCGAGGACCGCTACGGGAACTACTCGCTGTTCGTCGTCGAGACGGACAGCGAGGGGTACGAGGCCGAACACATCCCCGAGAAGATGGGGATGCGCGCCTCGAAGCAGGCGCACATCGTCTTCGACGACTGTTTCGTCCCCGAGGAGAACCGCGTCGGCCCGGAGGGGTCGGGCTTCTACGCGCTGGCGGACTTCTTCAACCACGGGCGGATCGTCGTCGGCGGCCACGGCCTCGGGTTGGCCGCGGCAGCCATCGAGGAGGCGTGGGACTTCGTGCACGGACGCAACGCCTTCGGGCGGAACGTCTCGGAGTTCCAGGCGGTCCAACACGACCTCGCGAACATGCGGACGGAGTTCGAGTCCGCGCGCTCGCTCAACTGGCGTGCCGCCGAGAAGGTCGAGGCGGGCGAGCAGTCGGGGCTGTGGGCCGCGATGGCGAAGATGAAGTCGACGGAGACGGCAGTCGACTGTGCCGAACGCGGGATGCAGCTCCACGGTGGTCGCTCGATCCTCACGGAGAATCGGATCGCACGCGTCTACCGCGACGTTCGCATCCCCGTGATCTACGAGGGTGCCAACGAGATCCAGCGCAACCTCATCTACAGGCAGTCTTGAGGCGGACGGCAGCGAGGTGTCGACGCGACACCCGTGTCGATCCAGCGTGCTGCGAACCTTCTTGTACCAGAACGGGACCACTACGGAGCGGTGCGAGCGTCGCTCCGCACTGCCACGCGCCACCGGTTCGCGGTCGGTAGCTGGGTCGCGCTCCTCGTCGGGTTCGTACTCGTCGTGAGCGGTGTCGGCGGCAGATGGATGCGCACGCCGGCCGCAAGCGGGACGCGGACGGAGGCCGCCACGGAGCGACCGACGGCGACCACCACGGAGCGACGACACGCTCGGATCGGCGGTCTGGACTCACCGGGCGGTGAGGGTCAGACGGAACAGGGTCGACTCGCTGGGACCGTGGATACCGGTGACGACGACACGGTCACCGGCCGACAGCGACACCGCACCGTTGGCGATCCGGAACTGGAAGAAGTCGCCGACGTTCCAGGTGTCGTCCGTGTCCGGCGACTCCGCACCGATGGACCCGGAGACGCTGTTGGCGCTGTTGTCGAACACGTCGTCGCCGGAGACGTACTCCTCGGTCGGTTGCGGATCGTCCCCCGGGACCGGGAAGCCGGACAGACGGCCCCGCTGTCCCGTCTTCGGCACCGTCACCTGGATCACCAGTCCCGACACGGCGACCGGATCGCCGCCCTCGTGGGTGATCCGGACGATCTGATCGGTGCCGCCGTCGTCGATCACGTTCCGTCGCAACTCTCCGCTGGCACTCGCCACGTTCGGTGCCGGCTCGGAGAGTTCCTCGTCGATCCCCAGCGCGAACCCGCCGAGCGTCGCCGCCAACACGACGACCACGGCGACGAGCAGCACCGTCGCGATCACCGGCGAGACGCCGCGCCGGTCGTGTGTCCCGTCGAGGTGGGTCGGGACACCGAGGAGGGAACCTCGCGATCCGACGGCGTCGACAGCTCGCGCCACCCCGGAGACGACCTGCCGCGGCGGACCGGTCGACCACTGCCGCAGCGAACCGATCGACCACCACCGTGTCTCACTCCCACTCACTGCCACGACTCGGGGACGACGGTACTCGTGTCTTTCGTGTACACGACACCTCGGAGACACGGAGATAGTGTAGTGTCACCGCGCCTCACTGTCGGGAGAGGGGTCCGCCGACTACCCGCCGGCCCGCTGGACACGTTCGAACTCCACCCGTACGGTCACGTCGTCGGGGCCACCGGGGTACGTCGGGAGGTCGCGGAAGCGGTCGCGTGCGGCCGTCCGGACGGCCTCGCGGACGGGGACGGCGATCCGCGGCGGGGTCGCGTCGAGCGGCACCGCGACCGTGACGACGACGCGGTCCGGGTAGCGGACGAGCACACCGGCGTCGTGGACGGCGACGGTGCGGAGTCGGCCGGGCTGGTCCGCGAGGAGGCGCCGCGTCTCCTCGCGGGCGGTCGTCTCGACACCGGCCGTCTGCCCACCGGCGTACGTCGCGCCGGCGAGCAGTGCCGTCGTGGCGGCAAGTGCGACGCCCACGACGACGAGTCGGCGACGTGTGGCGGTGCTCGTCTCGAAGCCGAAGCGACTCTCTGGACGGTAGCCGCGGTACCACAGTGTCCCGAGCGCGGCGGCGTTGATCGAGAGGAAGTTGACGACGACGAGCAGCCCCGCGCCCACGACCGCCGCCGGGCGTCCCCACGCGAGCCCGATGCCGACGACGGCCGTCGGCGGGACGAGCGCCGCGGCGATCATCACGCCGACGAGCGCCGCCGAGACACCGGACGACAACGAGAGCGCACCGGCGACGCCAGCCCCGACCGCGATCGGCAGCGCGAGCAGGTCGGGTGTGAGTCGCTCCGCGACCTCGCCGGTGGCGAACACCTCCGTGGCAGTCATCGAGACCACACCCGTCGTCCGGAACACCACCGCCGCCAGAGTGGCACTCCCGACGGCGACGACGCCACCGGCCACCTGGAGCGCGACACCACGGCGGAACAGTTCGTCCTCGTCGACGACGGTGCCGACCGACGCCGCGATAGCCGGGCCGAGCAGCGGCGCGATCACCATCGACCCGACGACGACGGCCGGGGAGTCGAGCAGCAGTCCCGCGGTGGCGACGACGGCACTGACGACCGCCAACACGACGAAGTTCCGTGTCTCCGGGGCCATGTCGGCGGCCTTCGTCGCGAGTTCTTCGCGCGCGATCCGGTCGTCGTCTCCGTTCTCCGGTTCGTAGGCGGCTTCGAGCCGCTCGAAGCGGTCGGAGACGACCGTCTCCGCGTCGACGACGACGGTGTAGGCGTCGCGTTCGAGCCCCGCCTCGCGGAGGTCTTCGAGGATCGGCTCGACGGCCGCGGTCGGCAGCGGGAACGAGACGACGGCGGTGTACTCGCGACCACTCGTCTCGTCGGAGAGCACGTAGTCGACCCCCGCCTCGTCCAAGACGTCGACGACCGCCTCGCGCCGCCCCGTCGGGACCATCACCTGAACGAGTCGCACGGACGCGGGTGTCGGCGGGCGATATTAAGTGCGGTGGTGGCGGGGCCGACGGTCGGGGTCGCGTCCGCGTGTGAACTCGGTGTACTCTCGTCTGGCTCGTCGGCGTGGGTCCGACAGGAGGTGGCCCGCGGCCGCTCGACTTATCCCCACGCTCGTGGCAGTGTCGGGTGTGTACGACAGAGTCCTGGTCCCGACGGACGGGAGCGAGCACGCGGCGACGGCGGTCGACCACGCGCTGGCACTCGGGCGCGCCTTCGACGCGGCCGTCCACGCGATCCACGTCGTCGACACCGCGGGCGAGTCGGGTGTGTTCGGGACGCGCGAGTCCGAGGCGTCGGTCGCCGAGCGACTGGAGACTGCCGGCGAGTCGACACTCGACGCCGTCCGCGAGACGGCGACCACCGAGGACGACCTCGAGACGGAACTCGTCCACGGCGATCCGACGGAGACCATCGTCGACTACGCCGAGGAGATCGACGCCGACGTGCTGGTGATGGGGACGCACGGACGGACCGGTGTCCGCCGGTACGTCGCCGGCAGCGTGACCGAAGGGGTGGTCCGGCACGCCGCCGCGCCGGTGTTGACGGTACGTGCCGACGCCCGCGAGACGACGCCGGGATCGTTCGACGAGGTACTGCTCCCGACGGACGGCAGTCCGGCGGCCGAGGCGGCCGTCGAACACGGGCTGGCGATGGCCGGGATCGCGGACGCACGAGTCCACGTCGTCAACGTCGTCGACGTGTCCGACACGACCGGCGGCGGGTCGGCGTCGGTCGCGACGGATCTGGCCGATCAGCTGCGCGAGAGCGGACAGACCGCGGTGGATCGCGTCGCGGCGGTGGCCCGCGAGGCGGGGTTCGAGACGACGACGAGCGTCGTCGAGGGGTTCCCGGCGCGCGACGTGTTGGAGTACGCCGAGGAGCCGGGCGTCGATCTGATCGCCATGGGGAGCCACGGGCGGACGGGCGTGAGTCGGTTCCTGCTCGGCTCCACGACGGAACGGGCGATCAGACACGCCGACGTACCGGTGTTGGCGGTCAACACTCGTCACCTCTCGGAGTCGGAGTTAGCCGACGGCGCGGTACTCCCCAATCCAGACGAGGTGTGACACGGACGACGGGACGACGAGGGAGGCGAGACGAGACCCGGTGATGGAGTGACCCCCAGCGAGTCCGTCGGGTCGCGCGAAGGGGAAACCCTTCACCCCGGGAGCCGAAGACGAGTGTATGACAGACGAGGACGCCGACACCGGAGCGGACGCGGCGTGGTTCGCGGGCGACGACGGATCGCCGTCGGACCGCGTCCGGACGGGTGGCGCGGACGCACCGGCCGACTGGCCGGCGCTGGCCGTCGAGAGAGGGGTCGCGACGGACACCGACGACTACGAGTCGCGGCTCCGCGCGGCGACGCGGGAGGCCGCCCGCGAGACCGTCCGCGAACGGGAACGAGCCGACGACCAGCAACTGATCCACGCGGTGCGGGCGATGGACGACGCCCGCCGCACCGCGAACGAACTCGCCGAGCGCGTGACCGAGTGGGGTGGGAGTCTGTTCGACCTCGACCCGGAGACGGCAGACACCACCGCCGACGAGGAGGAGACGACGGCGGCCGATGTCGGAGTCGAGTCGGACGAGGCGGACGCCGGGGTCGCGTACGCACGAGCACTCGCACGGCGAGACCCCGAGGGTCCGGCGGAGCGGCGCGTGGTGTCGCTGGCGGCGCGTGTGGCAGCGGTGGCCGACGAGGCGGACGCGCTGGCGGCGTACGTCGCGGAACACGCCCCGACGGTCGCGCCGAACCTCGCCGCACTCGCCGGGTCGCGACTCGCCGCACGGCTCCTCTCGTTGGCCGGCGGGCTGGAGGAGTTGGCGAAGCAGCCGTCGGGCACCCTCCAGGTGCTCGGTGCCGAAGACGCGCTGTTCGCGCACCTCCGTGGGAACGCGCCGTCGCCGAAACACGGCGTGATCTACACCCACGACTACGTCCGAAACACGCACCCGGACGACCGTGGGTCGGCGGCTCGCGCGCTCGCCGGGAAGCTCTCCATCGCGGCGCGGGTGGACCACTACGCCGGAGACCGGCGTCCGGAGCTGGAGCGGGAGTTGGACGAGCGCATCCGCACGATCCGGGCACGGACGGGAGGTGGTGACGGTGAGTGACGAGGCGGCGACGCTCGGTGGCGACGGCCCGCTCCCGGCAGGCGTGCAGCGGCGGTCGTTCACGGGCCACGAGGAGTCGCAGTTGGCGACGCGCGGCGAGCCGGTGTACGGGGAGGCGACCGCCGACGGGTGGCGGGCGTGGGACCCACACCGCTCGAAGCTGGCCGCGACGGTCGCCGCCGGTCTCGACACGGGGATCGCGGCGGGCGACACCGTGTTGTACCTCGGAGCGGCCAACGGGACGACGGTGAGTCACGTGGCGGATGTCGCGGGGCGGACGTACGCCGTCGAGTTCGCGGCGCGGCCGGTTCGAGACCTGTTGGACGCCTGCGAGTCGCGGCCGCGGCTGTTCCCGTTGGTGAAGGACGCGCGCGAGCCGGCGACGTACGCGCACGTCGTCGAGGCGGACGTGGACGCGATCGTCCAAGACGTGGCGACGCGCGGACAGGCGGCCGTGGCCGTCCGGAACGCGCAGTTCCTCGCGGACGACGGGCGGTTGGTGCTCGCGGTGAAGGCACGCAGCGAGGACGTGACGGCCGAGCCGGAGGCGGTGTTCGCCGAGGTGCGCGAGACCCTCGCCGAGGCGTACGAGATCCGTGCCGAGGCGCGACTGGAGCCGTTCCACGACGCGCACCTCGCGGTCGTCGCGACGCCGAAGTGACCGGTCGGCGGGGGACGACGGGGCGGCGACGTGCGAGTCGTCGGGTGCGAACGCGTTGGGAGACGGGAGAGCCGAGCCGTGGCGGTGCGGGGCGGTAGTACAGTGGTGGGCCGGTGTGGGGCGGCGGCGGAGCGGGGCGTGGGGAGCGACAGCGGGGCGGGGCGGTTGCGGAGCGGAGCGGGGCGGCAGCGGAGCGGGGCGGTCGCGGCCGCAGCACCGTAATCCACCGCGAGCGCGCCGTCTGGCGCGCTCGCGGCCCTTTTTGGTCGAGCTTTTTTCCTCGGGTGGCCGCCGCAGGCGGCCACCCCGAGGAGTGAAAAAGGTCGGTTTCAGAGACTGTCTCCGGGGGCACCGGTGACGAACACGTCGGGGCTGAACGTCCGGATCTCGCGGCCGTTAGAGTCGTAGAGGACGACGTAGCCGTCGACGATGTCCTTCTTCACCGCGTCCGGGAACGTCTTGTTCGTCACTCTGCGCCCGTTCTGGTACCGGACGGTGTACGCCATCGCCGCTCGGTTCGCCCCACCCGGAGTTAACAGGTTCGGGCACGCGTCGGCGTGGGGCCGCCACTCCCAGTCCCACCCGTCGGTGACGACGCCCCCACTTTAACACGGGAGCAGTCGAACCGGCGGGTATGCGCTACCTCGTAGCGACGGACGCGACGGAGACCAGCGAGCTGCTCGCCGACTACCTCGCGGACCGGGTCGACGCGGACGACGAGATCCACGCGGTGAACTCGCAGGTGGGCGGCGACGAGACGACGAGCGACGAGATCCGCGAAGGGGAGGCGGCACTGGAGACACTCGAGGAGGCGCTCCCGAAGTCGGTGCTCGTCGAGACACACCAGTTCGTCCGCGGGAACCAGCCGGAGGAGGACGTACTGACCCACGCCGAGGAGATCGGCGCCGACGAACTCGTCTTCACCGTCCGCGACCGCTCGCCCGCCGGGAAGGCCATCTTCGGCAGCACCGCACAGCGACTCCTCCTCGGCTCCGACCGTCCGATGCGCGTGATTCCGCGCGAGTGAGGACACGGCTGAGTCGGCGTGACTCGTTCGGGTCTGAGAGCGGAGAGTGGGAGCGGAGACCGTCGTGACGGAGTCAGCGGACGGGCATCCCCTCGCCGTGACCGGAGCCCGAGCGAGGGGTGTCGCCGTAGGGGACGGTCGAGACGCGACGGAACACCGCCTCGGGGTCCTTCGTCCGGTACCACGCCCACCGCGTCTTCGCGAGCAGCGACACCTTCCGGAGCGTGCTCAGCTCTGGGGTCGCCGTGAGCGTGTCGTAGCCGCGGTTCTCGATCAGCCGGTGGTGGTCCGCGTACAACACCGAGGCGAGGAGGACGGCGAACTGGCAGTCTTCGGGGAGGTACTTGATCCCCGCGACGCCCTCCTTGTACAACTGCTCGGTGCGGCGCATCTCGTGGCTGATCGCCGCGGCCACGTCGTCGTCGAACTCGAAGTTCAACAGTTGCGACTCCGAGACCCCGTACTGGGCGAGCGTGTCACGCGGGAGGTAGATGCGGTCACGCTCGACGACGTCTTCGCCCACGTCCCGGAGGAAGTTCGTCATCTGGAACGCCTCGCCGAGCGCGGTTGCGTGTGTCAGCGCCGTCTCGGGGTCGTCGGGGTCCATCACAGCGGTCATCATCCGCCCGACCGCCGAGGCGGACCCGTCCATGTACGTCTCCAACTCGTCGTAGGTCTCGTAGCGGTCCTTGTCGATGTCCGTCTCCATCGCGTCGATGAAGACCTCCACGTCCTCTGCCGCGATGCCGTGTGACTCCCGCAGCTCGGAGAAGGCGCGCAACACCTCGTCGTCCGTCTCGCGGCGACCCAGCGCCGCCTCGCGGAGTCGTTCGAGTTCGGCGCGCTGTTCGGGCGGTGGGGCGGTCTCGGCCGCGTCGACGACCTCGTCTGCCACCCGGAAGAACGCGTACAACACGTACGTCGGGTGTCGGACCCGCTCGGGGAGCAGCCGCGTGGCGAAGTGGAACGTCTTGCCGGTGCGCTGTTGGATCTGCTTGCTCCGCTCGATCTGGTCGTCGGCTACCATGTGGCCGCCTCCCGCGACGCCCGCACTCGGCTCCCTCCACTCGGCCAAGTCCCACACATATCTAATATCTATACCACCGCCACCCCCATAACAGTTGGCCCACCGCACCGCGGAGACGACGGGGGACGACACCGGACGACGAGAGACGACCACGCCACCCGCCGGCGATTCGCGAGCGACGACCCCAGAGAGAGCGTCGTGACCCCGTCGGGCGTGTCGACCGACGCCCACCAGAGACGTTGGCAGAGTTTGACACACCCGGCGGTGCGGTCGCGGCGGCTGCCGCACACTCGCCAGCGTGGTCGCGGTGACTGCCGACTGCCGCGGGCGGGGAGAATTAGTGGTGTGGGGGCGACCGACGAGTGTGACCGACACGAGCGACGACGAGCCGCACACGGCGGAACGGGGGAACGGGGCGAGAGACGACGCCGAGACGGCCGACGACGACGGACTCTCCGTCGGGACGGCGACGGCGGCATCCGGCGAGAGTGCCGACGGCTGGCTCCACGTGACCGACCTCCCGACCGGCGATGGCGAACGGCTCCCGGTGACGGTCGCCAACGGGGCCGCAGACGGACCGACGCTGTGGGTCACCGGCGGTGTCCACGGTGACGAGGCGACCGGCGTCGCGGTCGCACAGGACGTGGCGGGGCGCGTCCGCGACCGCGTCGCCGACCTCGCCGGTGCCGTCGTCGTCGTCCCGGTCGTCAGCCCCGCCGGGCTCCGGCGGAACGAACGGACCACCTACTACGGCGACCAGGACCCGAACCGCTACTTCCCCGACACGGAGCGCGACGATCAACGGCCACCCGAGACGCAGGAACGGATCGACACGACGCTGTACGAGGTGTTCGCCGACTCGGCGGACCTCCTGCTGGACTGCCACACCGCACAGGTCGGGTCCGTGCCGTTCGTCATCCGGGACCGGGTGTTGTACGGCGACGTACGCGACGAGGCCGCCGCCGAGTCGCTCGCCGACGACCTCCAGCGGATCGTCGACAGTGTCGGGTTGCCGACGCTCACGGAGTACCCCGCCGCGGAGTACCTCGGGCAGTCGCTCCAGCGCTCGACGGCCGGTGCGGCGACCAACACCGCCGGCGTCCCCGCAGTCACGCTGGAACTCGGCGGCCACAGCGTCGTCGAACCGGACGCCAGAGCGGCCGGCGTGGCGGGCGTGTTCGGCGTCGCCGCCGAGTTCGGGCTCGTCGAGGCCGTCCCCGATGATCTCCCCGACCCGGGCGCGACGGTGCCGGACGCGCCGGTGTCGTTCCCGGTGCGGCGGTTCGTCGGCCCACGGGCGGAGACCGCCGGGCTGGCACGACACGTCGTCCAGCCGGGCGAGCCGGTCGAAGACGGTGACACCGTCGCGGAGGTCGTCGACCCACACGGCACCGTTCTAGAGACGGTCGAGAGCGACCACGACGGCTACGTGATCGGTCACAGCGAGGGACTGGCCGTCTACGAGGGCGAAGCCGTCGCGAGCATGGCCGTCCGCGACGACGGGGATCTCGTGGTGCCGCGCGACGCGGAGTGACGGCCGGCGAAACGACACGCTTAATCCGCAGCCTCGTGTCGTCTCGGGTACGGGACCGTAGGGTAGCGGTATCCTCGGCGCATGGGGTGCGTCGGACCCGTGTTCGAATCACGGCGGTCCCATCAGAAATCTTACTGGAACCGAACGGCGGAGTCGAGAGAGACCGAGATTGACGACCGTTCTCAGTTGTACTCGTAACTCGTGAGTTGCCACGTCCGTTCGCCCACCTGGCCGTAGAACTCGAGCGTGGCGGACTCGTCGGGGCACAGCGCCCAGTCGTCGGAGCCGTCTTTCCCGATGTCTACGTCGACACCGGCTGCGTTGCCGGTGTCCTCGTTGGCGAGGAACTTCGTCTCCCCGACGTCCGCGACGGTGGGGTCGTCCCAGACGGTCTTGAGTCGTTCACCCGTCTCCGAGCGGACGATCACGTAGATGCGGTCGGCGCGGTCGAGGGCGCGCAGCGTCACTTCGAAGCCGACCTCGTAGCCGACCGCACAGCCTCCCTTGTAGTCCGGGTCCGTCTCCGCGGCCTCGGTGAACGTCACTTGCTCGACGGTGAGTGCGGCCCGTGGGTTCTCGACCTGCGATTGCGAGGCGAGGTCCGTCACGAACACGCCGACGGTCGCTCCGATCACGACCACCACCGCGACCAACAAGACGGTCGCGATCACCGGTGAGACCCCACGGTCGCGTGTGTCGCGCATCACACACAGTCGGCGGTGACTCGACAAGAACGTACCGTCTCTCTCGAGTCGTGCGACGGCTTCGAGCGACGAGCACTGCGGCGTGTCACCGACGCGAGAGGTACACTTATGTCGGCTGGTCCCCCGCTCCAGAACGTGCCGTCCCCGTCCGTCGATCGTGGTGTCTCGCCGGTGATCGCGACGGTGCTGCTCGTCGCACTCGTGGTGATCCTGGCGGCGACCGTCGGCGGACTCGTTCTCGGGAGCCTCTCCGAGACGCCCGAACCACCCCCGCAGACACAGGTGACGATCGAGAGCGAGCGGATCGGGAACGGCGTCCCGAAGGACGACGCCTTGGTGTTCGAACACGTCGCCGGCGAGACGTTCGGCCGCGGACAGATCACCGTCACCGTCGGCCCGGACGAAGTGTACAACAACTCGCAGATCGGCGACGTGGGTGGCAGTGGCGACGTCGTGGTCACTCTGGAGGGACTCGTCGTCCAGGTCGACGCCGGGCCGTTCAACGACCTCAACAAACCCGGGTCGGGGCCGCCGGGTGACGCCGACGGCGACTCGGCGAACGTCGTCAACGAGTGGGGCGACGGAATCGACACCGGTGACCGGCTGGTGATTCAGGAACGGAACGCGCCGCAGGCGTACGACGTGATCCAGGCCGGCGAGCGGGTCCGAGTCGTGTGGCGGTCCCCCGACGGCTCGGAGTTCGCCATCGCCGTCGGCACCGTCGGCGAGGACTGACCCGTCTCGTCGCTCGACACGACAGCAGTCGGAGCACTCCCGACTCGTGGGTCGTCGGGCGGTCGGGGAGGGACGCGAGCCCGTCACCCACCCGACACGGGCGGGAACAGCGCCAGCTCGTCGTCCGGGTCGACCGGAGTCGCGCGTCCGTCCGCCGGTGGCTCGCCCTCGTGGAGGAGGTTCACGTGCGTCCGGAGCGTCCCGTCGTCGTCGAGCACGCGCTCGGCGAGTGCGGGGTACGCCTCCAACAGCGCGTCCAACGCCTCGCCGACCGTCTCGGGGTCACCCGCCGGTGTCGGCTCGTCCGTGCCGGCGACCTCGGCCAGGTCCGCGAACAGTCTCCACTGCACACCACGAACTCGGAGTGTGACGCTCATCAGCGTTGCGTCCGGGAACGAGTCACGGCCAGCCGACACGATACCGCCCCGTGATCGACGGGTCCGACTCCGACCCGCAGACGGTACACGTGCCACTCGGCGGTATCTTCCGGTGGTTACGAGTCCCGTACCTGTCGGCGGGCAGACACTTGGTGAAGCACAGTTCACCGAACGGTTATGTGTGCGACCCGCCTTCACAGATGTACGGTGGGAGCAGCGGACACCGTGTGCCTCTCAAACCCCCCCGTCCGCCGGGCTTCCACCGGTTTTCCACACCCAGTTCGCCAGTCGCGACGCCGAGGTGACGACGACGACGTGTCGCCGGACGACGGCGGCGTGACTCGGGGACGACACCAGACGGACGCCAGTCTCACCGCATCCGTCGGCGTTGGACGAGGATGCCGGCGACCGCCAACAGCAGGAGCGCGAGGTTGAACACGCCGTAGAACACCTGCTGGAACTCCGACGCGACGAACCGCCGGATCAGCGCGTCGACCGCGAGGTACACGCGGAAGCCGGCGATCAGGACGACCAAGGAGAGCCCGGCCAACAGGAGGTAGTTCACCCACCGACCGAACGTGTCTCCGAGGACCCCACGCCCGGTGTCCGCGGTCGAACTCGCCTCGGAGGAGTCGGCAGTCCCCGGACCCGCCTCGGGTGACTCCGTGGTTCTCGTGCTCGCGTCTGCGGCGTCTGGGGGCGTCGACTCCGTCTCCGAGGAGTCGGCGGCTGCCGACGCGGACTCCGTGTCGGTCGCGTCGCCGCTCGTCGACGCAGACTCGGGGACCGCGTCGTTCGTCGACTCGGTCGTCTCCTCGTTCATCGGTCTACCCTCCGTGCGAGCAGCGCGACGGCTGCCAGTGCGACGACGGCGACCGCGGGACCGAAGCCGGGCGCCGCACCGCCGGAGGACTGTTCCGTGACCGTTGCGTCCGGACGGCGGTCCTCTCCGTCGGGGCCGGCCTCGGGGTCGAAGTCGCCCACGTCGAACTTCACCTCGCGGACGGTCTCGTCGGCCGAGAGCCGTTCCTCGGGCGCGAGGTTCGCGACGGAGCGAGCGGTGTCGATCACCACGTCGTCGCGGTACAACACCACGTCGACGAAGTAGTTGTAGCCGGTCGGGACGGCGAGTCGCGTCGTCGTCTCGGCCGTCCGACCGGGGCGGATCGAGCCGACGGCCTCGCTCGCGCGGGCGGCCCGCACGTTCGAGTCGGCCTGTCTGAGGACGAACTCGACCCGGAGGTCGCCGCTCGGTGCGTCCCCACCGTTCGTCAACGAGGCGGCGAGTTCGAGCGTCGTCCGGTTCCCGCCGGCGTCCGCGACGGCGACGGCGACCGCCGGGAGCGCCTCGCGGTCGGTGAACCGCACCGCCGAGCGCGCGTACGGCGGCACCAGCGCCTCGACGCCGGAGACGGTCCGCCGTTGCTCGTCGACGACCTCCCCGTCGCGGAACACCGTCGTCTCCAACACGTACCCGCCCTCGCGCTCGACGCGCAGCGACCCGTTCACCTGGACGCTCCGGTCGTCGTCGAGCGTCCCGACGGCGACGGTCCGCTCGGTCTGGAGGAGCCCGGACGCCGCGTCGTAGGCGCGGAAGCGGACGGAGACGTTCTCCGCGGGACCACCCTCGTGATCCAGTCGGGCGAGGAGTCGCAGCTCCGCCGTCTCGCCGGACACCTCGCCCGGCGTGACGGGGACCTCCGCGATGTCGACGTACCCCGGTCGCTCCGGCTCGCGTCGTTCGGCGAGCACGCCGGGGACCGCGACCGCCGCCGCCGTGGCGCTCAGGAGGATCACCAGCGCGGCGACGATCAACGTGCGTTCTCGTGTCACGTGCGGCGCTTCGCGGAATTCCGGCAAAGGCTTTGTGCCGTGGGTGTCGGCAGTGGGCCCGTGGTCGAAACTGCCGGGAGACGACACCCGCCACCCGAACGTTTTCGACGTGGCCCGGAGTAGCGGTGCCCGTGACAGACACAGACGCGAGCGAGCACGACGAGGGGTACGACGTGGCGCGGTACCTCCGGATCAGACGCGCCAGCGGCCCCGACCTCGCACCGGACGGGACGCTGGCGTTCCGGATGGACACGACCGGGACCGCACAGGTGTGGACCGTCGACGAGCCGGGTGGGTGGCCGACACAGCGGACCTTCTACGACGAGCCGGTGTCGTTCCTCGACTGGTCGCCGGAACGGCGCGAACTCGCCTTCGGGATGGACCAAGGTGGTGACGAGCGACAGCAACTGTACCGCCTGAACCCCGACACCGGCCGCGTCCACGAGTGGACGGCGACGCCGGACGCGAAACACCGGTGGGGCGGCTGGAGCCACGACGGCGAGCGGTTCGCGTTCGCCTCCAACCGCCGGGCGGGCGACGTGTTCGACGTGTACGTCCAACCGCGCGGCGGCGGCCCCGAGGACGCCGAGTTGGTCCACGAGGGCGACGGCTGGCTCTCCGTGCTCGGGTGGAGCCCCGACGACGACCGGCTGCTCGTCCACCGCGCCCACGCCAGTTTCGACCACGACCTCTACGTGCTCGACCTCGAGACCGGCGCGTTCGAGCACCTGACCCCACACGACGGGGAGGCACGCTTCGGGAGCGCACAGTGGGGCCCCGACGGCGAGGCGGTGTACGCCGTCACCGACCACGACCGCGACCTGTTGCGACTCGCGCGACTGGACCTCGCGGACGGGAGTCTCGAGACGGTCGTCGCCGACGAGGAGTGGAACGTCGACGGCGTCACCGTCGACGAGGACACCGGACGCGTGGTTTACTCCCGTAACGTCGACGGTTACACGGAGACGACCGTCGGCGAGTTCGCCGACCCGACGACGATCGAGACGCTCGCGGAGCCGTCGCTCCCCCGCGGTGTCGCCGGTGGCGTCTCGTTCGCCGACGACGGCGAGCAGTTCGCCACGTGGGTGAGCGGCCGCACGGTGAACACGAACGTCTTCCTCGTCGACGCCACGACCGGGGAGACGGAGCGGTGGACACACGCCGGCACCGCCGGTGTCCCGCCGGAGACGTTCGTCGAACCGGAGTTGGTCCACTACCCAACCTTCGACGAGCGCGACATCCCCGGGTTCTTCTCGACGCCGGGCGACGAGACGGGCGAGCTCCCCGTCGTCGTCGACGTCCACGGCGGCCCGGAGGCACAGCGCCGCCCCTCCTTCGCGGGCGTCAAACAGTACCTCCTCTCGCAGGGGTACGCGGTCTTCGAGCCGAACGTCCGCGGCTCGTCGGGGTACGGCCGTGCGTACTCTCACCTCGACGACGTGGACAAGCGGATGGACTCCGTCGCGGACCTGGCGGCGGCAGCCGACTGGCTGGCCGAGCATCCCAGTGTCGACCCAGACCGGATCGCGGTCATGGGTGGCTCCTACGGCGGGTTCATGGTATTGTCGGCGCTGACGGAGTACCCCGAGCGGTGGGCCGCCGGCGTCGACGTGGTCGGCATCGCCAACTTCGTCACCTTCCTCGAGAACACCGGCGACTGGCGCCGCGAACTCCGCGAGGCGGAGTACGGCAGTCTCGAGGAGGACCGGGAGTTCCTCGAGTCGATCTCGCCGATCAACCACGTCGAGAACGTGCAGGCCCCGCTGTTCGTGCTCCACGGCGAGAACGACCCGCGGGTGCCCGTGAGCGAGGCCGAACAGATCGTCGCCGAACTCGACGATCGTGACGTGCCTGTCCGGAAGCTGATCTTCGAGGACGAGGGCCACGGCTTCTCCAAGCTCGAGAACCAGATCGAGGCGTACCGCGCCGTCGTCGGGTTCCTCGACGAGCACGTCTGAGCTGGGCGGCGACGACTACGAACTCGTCGACGACCCGCCGACGGACGGCGAGAGAACGCGGCGCCGACGGTCGACCCGACGCCTCACTCCGTCTTCACGACGACGGTGTCGGCGACGAGGTCGCCGATCCGCTGGCTGTCGTCGGTGACGAGGATCAGGAGGAGCCCGACGAGGTACGGAATCACGACGCCGAGCTGGTCGACGATCCGGAGGATGTTCCGGATCGCCGAGGTCCCGTAGTCGAGGTCCCCGCCGTCTTCGGTGACGACGACGATGTCCATCACGCTCTTGCCGGGTGTCTGCCCGCGTTCCGCCTCGAAGTAGATGAAGTAGCCGAACTGCAACACGAGGCTGATGGGAATGAGGAGAACCGTCAGGATTCCCGTCAACGCACGACTCCCCGAGCCGATCCCGACGGCGAGGAACAGGAGGACGATCACGACGCCGACGACGGTCGTTATCAACAGGTCGATCAACAACGCGGCGATCCGGGCACCCAACACGTCACCTTGCGTTCCCATCTGGGGGCGTGCACGACTCATAGCCGACCCCTCTCCGTGCCCCTACAAAAAAGTACGGGAGACGAGCGTGAAACCGGGCGACGAGAGCGGCGTGTCACGCCCACCGGTCGTCCGTCGGCGTCACGTCGTTCGTCTCCGTCGGGTGTTCCGTCCCTGGGGAGTCCGTCGGCGAGTCGGCCGCGTCCCGAGGGGGCGCGAGTCGACGGTAGACGGAGACGTGGAACACCACGGAGAACGCGACGACCACGGTCGCGACGAGCAGCGTGATCACGCCGGCGGCGGCCACGCGTCCCGTCTCGACCGTGGCGGTCTCGACCGTCGGTCGGACGAGCGGCCAGGCGACGAGTCGGAGGACGGCGACGGCGGCGACGCCGGGGAGGAGTCGAGCGAACGTGTACGTCAGGACGGTCCCGGGCGCCGCCCGTAGGAGTCGGACCGACTCGCGGAACGCGTCCGTCGTGTCGGCGCCGCCGATCACGACGGCCGTGTCGACGAACTGGAAGCAGACGACTCCCACCCCGTAGCCGAGTGCGATCACCGCCAGACCGAGTCCGAACCCGTACACGGCGGCGGCGACCGATGCCCCGCCGCCGGCGGCGTCCGAGAGGGCGAGTCCCACGGCAGCGACGTACACCGTGGTGACACTCACCCCGACGAGTCCCACGTCGACCGCGAACCGAGTCACGCCGGCACCACCGATCGCTCGGAGGTGGCGGCGGGCGGCGGTCGGGAACGCGCGGAGTCCGCCTGCCCCCGGTGTGTCACCGGATCGGTCGCCTTCGAGCGCCGCGACGGCTGTCGCGACGAGTCCAGCGAGTGTCGCCGGCACCACGAGCGCACGGACGAGGAGTCCGAGGACGATTCCGACCAGGGGGACGACGACGAGTGGGACCGTCACCACGAGCAGACCACCACAGACGACGACTGCGACGGCCGACACGACCAGCATCGACGGCGTCCCGACGCCGTGTCGGAACCCGTCGCGGGCGGCCCGCGCCACGAGGGCGAATCGCTCAGTCGAGACCACGGTCTCGCCTCACGCCCTGGGTGAGTCCGCCCGCAGTCGAAAAGGTTCCGACACGGCGTCGTTCGACCGACGTGACACCGACGGAACGAACCCGAGTGTCTCGGTGGAGAGAGACGGGCTGTCGACGAGACGACCGTCCACGCCGTCGGGTCACGGGCGCCGTGACACCGATCCGAGCCTCCTCCGTGGCCGCGGGCGCCGTGACACCGATCCGAGCCTCCTCTGTGGCCGCGGGCGCCGTGACACCGATCCGAGCCTCCTCCGTGGCCGCGGGCGCCGTGACACCGATCCGAGCCTCCTCTGTGGCGGCGACCGTCGGCTCCTCCGTGGTCTCGGTGCGGCACACGGTGACCCGACGCGAGTGTCCGTCGGTGACGACCGCAGACACAACTCGGACACGAAACTCCGTCAGAGTAAACACCGCCCCGACCGAAGACGACCGCATGAGTACACAGCAGGAACGGGACGGGCGGACGATCCGGTGTCTCATCGCCAAGGTCGGACTCGACGGCCACGACCGCGGCGCACACGTCATCGCACGGGCGTTCCGCGACGCCGGCTTCGAGGTGATCTACTCCGGGCTCCACCGGGCGCCCGACGAGATCGTCCAGGCGGCCGTCCAAGAGGACGTGGACGTGCTCGGGATCTCCATCCTCTCGGGGGCGCACAACACGCTGGTGCCGAAGATCGTCGACGGGCTCGAAGAGTACGGCGCGTTCGAGGACACGCTGTTGCTCGTCGGCGGGATCGTCCCCGACGAGGACCGCGAGAAGCTCAAGGAGTTGGGCGTCGCGGAGATCTTCGGCCCGGGGACGCCGATGGAGGAGACCATCGAGTTCGTCGAGGCGAACGTCCCCGAAGACAGATGACGAGTGCGGACCCAGACGGCGTCGAGTCCCCGTCGCCGGAGCCGACCGGTCAGCACGCGGCGTTGATCCGCGACCTGCTGGACGGTCGCCACCGGGCGCTGGCCCGCGTCATCACGAAGATCGAGAACCGCGCGCCGGGCTACCGCGAGATCGTCTCCCAACTCCACGACCACACCGGCTCCGCGAGCGTCGTCGGGGTCACCGGCTCGCCGGGCGCCGGGAAGTCGACGCTGGTCGACAAACTCGCGGAGGCGTACCGCGACCGCGGGGAGACCGTCGGCGTGATCGCCGTCGACCCCTCCTCGCCGTACACCGGCGGCGCGGTGTTGGGCGACCGCATCCGGATGGCCTCGAACGTCGGGGACATGGACGTGTTCTTCCGGTCGATGTCCGCTCGGGGGAGTCTCGGCGGGCTGTCGACCGCCACCTCCGACGCGGTGAAGGCGCTCGACGCGTTCGGGAAAGACCGGATCGTCGTCGAGACGGTCGGCGCCGGACAGAACGAGGTGGACGTGGTCAAGACCGCCGAGACGGTGTGTGTGCTCGTCCAACCGGGGTCGGGCGACGACGTCCAGATGCTGAAGGCCGGGATCTTGGAGATCGGCGACGTGTTCGTCGTCAACAAGGCCGACATGGACGGCGCGAGTCGCACCGTCGCAGAGCTCGAAGAGATGCTCCACATGCGCGAGAACCCCGTCAAGAACCTGAACACCGGCCACCACGGGCCGGTGGGCGACGATCGACTGGAGGCGGCGAGTCTCGACGACGGCGACGAGGCGGCGTGGGACCCGGCCGTCGTCGAGACGGTCGCGACGGAGGGGGACGGCGTGACGGAGTTGATCGAGACGTTCGACGAGCACCGCGAGTGGCTCGTCGACAGCGGGAAGCTCGACGAGCAGGCCCGCACGCGGTACGCCGAGGAGATCCGCCAACTCCTGCGGGCCGACACCGCGGCGCTGTTGGAGGACGTACTCGCCGAGCGGGGCGGCGTCGACGCACTCGCCGGACAGGTCGTCGACCGCGAGACGGACCCGTACGCCGTCGTCGAGGACGTGATGGGACCGCTGCGCGACTGTGTCGCGGAGACAGACGCGGACGGAGGCGAGGCAGAGTAACCCGGTGACGGACGACGGGTAGTGAGTCGGAGTCGGGTCGTTCTGCGGGTCCGTGTGGCAGAAGTCAGTCCCGTGTCCAGTCGGAGACGTACGCGACACGCCCGGAGAGATCCGGGTACGCCTCGCGAATCCGTTCGAACGCCTCGCGCACCTCCTCGCCCGACGGGTCGCGGTCGGTACCGACGACGACGATACCGGCGTGGTCGGTACACGCGGGATCTGTGTAGTCGCTCCGGTCGCCGGTGACGACGACGAGATCGTGGCCCGCCGCGAACGTGACGACTGCTTCGTCAGACGCGCCGGCACCGAGCTCCGGCTGGTCCCGGACCCGTGTCACCTCGTACCCGGCCCCGCGGAGCGCCGTCGTCCACTTCGGCTCGATACACTCGTCGGCGAGCACGTCGAACTGGTCCGGAGAGGGACCACCGTCGGGATGGAGTGGACGTGTCTCTGTGTCCGAAGAGCGAACGGGTGTCTCCTCGTCAGACTCCCCGTCCGACTCACCACCGTCCGAACGGGCGCGCCGTGCTACTCGTCCGGTCGCACTATCCGCTCTCCGGCGTCGGTCGGCGCTCCGGACCGTTCGGCGATGCTGGCCATCTGGTCGGGGTTCGCAGCCGCGTACGCCAGCGCCGTGTGAACTTCGGCGACGGAGAGATCGTACGCCTCGGCCAACTCCCTCGGCGTCCGCTCGCCGTCGGCGGAGCGACTGTAGAGCGTGTACACGCCGACGCGACGGCCTTCGAGGCGCGGCCGGCCACCCAACACGTCGTCCGTCTGGACGACGCGCGGCGTCTCGCCGTCCGGTGTGTCGTCGGGGTCGGCGTCCGTGGTGCTCATACTGCACGGGTCCGAGCGCCACCGACAAAGCTCTCCGGGTGGCCCGACGTCGTCGGCAGGCTACTCCGAGTGTCGTGTGTCCCGTCGTGATCGGATCGCTCGTCGTGCCCCGGTGTCCTATCCCGATCGAGTGTCTGCGAGTGGTCTCGGATCATCTGGGGTGTCTGGTTCCGTCTCGGTACTTGAACGCCGGGGAGTGGAGCGAGCACGGGAGGTGTCGGCGGCCGAGTCAGACCGGCGTCGTGTCCCGCGAACGTTTTTTGTCGGAGCCGACGAAGCGACCACACCGATGGAACTCACGTCGATTCCGGGGGTCGGCGAGAAGACGGCCGACGCGCTCGCCGAGCTAGACGACGCGGAGGCCGCGCTCCGGAACGGCGACGTGGCACGGATCGCCCGCGCCCCGGGGATCTCCGAGGGGCGTGCCGCCGTGATCGCGCGGGGTGCGATCCGCGCCCGCCACGACGACCCCGGCGGCTGGGCCGCGACCGACCGTGCGAAAGAAGTCCACGACGAGGCACTGGCGCTGGTGCGCGACCGCGCCGTCACGGACTACGCCCGCAAGCGGTTGGCGACGCTGTACCCCAGTGCCGTCCCCGAGCGGATCGCGGAGGTACGCGCGTGGGCCGCACGGGCGATGCGACGCGAGCCCGATCCGGACGTCCTCGCCGCGCTGGAGGGTGTCGAGCCGCTCGCGGAACCCGAGCAGTTGCGCGTCCGCGACCGGGCGCTGGCGACCGCCGACGCGGAGCGGTTCGCCGAGGCCGACACCGCCTTCCCCGAGCTCCCGGTCGAGGTGGTCGAGGACGCCGGCGACCTCGCCGAGTTGGCCCGCTCGTACCCGACCGTGATCGTGTTGGACGAGACGTTCGCCGGCGTGGACGTGGAGGGAGACGTCCGCGTACTCACGGACGCCGAAGACCGGCCGGCGGAGGTCGTCCCGGAGCGACTGCTCGCGTTCGTCGCCGAGAACCGCGAGCGCCTGCGGGCCGCACTCGACGTCCACGAGGCCGCCGGCAGCGAGCCCGCGCTCGACCCAGAGACGCTCCGGGACGTGCTCGCACGTGTCGACGCGGACGGGGAGATCGTCGGCGACGAGGAACTGGACCGGCTGGCGACGGCCGTCGACGACCTCGACGCGGCCGCGAGCACCGCCGCGAGCGTCGCCAACGACCACCTCCGGACCGTCATCCGCGAGCGCGACGTGACCATCGAGGGCCAGGACTTCCTCTCGTTGGTCGAGCAGGGCGCGCGCGTGGACTCACTGCTCGCTCGCGAGTTGGCCGACGAGTACGACGAGGCGGTCCGGCAGGCACGCGAGCAGTTCGTCGACGCGCTCGCGTTGGACACCGGCGAGGCGGAGATCGCCGAACGCGTCTTCGGCGGAGAGCCGACGTTCCCGGTCGAACACAACGAAGATCCCTTGGCGCGGCTCCGGACGGAGTTGAAGACCGCTCGCGACCGGCGGGCGGCGCGGCTGAAGTCGGACCTCGCCGACGAGATCGCGGCGCTGCGAGACGACGCGGAGCGACTCGTCGCGGACGCGCTGGAACTCGACGTGGAACTCGCCGTGGCGCGGTTCGCCGAGGACTTCGACTGTGTGCTCCCGTCGTTCGTCGACGACGCGATCCCGGACGACCCGCAGGCTCGCGCGCCGACGGACGAGGGCGACACGCCGGTAGCCGCCGACGGCGACGGCGGCGTCGCGACGCCCGGGGTCGGGCCGGGAGCGACGAGTGAGGTGGACGCCGAGGGCGGTGGAGGCGCCGCCCCCGCGTCGGGCCCGACGGCCGAGCCCGTCGCCGCGGACGTCCTCGACGGGGACGGGCCGCCGGACCTCGCGATCCAGGGTGGGAAGTCGCCGCTGATCGACGAGGCGTTCGCCGACGTGGAGCCGGTCGACTACGGAGTCTCCGGCGTGACGATCCTCTCCGGGGTCAACTCCGGCGGGAAGACATCGACGCTGGACCTCGTGGCGCTCGTCGCCACGCTGGCTCACACCGGCCTGCCGGTGCCCGCCCAGGCGGTCACGCTCCGGCGTGTCTCCGGTCTCCACTACTACGCGAAGTCGCAGGGGACGCTGGACGCCGGGGCCTTCGAGTCGACGCTGCGGGAGTTCGGGGAGTTGGCGACCGGCGCGGACGGGCGACTCGTCCTGGTCGACGAACTGGAGTCGATCACGGAACCCGGCGCGTCGGCGAAGATCATCGCTGGCATCCTCGAACGACTCGACGAGCAGGGTGCGACGGCGGTGTTCGTCTCGCACATGGCCCGCGAGATCGCCGAGACGGCCGCCTTCGACGTGGCGATCGACGGGATCGAGGCGATCGGCCTGGAGGACGGCGAGTTGGTCGTCGACCGCTCGCCGAAGAAGGACCACCTCGCGCGTTCGACGCCCGAGCTGATCGTCGAGAAGCTCTCCGACGCCGCCGACGGGGGCGAGGGCGCGTTCTACGGCTCGCTGCTGGAGAAGTTCTGAGTGGGCCGTGCGGTCGGGTCGTCGCGCCGTCGCGTCGGGGCCCGTGGCAGGGGTCACCGCTCACCGTTCATCGTCAGTCCTCCCACCGCGAGACTCACCACGCGTGCCCAACAGCATCAGGCCGGCTCCGAACGCCGAGGTCGCCGGCTCGGAGATCACGAGGAGGGTCACGCCGACGACGGTCGGCGTCGTCGGGCCGACCGCGTCGAGTCTGTTCCAGACGGACACGTGCGAACGAGTGCGACCGAGCGAGAAGACTCGACCGGCGGTCGCGCCGCCTGCAGTCTCCGTCACCGGTAGTCCCGCCACCTGTGGACACCCCCGCCGGCCGCGCCAACTGTCGACACCTCCGCCGGCCGCGCCACCTGCAGTCCGTCATACGCCCGTCCGTCGACCGTCCGAACAGCAGACTGATACTGGAACCGAGACTGTCGTTGTAACCCGTCTCGGACTTCGAGCGCCGGATCTCCACTTCCACCGAGGTCGCGCCGAACGATTAAGTGCGCGGAGAGTGACGACTCGGGTGATGCCCAGTGACCCCGAGGAGGGGATGTTGGCGTGGGACGAGTCCGTGTTCAGAGACGAGCACGTCTTCGAGATCGACTACGTCCCGGAGACGTTCCAGCACCGCGAGAAGCAACTGGAGTCGCTGAAGTACGCGCTCCGGCCCGCGGTGCGTGGGTCGCGGCCGCTCAACAGCGTCGTCCGCGGGCCGCCCGGCACCGGGAAGACCACCGCCGTCCAGAAGCTGTTCGGGGAACTCGGCGGCCAGTCGGACGTGCGGACGGTGCGTGTCAACTGTCAGGTGGACGCGACGCGGTACGCCGTCTTCTCGCGGATCTTCGAGGGAGTCTTCGACTACGAGCCCCCGTCCTCGGGCGTCTCGTTCAAGAAGCTGTTCGGCCAGATCACCGACGAACTCGCCGACGCCGGGGAGGTGTTGGTGGTCGCGTTGGACGACGTGAACTACCTGTTCTACGAGAACGAGGCGTCGGACACCTTGTACTCGCTGTTGCGCGCCCACGAGGCCCACCAGCAGGCGAACCAGGGGGCGAAGATCGGCGTGATCTGCGTCTCCTCGGATCTGTCTCTCGGTGTGATCGACGAGTTGGACTCGCGCGTCCAGTCGGTGTTCCGCCCGGAGGAGGTATACTTCCCGGTGTACGACACCGACGAGATCGTCGACATCCTCCGCGAGCGGGCCGACCGCGGGTTCCACGACGGCGTGTTGGGTGCGCCGGAGTTGGACCGCGTCGCCGAACTCACCGGCGAGTCCGGCGACCTGCGCGTCGGGATCGACCTGCTCCGGCGCGCGGGGTTGAACGCGGAGATGCGCGCCTCCCGGACCGTCGCCGTCGAGGACGTCGAGGAGGCTTACGAGAAGTCGAAGTTCGTCCACCTCTCGCGGAGTCTCCGCGGGCTCTCGGAGTCCGAGACCGCGCTCGTGGAGGTGTTGGTCGACCACGGCGGCGACCAGGCCGGCAACGTCTACGAGGTGTTCCACGACCGGACGGACCTGGGGTACACCCGCTACTCCGAGATCGTCAAGAAGCTGGAACAGCTCGGGCTCGTCGAGACGGAGTACGCCGACGTGGAGGGGCGCGGTCGCTCGCGGTCGATCGCGCTGGCGTACGAGCCCGACGCCGTCGCCGAGCGGTTGGACCGGGAGTAGGACGGGTGTCGCAGGGGGTGGCGTCGGGCGTCGCCGCGTGTGTCGTCGCGGGTGAGAGTTCTACCCGGGGTGTGGGTGTCTCCTACGACGGTGCTGCGTCGGCGTCGTGGCCGGCGAGTCGCTCGCGCCAGCCGTCGGGGAGCGTGGGCGTCTCGACGAGCGTGAACTGGAGGCTCGTGAGCCCGTCGAGCGCGGTCTCGCGTTCCTCGGGCGTCATCGCGTACTCGTCACGCGGTGTGCCGACCGGGTGGCGTGGCGCTTCGGGGAGACGGTCGGGTTCGCCCATCGCGGCGGCGCGTACGTCGTCGATCGCCTCCGCGACGACGCACAAGAGGTGTTGAAGCTGGCTCGGAGGGACGAATCCGCTCGTCGCGAGTCTGTCGCGGACCGCTTCTGTCGCGGCGTGGAGTTCCCTGGTGCGGTACTGCGGGAGTGGGAGCAGGCGCAGTGTCTCCAGGTGGGTGTCGTAGCTGTCGAGCAGTGGCTGTACCTCGGTCGTCCCGTCATCCTTTTCAGACGGAGAATCGTTCGAACACATTGTCGTGGCGGCTTCCACGACACTGCGGAGGTGGGGTGTCTCCAGCACCCCGCCACTTTGCTACAGTGACGACCCCGCAGTGTCGTGTCTCGGCGTTGTGCTCGCTTGTTGTTAATAGCTGTGGTTGTGTTGGGATTAGCTGTCGGTGTGTGGTGACTCGTAGTCGTCACCGAGTGATGACTGGTCTCACTCTATCACTGAATCCACACTTAGTAGGAAGAATCAAGTCACACGCAGACACAGATGACAGCAAGAGACGATGGGGTACCAAGCACTCCGTGATCGAGGGAAGGTGACCGAGACGGACAGTGGACAGTCCGAGGAGAGTGACGGCTCGCAACGGTGGCCGTCGCGTGCGGACGTGGGCCCGAGTACGGTCGGCCCGACGACGAAGGAAGACATCGAGGAGTACTACGGCCGGGAGGTGTCGAGTGTCGACGAACTCCAGGAACTCCAGCGGTTGGAGAAGGGGTACGGCGGGCAGGTTCTCCGGTGGATCGACGAGGGCATCCCCATCGGCGCGATGGGTCACAAGACCAAGATGCAGCGGTTCCGCGACCGGAAGGGCACGCCCGTTCCCTGGGACATCGAGCACTTCAACCGCCTCTCCCGGATGGACAACACCGGGAAAGTCAACAGAGATCGGCGTCGCGGTCCCGACGGAGATGCTGGCGTTCCCGACACGGTACGGGGGGTGATCTCCTCACCCGGCCGGCCGCTGGACACCTCGATCCAGCGCGCGGTCGAAGAGCGGATGGGCGACTCGTTGGGTGACGTACGGATTCACACTGGACCGAAAGCTGCTGCGGCGGCCGACCAGATCAACGCGCGGGCGTTCACCGTCGGCAACCACGTCGCCTTCGGCGCTGGCGAGTACGATCCCGAGTCCGCAGAGGGACAGCACGTCCTGGCCCACGAGTTGGCGCACGTCCGCCAGCAGACCGGTGGTGATCTCTCGACGCTGCCGCAGAAGGGTGTGCAACTGGAGATCGGTCCCGACCCCGAGTTGGAGCGGGAGGCCGAGGAAACTGCACAGCGCGTGATGAGTGGCGGAAAACTCGGCATCCAGAAGCTCTCGGACACCGAGGTGCACGTCCAGCGGTTCTTCGGATTCGGAAGCGAAATCCACTCGTCGGGCTCGGAGTCGGTAGACATCAACCCCGACGAACTAGTCGAAGAGGTCCGACAGCTCCGTCGTGACGTGAACGAACTCCAGGCCCCTGACCGTGCCGACAAGAAACTCGGTGTCGAAGCAGGAAAGGGAACGATGGGTGCCCTCGGTGGTGTGGCTGGCGGTGTGATTGGGACTGCTCTCGCGCCTGGCGTTGGCACGGTCACGGGGCAGGCTGTCGGAACCGTCGTCGGTGGTGCACTCGGTGGAGCAGCCGGTGCCGTTTACGAACGAAACTTCGACGACGCCACCGCCGCCGTCAACCAGCAAGTCGATGACACTAGGAGTTACCTCGACCAACTTATCGAGGAGAAGGTCAGATCAGTTCTCAGTGGAGCTACGACGTCTGGCGTTGAGGGCGTTGCGGAGAGTAGGGGTGACCGCTGATGGACGGGATGATAACAGGGGAACAAGGAGGTACGATCGGATTGAGTATCATAGATAACGGTGACGAAGAACACCTGATAGAGGTAAAGCAAAATGGGGAGATCACAGGACACGGTCAAGACATATGTGCAGATGACCCGAGGCAGCGAACGGGTAACGAAAACGAGCGGGTAGAACAGGCTCGGCGTTTCGCCCGCTACTACGTCTACAAAGAGCGCGGATACGACACGGCCCATCCGCAGTACCATCCGGAGCGCCTCGACGCCGTCCGGACGGTCCTCCAGAACCTCTCGGACGAGCGTGCTCGCGACCTGCTCGGGGATCTCTACCAGCAGATGGCGAGCTACCACGACGACACGCCGCGAGCGATGGCGATCCCGCGTGAGGCACCCGGTGCGGACCACATGCTGTACCGGACGGACATCTACCTCGGTGTCGACCTGCTCGACTCCGAGGTCTCCGCCGTCGCCGAAGACATCGCCGCGGCCCACGATGTCGACCTGTCGAAGGAGGATCACGCGGTCGACCACCAGTCACAGAGCGTCCTCGACCGCTGGGAGGCGTTCACCGACGACCTCCGCGAGACGCTGGTCGACCGCGACGTGGACCTCTCGGGAGAGACGTACGTCGACGCCGCCTCACCGCTGTACGCGAGTTACATCGACGGCGGGGACTACGAAGTGCTGGGTCCCGAGACCGACCCACTCGACCGCGAGCCGGACGCGACGCTCGAGCTCGCGCCAGTCGACCCGGGTGACTTCGAGCAGTTCCGCGCGTTCGTCGACCACCACCTCAAGTGCCAGATCCGCGACAGCTACGTCCGGATGGGACTGCAACCACCCGAACAGTTCCGCGTGATCGGCAGCGGGCGACTCGAGTCCGTCGTCGCCTACCGGTTCCTCGATATGTACCCACGCTACGACGATCCCGACGTGCTGGACACGATCTGACCGAGGGGTCTCGTCGCCACTGGGTCGGAATACACCCTCTCCGTTTGTACAACCGATCCGTAGTTACTTTTCCTGTAGCGATAACTGTGGGTACACGATGGCAATCGGATGCCGTGGAGGGTCGCGACAGACCGGTGGTGGCCTCTCGATGCTCCCCGAAGAAGACGTGCAACTGGAGATCGACCCAGATCCCGAGTTGGAGCGGGAGGCCGAGGAGACCGCACAACGCGTGATGAGTGGCGGGAAGCTCGGCATCCAGAAGCTCTCCGACGCCGACGTACACGTTCAGCGCGCACTCGATCGGTTCAACCCGCTGAGTGGCTCTTCGGAGAGCGAGAGCTTCGACTCCGCCTCTGTCGACGAGTTGGCCCGTCGGTTGGAGGTCGTCGAGCAGAACCAGGCCGCGCTGTTCGAGTCGATGGCCGGTGACGGCGCGGAGAGTGGCGACGTGAATCTCGAAGCGCTGGTGGACGGCGATCAGAAAGGAGCACTCGAGAAAGTCGGAGAGGCCGGCACGTACGGTGCACTCGGCGAACTCGTGAAGGCCGGTGGAACAGAGGCGCTCAAACAGGGAGCAATATGGACTGGGCTGGCAACTGCCGGGTCGGTCGGACTTCCGGTCGCTCTCGCAGCGGGTGTCGTCGCCGCGACGGCCGCGGGCGGGACCTCTGCAATGGTAAAGAATAGAGGCTCGGTCATTGATCGGGTCAAGAACATCTTCGGCAGCGAGGACGAGAGAGACGATATGAATGCCAAAACCAGAGACAACGTAAAGTTCTAATATGAAAGGAAATATTATTGGAGAAGACGAAATAGACATCGGGACGAAAATAACCGACAACAATGGTGTCACACACCAGGTAGAGATGGAAAAGGAGAGTGGGAATATATACGCGCACTCACAGTCTGGCTATCCGGACGATCCTGAAAAGAGGAGTAGAGACGAAGACGAGAACGTCTCCCAGGCACGCAAGTACGCACGGTACTACGTGTACCGGAACACCGACTATGACACGCTGGAGGGCCACTGGAACCCGGACCGCGTCGCAGCGACGGCGATGGCGCTGTGGCGTCTCTCCGACGAAGAGGTCGACGAGTTGTTCGGAACGTTCCGCCAGCAGTGTCGGAGCCACTTCGAAGATGTCGACAGACCACTCCGGCTTCCCTCCACCGTCGGTGCGGACGAAGCCGTCGTGTACGAACAGGAACTGTACTTGGACGCCGACGTAGACGACATCCGCGGAGCCGTCGACGAGTTTGAGGAGTGCATCGCGGACAGTGCAGCGGACGTTCTCGCGAGCGTCTCTCGTGGCTCGCTCCTCGATCGCACACTTGACGGGATTCTCGGGACGGTGAGAGCCGAGGCGAACGACACCTCCTTCGAGTTCCCACCCTACGAAGTCGCCGACACCTCCGAGTTGGGTGTGATGTACTACGACGCAAACGACGAATCTCACCGCGTCGGTGGTGGTGGCGGACCGACGGACGAGAAACCGGACGCCAGAGTCGAACTCCCGCAACTGGAACCGGAGACGCTCGACACTCTCAAACCACTCCTGCTCCGGCACCTCGTCAGTCAGGTGCGGGACTTCTACATCGTGATGGGCGAGGAACCACCGCCCGCCTTCCGGGTACTGGGACCGGGGAAACACGCTCCGACACAGGGTTACGGTGCAAGCGACTTCTACCCGAACTACTACGACTTCGACGCCGACATCCCCGGGTACCAGTCGTAACATTCCACTGAGGCGACCACACTCGTGAGTCGTGTTGTTTCACTCTTCGAGGCTGTACACGGTGCTAAGAGATATATCGAGTGACTGTATCGTGGGAGATACGAGACAAATGCAGTCCCATTTCCCACAGCCGAGATGTTTGGCACCATTCGAGAACACGAACAGAGCCGGTCCGAACACCTCAAGGCTCGGCTCAAAAGCTCAACACTTGAAAATCGGGTTCTACCTCAACCTAGGGTGGAGGGGTGAGGGAACCGCACGGCGCGTGATGGCCGGTGGAAAACTCGGGATTCAGAAGCTCTCCGACGCCGAGGTACACGTTCAGCGGTACCCCGGGCAAGAGCGCGTCGAGGCAGCCCGTGAAGAACTCTCGAACAGAGTCGGAACCGACGACACCGGCAGTGTTCCGGCGAATCCAGAGACACTCGCCGAGGAGGTGGCACAGATCAAACAGCGACAGGCACAGATGATGGACGCACTGACCACGGCCGAACCGGGCGCTGCAGGGGGCCGCGACTGGGGGAAGACCGCTACCAAGGGCGTACTCGGGTCGCTGGCCGGGATGGGAACTGGTGCTGCGTTGGGTGCCGTCGCTGGGTCGGTCGTCCCCGGCGCTGGCACTGCAATCGGTGCCGCGACGGGTGCCGCACTCTCTGGAGCGGTCTCCGATCTCACCAAGCAGGGCGTCGAGTTCATGGACGCTAACCGTCCCAACAGCGAGGCCGTCGAACTCGAACAGATGTACCACGAGATTCGGCAGATGTACGCCGAACTGAAGCAGGGCCCAGAGCGACGGGACGACGAGTTGACCGACTTCTGACGATGGACGCAAAACTACGAAAACAGACAGAGAGAGGTGTCGGACTGTTGGTCACAGACAACGACGAAGGAGAACACAGGGTCGGAGTCGAGCAGGACGGCTCGGTAGTCGGATACGTCTGTGAGACGTACGACGACGATCCGAAGAATCGAACACGTAGTGAGAATCAACACTGTCACCAAGCCGAACAGTACGGGTGGTACTACGCGTTCAGGGAGTTCGGCTACGGACCGAGTGAGCGATCGAAGACGCCGGAGTTCGTCGACGCCGTCCGCCGGAGTATCGCGACCCTCTCCGAGGAGTCGTTCGAGGAGTACTTCGGCTCGCTCTACCGCCAACTGCGGAGCCACGACGACGCGTCGGTCGATCGCCCGCTCGAACTGCCACCTGCCGTCCCGGGCGAAGACAACGTCGTCTACTCGCTGGACGTGTTCCTCGGCGTCGACCTCGCCGAGACCGACGGCGCAACAGAGCTAGCGACGGCACACGGACTGGACGTGACCGACGCCGAGGCCCTCGACGACCCGAGTGAGGTGTCGCAGGATGCACTCGACGCGTGGCGGGAGTTCGGCGAGGACCTCGTCGAGACGACACCGGCGGACGAGTTGGCCTTCGAGGTGAGTGCGGTTTCCGGCATCCACGTCGGGTATCCGAACGCTCGCGGCGAACACGTCGTCGAGAAGTCTGAGGTGCCGAGCGAGCGCGACCCCGACGCGACGCTCGAACTGTTCCCGTACGCACCCGACACGCTCGCCGAGTTCCGAGACTTCCTGGACTACCACCTCCGGTGTCAAGTGCGCGACTGCTACGTCGCGAAGGGACTCCTCCCACCCGAACAGTTCCGTGTTCATGGGTTCGGCAAGTTCCGTGCCACACGCCGGTACGACGACTACGACCTCTACCCCAACTTCCACGAACAGACCGCACTCGAGGCTTCACCACTGTGAGGACATGAACGTGGAACGAGCACAGTCGAGAGGTCTGTCCGATACCCAGGTACACCTCCAACGGTACCCCGGGCAAGAGCGCGTCGAGGCGGCTCGCGAGGCGGTAGCCGACCGTGTGAGCGGTGACGACTCCCAGACGGTACCAGCCGACCCGGAGATCCTCGCGAAGGAGGTCACACAGATCAAGAACCGGCAGGAAGAGATGTACGCGGCGTTCGTCCAGGCGAGTCCCGGTGTCAACGAGTTCGACGGCGGCCGGAAGATGCTGCTCGGTGCTGCCGGCTCCCTCGCCGGTGCGGGAGCGGGGGCACTACTCGGATCGGTCGTCCCAGTCGCCGGGACAACGATGGGAGCCGCGGCTGGTGCGGCAGTCGGTGGTGCCGCCAGTGACCTGACCAAGGAGGCGCTCGGCTGGCTCACGGATAACAGCCCCGACGGTGCCTCCACCGAGATGTATCAACGTCTTCGACGGCTCGAAGCCGAACTCGAAGCTATGAAGCGAGGAGACGAATACCGAAGTAGTGAGAAAGTGGCCTTCTAGCGATGAAAGCGAGTATCAAGAAGGAAGTAGACGACGGGTTTGGTGTCTTGGTCACCGACAACCGCGGCGCCGAACACAAGGTAGGGGTGGGTTACGACGGTGGAATTGATGGGCATCTCTGCAGCGAGTACGCTGACCACCCACGGGACCGAACGGACGAGGAGAACGAACTGAACGAGCAGACCCGAAAGTTCGCCCGGTACTACGTCCACCGCCAGCGTGGGTACGACACACTCCCGCGGGCGGAGCGCCCCGAACACCTTGACACGGTTCGGCGTGCCGTCGCCGACCTCTCCGCAGACACGTTCCGGGGCCTGTTCAGCGAGTTCCACCAGCAACTCCGGAGCCACCACGACGACACCGTGCCGCGTCCGCGTCCGCTGCCGGCCGGTGTCTCTGCCGAGACCGTCCTGTACAAACTCGACGTGTACCTCGGTGCCGACCTCCGCGACGACCAACTCCGCGAGACTGCCGAGCGCGTCGCGGGGGAACACGGTCTCGATCTCGAAGACGGCCTAGAGACACAGTCGTTCGACGACGTGTCCGCAGACGTGCTCGAGGAGTGGACCGCATTCGCCGAGTCGCTCGGAACGCGCCTCGAACTGACGCCGTTCGAACTCCCAGCGGACATGCGGAACGGCGTCGTCTCCGGCGTCCACGTCGCCTATCCGCAGGCGGGTGAACTCACCACCGACCGTGGGAGCGACCCACTCGACCGCGAGCCGGACGCCACACTCGAACTCGCGCCGGTCGACCCCGGGCCGATCGACGAGTTCCAGTCGTTCCTCGATCACCACCTGAAGTGCCAGATTCGCGACGCGTACGTCACCCTCGGCCTCGCGCCGCCCGAACCGTTCCAGGTACTCGGCCTCGGCTCGTTCCACGCCGCCCGACTGTACCACAACTTCGATGTCTACCCCGAGTTCCACAGCCCCGACGCCCAACCCACCGACCTCTTCGGGTGAGCGGACACCCTAGTCGGAGACACGAGACGAGCACCGGCGACATCCACAGACCCACGACCTCTCCAACCGACGCGATCAGGAGCTCTCGAACCCGTCTTCCCACCGGAAGGTGCCGTTCCGTTGGACGACCTCGCCGTCGACGAGCAGGCGGGAGTCCTCGCTCACGTCGCTGATCAGGTCGACGTGGACCGCGGAGTCGTTCCCCTGCTCGCCGTCGGGGAGACAGGCGTCGTAGGCACGGCCGACCGCGAGGTGGACCGTGTCGCCCATCTTCTCGTCGAAGAGGATGTTGTCCGTCACGCGGTCGATGCCGCGGTTCATCCCGATGCCCAGCTCGCCGAGCCGGCGAGCACCCTCGTCCGTCTCCAGCACGTCCCGCAGCGCGTCCTCACCCGTCTCGGCACTGTAGTCGACGACCTCGCCGTCCTCGAACACGAGCCGGGCGTTCCGGACGCGCCGCGACTGGATCGTCATCGGCACGTCGAACGTCAGCGACCCCTCGGTGGCGTACGGCGCCGTGAACACCTCGCCGCTCGGGAGGTTGTGGGAGTCGTAGGCGACGCTGGCGGCGGAGTTGACCGCCGTCCGCCCGTCGACTCGCATCGTGATCTCGTCGTCGCCCGACTCGATCCGGACCTCGCTGCCCGCGTCGAGGCGCTCTTTCATCTGGGCCATCTCCTCGGCCAACGACTCCCAGTCGCGGAGCACGGCGTCGTAGACGAAGTCGCGGTACGCCTCGTACGACATCCCCGCCTGTTGGGCCAGCGACCGACTCGGGTGAACCGTCGACACCCAGTCCGTGTCCATCCGCGCCTCGCGGATCTCCTGGCGACGCCGCCGGTACGCCTGTTCCGTCTCGCCGGGCACGTCCGCCTCGGCGGCCGTGTTGCGACCGCGACCGAGGCGGAGCACCACGTCCGCGTTGCGGTACAGTGCGAGTTCGTGGCCCGGGTCCGCGTCGAAGTCGCCGTCGTGTGCCAGTTTGTACGCGCGATCCACCTCGTCGCTGTCGTAGACCGTGACGACGTTCGCGCCGCGGTCACCCAACTCCTCGGCGACCGCGACCGCGAGGTCGTGGCTCCCCTCGGCGACGGCGAGAACCACGTCGTCACCGGCCTCGACGCGTGCACTCCAGTCGACGAGCACCTCGGCGTGCTCGGAGACGCGTTCGTCCACACCGACCCCTCGGCCACCGTGGGCATAGGTCCCGCGGTCCGTCGCGTGTCGCTACTCGACGGGACCGCGGACGTACGTCTGCTCGTGGTCGGGGAACACCTCGGCGACCGTCCCCTCACCGTGGCGGTCCGTCAACAGTGCGCGGAGTTCCCCCTCGTAGTCCGCCTTCGGGATCTCCTCGCTTGGACCCACCTCGACCTCCAACTCGGCGGCGACGAGACTGTCGACCGCCGAGCGGCCGAACCCCGCCAGTGGCGAGAGGTAGTCGACGTCGTGGCGGTCCTCCAGCGACTGTGCGAACGCCCGCGAGACACTCGGCACGCGGTCGTCGCGCCGCGAGCCGTCGGCGACGGCGACCACGTCTCGTTCGGCGACCGACTCCAGCGCGTGTTCGTGGACGCGCTGGATCCCGTTGCGTGGGTAGCCGTCCGTCCGCATCGTCTCGACGGCCTCCTCGGCCACCGAGCGGTCGAGTTCGTGTGTGTCGAACGGGAACCCGAGCGACTCGGCGGCACGTCGGGCGTGCTCCCAGTCGTCCGTGACCCCGAAGTGTGCGGTGACCAACTCCACGTCGTAGAACCGGTCCAACAGGAGCGCGGCCAACGAGGAGTCCTTGCCGCCGCTGTAGAGTAAGGCGAGATCCATCCCCGACGGGTCACCGACGCCGGACGTTGAACCCGGAGTCGTCGGGCTTCAGTTCCTTCAGCAGGCGCTTCATCTGATCCTCGTCGATCTTCCCGTCGATCTGGCCGCTGCGAGCCACCGCGAGGACCTGCTGTTTCGCCTGTTTGGCGAAGTCGGGCTTGCTCATCTCGACGGCGTTGAGCCGCTGGCGTGCCCCGTCGGTGAGGTGCTGTTTGAGCAGCGCCTCCTGTTGGGCCTCGGCGCGCTCCTGTGCCGCCTGGCGCGCCTCGTCGTCGCCGCCACCCTGTGCCTGCTCTCTCAGTTGCTCGCGTTTCTTCTCGCGGAGCTCCTGCAGTCGCTCGTCGTCCTCGGGGTTCTGGCTCATGTCACCGAGGAATTCGGTCGTGAGACGCAAAACGATTTCGGAGCCGCAGAGTCGGACGGAGCGGCGGCTCGTCACCGAGCGAGTCGTCCCCACCGACAGAACGACCGTCGGTCGGTGGCGGGGTGTTCGACCGGGCGCCTCGCGACGACTCCGGCGGTCGCGTTACGCGTAGCGTTCGAGTTCCGGCCGGTCGAGGTCGTCGAGCACGTCCCCGGCGACCTCGTCGAGGAACGATCGGCCCTCGTCGGTGATCCGACGGCCCTCGCCCTGTGCGGTCTCGACGAGGTCCTCCTCCTCCAGCGACTGGAGGATCGTCCGGATGACGTTCCGGGAGCCGTCGACGTTGCTCGGCGGAGCGACACGGTACCGCGTCGATCCCTGCTTGGCGCCGCCGTAGTCGGTCGCCAGCGTGCCGACACCGACCGGCTCCTGGTCGGCGACCTTCCGGAGCAGCGACGCCGCGCGTCGGTACCAGAAGTCGTCCTGCTGGGGCGGGAGTTCGCGGTCGACGCCCGTCTTGACGAACTCTGCCCACTCCGGTTCCTCGATACGGTCTTCGAGCCGGTCGGCGACCTCCTCGATGAGGTCCTCCGCCGGAACGTCGTAGAGGGTGACCATACGGCCCGATTCGCAACCACGCAGTTTAAAATCGTCGTATCGGCTCGGGCCCGTGGCGACCCCACACACTCGTCTCGCACACGCCCTGAGGAGCCGCCACGTCGAGACACGCCCGAAGCGACCCGGTCGCGAAGGGTCACTGCCCGTACACGTCGACGCCGATCCACGAGACCACGAGTCCACCGAGGAGCACGGGGACGCCGAACACCGCTGCTCGGAAGAGGATGACTGCCGCACCCACGGTCGCCTGCGGGACGGTCAAGACGACGACCAACAGCCCCGTGAGCACACTCTCGATGAACCCGGAGCCGCCGGGAGTCGGCGTCGCACCGGCGATGGCCCCCATCGGCACCGCGAACATCACCACCGTGATGTCGACCGGTGTGTCTAGCGCGCGGAAGGCGAGCCAGAGCCCGACCATCTGACACAGCCACCCGAGCGTGGACGCCGAGAGCGCGATCACGAGGCCCCGCGGGTCCGTCGCCACGCGCTCGATCGCGCCGAGGAAGTGGTCCACGCGGTGTTCGACGGTGTCCGTACTCGGTTCGGAGACGCCCGGGACCAGTCGCGCGACACGCTGGACGAGCGGCGTCAGTCGCCCGGTGACGAACCCACGCAGGCGGTCGCGGTTGCGCCACCCGAGGTAGCCGACGACGGGGACCGCCACCGCGAGGACGACCGCGATTCCCGTCGCCACCCGGAGTCGCCGGCCGAACGTCGCCTGTGTGGCGTAGTAGGCGGCCCCGAGCAGCGCGAACGCGATGGAGGGGAAGAAGTTCAGCGTGTCGACGCTGGCGATGGCCGCGAGGCTCCGCTCGTACTCCGTGTCCGTCACCGCGGAGATCAACAGCGCGGTCACGGGCTCGCCGCCGGCCTGCCCGAACGGCGTGACGTTGTTGGCGAACATCGCGCCGTTGAACACGAAGAAGGCGAGGTGCGGTGGGATGTCGACGCCGAGGACGCCCAGTACGGTCCGGAGTGCGAACCCCCACGCGAGGAGCCACAGGAGGATCGCACCGACGACGAGTGCGAGCACCGGCGGCTCCGCACGCACGAGGTTGGCCGTCAACTCGCCCACGTCGAGCGAGTAGACCAACACCCCGAGGACGCCACCGGCCGCGAGGAACCCCAGCACGGTGGCGCGCAACTGATCGCCGTTCACGACTCCCCGCTCCGACGCGAGTCGGTATCAACCCGGCGAAGTGGGGCGCACGCGGTGGGTGGGGAGTCGTCCGAGTGGAGGGGAGACGGATCGTCGACGTGGCGGCCGGGCGAGTCGTCGGAACACGTCGGACTCGGGTGGTGCCGTGGCGGCGGGACGGTCCGCGAGCGGTCGGACGCTCGCGTCTAGGGTGGGTCGACAGTCAAGGTGTCCGAGTCGAGAGACTGTCGTGGAGTGGGCCGTTGGTTCCGAGCAACGGTGTGCGTCTCCCCCACGCGTCGAACTCGAACGGCTCCCCGTCGAGGCCGGTCAACGTCGCGCCGGCCGCGCGTGCGACGACGACACCCGCGGCGACGTCCCACGGCGCGGTGTCGTACTCCCACACGGCGTCGGTCGCACCACTCGCGAGGTGACAGAGGTGGAGCCCCGCGGAGCCGAGTCGACGGATGCCGCGAGCGTCGTCGTAGAACTCCCGGAGGAACGCACCGCCCGGGTCGTAGCCGGACATCAGGACACTCTCGGAGAGTGCCTCGCGATCCGTCGTCGAGACGGGGTCGCCGTTCAGTCGAGCGAACCTGTCGCGGATCTCGGTCCACAGGTCACCCGTCTCGGGGGCGTGAACGACGCCGAGTACCGGCACTCCGTCGGCGACCAGTCCGACGGAGACGCAGTAGTTGGGGTTGCCGTTCGCGTAGTTGCTGGTTCCGTCGAGCGGGTCGACGATCCAGGTGGCGGCACCGTCACCGCGTGTCGCACCACACTCCTCGGAGAGACACGCACACTGGGGGAACTCGGCGTCGAGCGTCGCCGTGATCGTCTCCTCCGCGAGGCGGTCGGCGTCGGTGACGATGTCCGCGCTGTCCGTCTTGTGGTGTTCCGTGTCGACGTCCCCGTGCCGTCGTCGGAGTGGTTCGGCGACACTCTCGACGGCGTCGACGGCCACGCGGAGTGCCCGAGAGAGGTCGACCGGGACGTCGGGGTCGGCTCCGGACACACGGGCCGGATCGTCCGTCTCCGTCGGGCGTGTCGGGTCGACGGCGTCCGTCCGAACGGGAGTCACCGATCGCGTCGAACCGTCGGCATCCACCCGAGTGGGGGTCGTGGGTGGTGTCGGGTCCGTCCGTGGGTCGTCGTCGTCGCGGACGCTCCACCCGAGTCGTGCCTCGAGTGTGTCGTAGAACTGGTCGTCGAGACGCGTCGTGACGAGTTCGGCCGGTGGTGCCGTCCCGTCGACGTGGAGTGGCGTTCCGGGTTCCAGTTCGCGGTACCGTTGTCCACCGTCGACACGCAGCGTGGTCGGTCCGTCGGGGACGACGGTGATCGGTGTGTCGGGACCGACCACGAGTGGCCGGACACCCAACGAGTGCGTCTCCAGTGGGACGATCTGGACGGCCTCACTGGCGCGTGGGTCGTGGATCGGACCACCGGCGGACAACGCGAGTCCAGTCGACCCGGTCGCCGTGGAGACGACCACGCCACCGCCGTGGTACTCGCCGACGTACTCCCGGTCGACGTACACGTCGATCCCCACCGTCTTCCGGTCGACGGGATCGTCCGGGGGCCGGGGACGGACGACGACGTCGTTCAGTGCGGTCGTCGAGAGGTCGGACGCCGCGACAGTGAGACGAGGACGTCGTTCGACCGCCGCGCGGCCGAGTACGATCTCCGTGAGTGCCGCGCCGACGCCGTCTGCCGGGACGCGGACGAGGAACGCGAGTGTCCCCGTGTCGACACCGAGTATTGGAATGCCGTGGGGCGCGAACTGACGGACGGCCTGGAGGAACGTGCCGTCGCCACCGACGGCGACACCCAGGGTCGCCTCCCCGTCTCGCGAGAGTCCGGGTGGAGACTCTCCGACGGGGACGGTCGTCAGAGCCACACCGTGTTCCGTCGTCCACCGTTCGAGCCGACGGACCGGACGGTCACTGTCGGGGCTGACGACCGCGACGATCCGGTCGGTCGTCGTCAGTCGTCTCGCGTGCACGGGTCGATCACGGCCAGAGCCCGCGGATCTCGTGGGCTTCGGCGACACGCTGGAGCGCGACGACGTAGGCGGCGTCACGCCACGTCACGTCGTGGCGTTCCCGTTCGTCCCGAACGGCCCGCCACGCCGACAACACCTCCGTCTCCAACTCCTCGTTGACGCGCTCTCGCGACCACGTTCGCCGGTTGATGTCTTGGAGCCACTCGAAGTAACTCACCGTCACACCACCGGCGTTGGCGAGGATGTCGGGGAGCACCGGCACACCTCGCTCGGCGAGGATCTCGTCTGCTCGGGACGTCGTCGGGCCGTTCGCACCCTCGACGACCAGGTCCGCACGTACGTCCGCGGCGTTCTCGGCCGTCAGGACGTTCCCGAGTGCGGCGGGGATCAACACGTCGACGTCGAGTTCGAGGAGTGTCTCGTTGGAGATCACCTGCTCGGCGGTGTCGGTGACCGCCTCCGGCTCTTCGTCGTGGAGCGGGACCGACGTGGTGTCGATCCCGTCGGGATCGTACATCGCACCGTTCACGTCGCTGACCGCGACGATCGTCGCTCCCCACTCGTCGAGGAGGCGGGCGGCGTTGCCGCCGACGCTCCCGTACCCCTGTACCGCCACGGTGGTGTCGGCGAGTGGCCAGTCGTAGTGGTCACACATCGCCCGCGTGACGATCGCGACACTCCGACCGGGGGCCTCTTCGCGCCCCTCACTACCGCCGACGAGTGGTGGTTTCCCGGTGACGACACCCGGTGCCGTCTCCCCCTCCTGCATCGAGTAGGCGTCCATGAACCACGCCATCGTCTGGGGATCGGTCCCCATGTCCGGGGCCGGGATATCCTCGTGTGGACCGATCACGTCGCGGATCTCCTGTGCGAACCGGCGTGTCAGTCGTTCCTTCTCGTCGCGACTCAGCCGTTTGGGGTTCACCGCGACGCCACCCTTCGCGCCGCCGAACGGCAGGTCCATGACGGCACACTTCCACGTCATCCACATTCCGAGCCCCACGCACTCGTCGCGTGTGACCTCGGGGTGGTACCGGAGTCCACCCTTGTGGGGCCCGCGGACACTGTCGTGTTGTGCGCGGTACCCGGTGAACACCTCGACGGTCCCGTCGTCGAGTTCGATCGGGATGGTCACTTCGTGGACCTGTTTGGCGTGTTCGAGTCGTTCGACGACGTTCGGATCGATGTCGACGTGTGCGGCAGCCCGCGAGAGCTGTCGACGTGCCGTCTCCAACATCGACTCGTCCGTCTCGTCGGTCGTCGATCCGTCGGTCGTCGAGTCGTCCGTCGTCGTCTCGTCGTCGTGTGTCGTGTCTGTCGACGCCATCGTCACTCGATCGGTGTCCGTCGGTTCCGCATCGGGTCACCACAGTCGGGACACTCTCCCGGGTGATCCGTCGTTCGGACTATCGTTCCACAGCCGAAACACTCGTAGGGCGTCTCCGCCTCGGGTCGCTGGTCTACGTCTCTCATGAGTCACCACGTCCCTCCGCGGGACGCGACTCGCCGTCGGGGACGGGTTCGGGTGTAGTTTGACGTTGAAAGTCGAACACCCGGTGTCGAGAGGGGTTGATTATCCAACAGTGTCGGATCGAACTGGAGACTGCCGAACGGCGTCGAGTCGATCCGGGGGCCACCGAACCGTGTCGGGTCGAGTCGATCCAGGCGCCACCGAACCGTGTCGAGTCGACCCGAGGACTACCGAACGGCGTCGGATCGGAGTGACGGAGCAGACTCCTCGTCGAACAGCGTGTCGAACAGTTTCCGTTGGACCGTCCTGACGTGCCGGTAGAACGCCGTCGAGGAGATGTCGAGTCGAGCCGCGACCTCCTCGCCGGTACTCCCGCGCGGGGACTCGAAGAACCCGGCGTAGTAGGCCGTCTGTGCAACCTCGAGTTGCCGGTCGGTCACGGTGTCGAGGAACTCCGAGGCGACGCCGTAGTCCACGTCGCGATCGAGTTCCCGTTTCGAGCGGAGCGACACGTCCTCGAACCGCGTCCGTACGAAGTCGGAGATCTCACCCACGGTGACGCCGTCCGGCACGTCGACGACAACGGTCGCACCGTCGGCGGTCGCAGTGACACTCTGGAGGACTGCACCGTGGTCTGCGAGCCCGAGCGCGAAGAACGGTTCGGCGAGTCGAACACGGATGACGCCACCATGTCCGTCTTCGGAGACGACCTGCACGTCCCCGAACATCACCAGGCGATCCGCCGCCGCCTCGACCGCCTCCGTCGGCGCGTGGTCCACCGCGAGGAACACCTCCGTCCCGTCGTCCGTCTGTCGTGCACGACCACGGTACGTGAGTTCCGGGTCGCCCGTCGTCGCCGTCTCCCGTGCGACCTCGCGTGCCAGCCGTGTCGGCGCGAACGTCGGGTCGCCGATAGCGTACTCCGTCCGGACGACCGTCGGAGAGACGAGCGCGTTCTTCCGTCCGATGCCGGCCAACGCCGACGCGACCGTCTCGCGCAACTCCCCGAGGACGGTCCGCGTCGTCTCGTCGAACGCACCGTGTACAGAGCCGTAGACGGTCAACACACCGTGGACGACGTCGTTGTACACCAGTGGGAGACTCACCACGGAGAGGAAGTCGCGCGCGAGCGCCTCGCGCCGCCACGTCTCGTCGCGGAGGTCCGCCGCGACGTCGTCGACGACGACCGTCTCGCCGGTCCGTACCGCCCGAGTACTCGGATCACCATCCTCCGAGTCCACCGCGAGCGAGAGACTGTCCAGGTAGTCACCGCCGGTGCCGCTCCACGCACGCGGTTCGACCGCCGTCTCCGCCCGGTCCGCACGGCCGATCCACGCGAACGCGAACCGGTCTCCGTCCGTCAGTCGGTCACACACCGTCTGTTCGATCTCGCGACGAGTTTCGGCACGGACCAACGCTTGGTCGATCTCTCTGATCGTCTCGTTGACGCGGTTCAATTCTGAGAGTCGTGCGTTCTGTTGAGAGAGTTCACGCTCCTGTTCGCGAAGTCGTGACTCCCTGGTGACACGGTCGAGTGCCGCCTCCGCCGTCGCCGCGAACAGGTCAACGAGTTCGCGTGTGACCCCGTCGAACTCGCCGATGCGAGCGGAGCCGACGACCGCCACGCCGTGGTCCCCGAGTGGGACGAACGCCGCACTCCGGAGGTCCGTCGCTCGATTCTGGAGTCGGTCGGCGTCGTGAACGTCGTCGAAGAACCGTGTCTCGCCCGTCACGAAACTGTGACCGACGAGTCCGTCGTCGCCGACACGGACGTTCGGCGGCGGACCGTGGAGTGTCTCGAACCGGTCGTCGCTCGCGACCAACTGGAGACGGTTCGCCGTCTCGTCGAACAGGAACACGCCACACGCCTCGACGCCGAGTGCCGCCTCCGTGTCGGCGACGACCTGCGTTGCGATCTCGTGGGTCGTCTCGGCGTACAGCAGTTCCCGAGCCGTCGCCTGCAGCGTCGTGAGTGCCTCCTCTCGTCGTTTCCGTTTCGTGATGTCTCGACAACTGAACAGGATCTCGCCGTCGCGAACGGACACCGACCGAACGTTCACCAGGAGTGTGTGTTCGCGGCCCGCCTTGTCCGTCGCCGTACACTCGATGTTCTTCAACACCTCCTTCTCGGCGAGTTCGTCGGGGTCGAACAGATCTTCGCCGAGGAGGTCCTCGACCGAGCCCATCGCCTCGATCTCCGCCGCCGTGTACCCGAAGATGAAGTGTGCGTTCGGACAAACGTACGTGTACGACCCGTCCTCGTCGGTCATCAACACCGTGTCCGTCATGTTGTTGAGCGTGAGTCGGTGGAGTCGCTCCGACGCGCGGAGGTCGCGTTCGAGTTCGACGCGGTCGGTCACGTCGACACCCTCGACGACGATGGCGACGACACTGCCAGCCCCGTCGGTGACTGGCCTGATCGACAGCTCCAAGAGGCGTTCGCTCCCGTCCCACGGCTGGAACCCGACGACCAGCTCGACGTACTCGTCGTCGCCCGCACGCTCGACCGCGTCACGCACGTCCGTACTCGTCCGCCCGTCGCTCCGCGTCTGCCCACCACCATCCCGCGTCTGCCCACCGTCGCCCCGTGTCTGTCCACCGTCACTCCACCACTCGCGTGCCCACAGTTTCGTCCCGACCACGTCCGACACGGAGCCGTCGACCGCCGCCAGTGCCGTCTCGTTGACGCGTCGGACCGTCCCGTCGGGGCGCAACACCCACGTCGCCGTCCGCGTATCGTGGAAGATCGCGTCGAACTGTCGCGCACGTCGGCGACGCGTCACGTCGCGTCGCGCCGATCGCAACCGACGTTCGACACGATCCAAGAGGTCGTCCAGAGGCGGCTCCGTCGAGGCACCGTCCTCGGTGTGTTCGTCACGACACAACCTGACGTAGTCGCTCGCACCCGCTGCAGTGGCCGCACTCGCGAGTCGCTCGCTCCCGTCGGCCGTGGCGAGCACGACCGGAGCGGTCTCGACGGCCGTCGTGAGCGTCTCGACGAGTTCGGGACACGTCACGCCGTCCACCTCGGCTGCAGTGACGACACAGTCGATCGACTCCACGGCGAGCGTCTCGACGGCCGCGTCGACACTCGCGACGGACTGGACGGTCCCACCGGGACCCCGCTCGGGTGGCTCGAGTGCATCGATCGCAGTTCGGAGTGTGTCCGTCCAGTCGGGGACACCGACGACGAGTACGTCCGCACTCGCGAGGAGATCGACGGTCTCGGTCACACCGAGGCTATCCGTGTTGCGTACTTCAACGTACGGACCCGTCGAGTCTGTGCGTCGACGCGGCGAGCGGTACCCCACGAGGCTTGCCGGATCACGGAGATTGTTGTTCTACTGAGAGTATTGTACAGTATGCAACAGAACGTCGGAGAGGCGGACGGGACCGTCCGCGTGTTGCTCGGTGCCGTCCTCGGAGTCGTGTCACTCGCGGTGCTCGCCGGGAGCGTCCCGTTACCGACACTCGCGTCGCCCGCCCTCGGTGTCGTCGCACTGGTGTTGCTGGTGACGGGTGCGGTGAACACGTGTCCGTTGTACGGGCTCCTCGGCGTCGACACGCTCCGGCAGCGGTTCTGAGACGAGGTCGACCCGTGGCTACCCTCCCGAGGCGAGACCGGCTCAGCGACTCCCCCGAGCGCCGCGGGCGACGACCGTCGGCTGGCTCGTCGCCGCGATCTCGAGGAAGTTGTCGAAGACCGTCTTCGTCGCTGCCGCGGCGGCGACCGCGTCGTCCGTGATCCCCGCTCGAACGGCCTCGAGTCGTTCCGTGGGCAGGTCCTTCCCGTCGACGACCCACGTCGCGGTCTCGCGGTCGTACTCGGGGTGGAACTGGACGCCGTAGGTGTCACCCACCCGGTACGCCTGTACCCCGACGTCGTTCCGTGCCAACACCGTCGCCCCCGGCGGGAGTGCGGCGACACGGTCGGAGTGTGTCTCGAAGCTGGTGAAGGTCTCGTCGACGCCGTCGAACAGCGGGTCCGCCCCGACACGTTCGATCTGCTCGTACCCCAGTTCGTACTCGTGCATGTCCACGACGCGCCCACCGAGTGCCTGTGCGAAGAACTGGTGCCCCCAACAGATGCCGAGTGCGGGGACACCCGCCTCGTAGACGCGGCGTCCCCACTCGGTGAGTTCGTGAATCCAGTCGTAGACGGCCGTCTGTGACCCACTCACGACGACGGCGTCGAACGTCCACTCCGGACTCGTCGGGGTCGGAGGGATCTCACCCGTACTCGCCGCGAACACCGTCGTCGACGCCGACAGTTCCCGTTCGAGGTTTCGCCGTGCCGGCGTCCCTCCGACCGACGCGTCGACGACTGCGATCTCGAGGCTCACACGAGGCCGTACGCGGTGGGTGACGATAAGTATTGTGTATATATTGCAATACTGCTCGAGAGGAGCCGGAGTAGACGAGTCGAGACGGACACCCGTCGTCGGGACGGACCGACACCGGTCGTCTCGAAGAGGGAGCCCGACGTCGTCGCGTTCTCGAGTGAGTCGTCGACACCGGGTGTCGGGAGTGGCAGGAATCCGAACCCGTTTCCCCGCGCCACGCCGAAGCCGGCCGTATGGACGAACGCGACGCGCTGGGGCTGCTCGCCAGCGAACTCCCGACGGCCGGCGACGACGCAGCGGTCGTCGGCGACGCCGTGCTCACGACGGACATGCTCCACGAGACGACGGACTTCCCGGACGGGGTGACCCGCTACACCGCCGGGTGGCGTGCCGTCGGGGCGTCGCTGTCGGACGTGGCCGCGACTGGAGCCGCCGCGACGGCCGCCGTGGCAGTGTACGGCGCGCCGACGTTCGACGCCGCAGAACTCCGGGCGTTCGTCCGTGGCGCTCGCGACGTGTGTGCCGCCGTCGACGCCGAGTACGTCGGTGGCGACCTCGACGAGACCGAGGAGTTCACCACCGCGACGACGGCACTGGGTCACCTCCGGGAACCGGACCAGACGGAGACGGCGGCTGGGACGGAGGAGAGCCAGTCACGGGACCACACGCCGGCACCACTGCGGCGCGACGGGGCAGCCGTCGGCGACGCCGTCTGTGTCACCGGTCGACTCGGGCGAACGGCGGCCGCGTTGCGACTGTTCGCGGACGGCGCGACGGACCGCGGGAACGAGCTCTTCCGGTTCGAGCCGCGTGTCGCGGCCGGACGCGCCCTCCGCCCGTACGCGACGGCCGCGATGGACGTGAGCGACGGTCTCGCGCGCTCGCTCCACCAACTGGCCGACGCGAGCGACTGCGGGTTCGCGATCACGAGCGAGTCGCTGCCGATCCACCCGGCCGTCGACGAGACCGCGAGCGACGACGAGGACCGACTGGGGATGGCGACGACCGTCGGCGAGGACTTCGAGTTGCTGTGTACGGTGCCGCCCGAGTCGCTGGCCGACGCACGGGCCGACTGTCCCGTCGCGCTGTCGCGGATCGGCGAGGTGACCGCGTCGGGGGTCACACTCGACGGCGCGTCCGTCGCGGACGACGGGTGGACACACGGGAACTGACCGGGTGTCGCCTCACAACGTCGCGACCTCGATGGGGACGAGCATGAAACAGAGCAGCCCCAACGCGAAGGTGACGACGCCGAGCGCGACGCGGCGGTCGTCGAGTCGCGAGTCGTCGATCGGGTGGGCCGGGCCGCGGTAGGCGATGAACGCGGCGAACAGCCCCCAGAACCCCCACAGGCCGACGGACTCGTTGAGGCCCAGTCCGCGGACGAAGTGGAGGTAGCCGGCGAGTCCGAACAACACGAGCGGGACGACCGCGGCGACCGTCTCCTGGCGCTCGCCGACGATGGCCCGCAGGATGTGTCCACCGTCGAGTTGCCCGACCGGCAGCAGGTTCAGGAGTGTGAAGAACATCCCGATCCACCCACCCATGATCACCGGGTGCGCGACCTGGCCGGGGTCGGTGTAGGCAGCGGGCTGGCCGGTGAGGGTGGCGAGCAGCTCCAGCAGTGGTGGGTTGTTGAACACGATCACTCGCGTCCCCTCGGTGACGGTACCGGCCGGCACCTCCATCGGCCCGAGGAACAGGCCGATCGCGGTGACGACGACCGTGGCGACGAGCCCCGCCAGCGGACCGGCGACACCGATGTCGAACAGCGCCCGCCGGTCGGGCATCCGGCTCCGCATCCGGATGATCGCCCCCATCGTGCCGAACGGGAGGAAGAACGGGATCACGTACGGGAGAGACACGTCGACGCCGTGGTACCGTCCCATGGCGTAGTGACCCAGTTCGTGGGTCAACAGGACACCCAACACCGCCGCGGTGAACGGCCACGCCTCCAGTGCCGCCAGCGGGTTCGCAGTGACCGTCTCGAAGGGGACGTAGTACCAACCGACCGCGCCGACGAACAGCGTCGAGAGCACCGTCGCGACCAACAGCGCGACGTTGACCCACGGCACCCCCTCGACACCGGTAGAGTACCGGCGGGCGACGATCACGTCCCGGCCGGTGCCGGTGTCGGCCGCCTGTACGTCGTACCCTGCCTCGCGGAACGGCTCCCAGAGTCGCTCGACGAGTTCCCGCTCTGGGAGTTCGGAGACGCCGTAGTAGACGATCCGGTCGCCGTCGTCGCGGACCTGTGTCAGGTGGAAGACTTCCTCGAGTTCCGGTGGGGTGGGGACCGAGTCCGTGTCCGCGGCACTCATCGACTCGGATTAGCCGTGCGCGGGGAAAAGTCCTTCCGCAGCGGTACTCGAAGCGAGTTTCACCGTGGCACTCGCAGCGCGCTCCACGGCGGGACTCGACGAGCGTCGCCACTGCCGTGTCGCGTCGAAGAGAACGTGACTCGCGGGGACCAACCGCGAGGACCGTGTTCGACCGCGCGTGCGGTCGGGTCGGGGAGCTACCGTGTGTCCGTGGTCGTCGATCGGGTCGTCAGGCCTCGGTCGGCTCGATCCGCCACGTGGTCGCGCTCGTGTACGACCACTTCTCGATGGTCAGCCGCGAGGCGGAGTCTTTGAGCTTGACCATCAGGGCGCCGATCTCCTTCGGCGAGAGCCCGACCTCGTCCGCGATGAACTTGCTCTTGAAGTACATCTCGCCGTCCTGGGCGCGCTCGAGGAGGTACTGCTCCAGGCGGGCTTCCTTGGAGGGGCTGTCCGTGTCTGCAGCGGAGGGGTCTGCTGTCGTGCTCATGGGCCTCACTCACCCGTACCGACCCGAGGGTCATATAAAGCCGAGACCGTTCGGCGGAATTCGGTTCCGTTCAGCCGAATCCCACGGTAAAACGGTGGAAAACGAACTCTTTACGAGCGCCTCAAATCGGACTAGACATTTTACAATGCGTTCTGAACTCGTCTTCGGAGGTTGCAGATGCCGTCCGTCTGACGTGCTCGTACGCCAGTGTTATCAAGAAAATTTCTCGTCCGTGGGAGAGAACAGGTTGCGCGACACGGCCCGACCGCGCGAACGGCCTCGTTCGGCCGGTCGACGGTGCCCTCGTTCGGCCGGTCGACGGTGCCCTCGTTCGGCCGGTCGACGGTGCCCTCGTTCGGCCGGTCGGCCACGGCGTCGCTGGGGAGCGACGGTAGGCTCGGTCGGCGGATCCCCGACTTCGTCGGGTGAGTCGACGACGAGCGACGGCGGCCGGTCACTCGCCGTCGCGTTCGTGGACCCAGAACTCCTCGTCGACGGTCGACTCGCGTTTGAAGATCGGCACCTCGTCTTTCAGCCGATCGATGCCGTCGGAGACGGCCGCGAACGCCTCTTCCCGGTGGCCGGCGAGCACGACGACGAAGACGATGTCCGTCTCCGCCGGGATCACGCCGGTCCGGTGGTGCGTCTCGACGGCCAAGACGCCCTCGCGGTCGGTCAACTCCGACTCGATGGTCGCCAGTCGCTCGGCGGCGACCCCCTCGTACCTCTCGAAGGTGAGGTGTGTCGTCCGGTCGTCGTCGGGGTCGTCGCGAGCCCGGACGCGCCCGGTGAACGTCGCGACGGCACCGCCCCGGTCGGCGTCCGGCGTATCCGTCACACGCTGGACCAACGTCCCCAGTGTGACGTACGCCTCGGCGTCCTCAACGTGGTCTACCACCCGCTCCGGCGTCAGTGTCGACGAGTCCTCGTAGCGAGCGACGACGTCCCCCGGGACGGCACGGTCCGCCGCATCGGCACCCGTCGGTGCGTGAGCCGTCAAGAAGTCCGCCTCCGCGCTCGGAACGAGTGGGTCGGGCTCGCCGCCCACGACGACGGTCGGGAGACGGAGCCGCGAGGCGCCGACCACGAGCGCGTAGTCGTGGGCCGGTGCCAGCCGGTCGAGGACGGCCGCCACGTCGTCGTCCGCGACCACCGTCCGACTCGTCCCGTCCGGTTCGAGCGTGACGGTCGTGTCCGCGGGACCCGCCTCGGACCCGGGCGCCACCGACTCGGTCGTCTCGTCGTCTCTCCCCGCCGACTCGGCCGTCACGAGTGCCACGTCGCCGTCCAGTCGGTCGACGGCGGTCGACACCACCCCCGGCGGCACTGCACCGACGAGTCCGAGCGTCTGCATACGTCTCGGTCCGGTCGGGACGGAGATACCGTTTGCGCACGCCGCCGGCGAGCCGGAGCGTCACCCAGTCGCGGCGTCGATCACGAGACACTCGTCGGCGCCGCGCTGGAACTCGAAGTCGACCGGCCGGACCGTCGGGTCGTGCCCGGCACGTTCGAGCCACAAGAGTAGATCGTCGAGTCCGTCGTACCGTTCCGTCGCGAGGTCGACCAACGGGAACAGTCGCACCTCTCCACGGGCGACACGACACAGTTCCCGGAGCGCACGGACGTGGAACTCGTGGTCGAAGTGATCGGCGTACAGGAACAGGAGGTGCGCCGAACACACCAAGTCGAACGTGTCGTCTGGGAACGGGAGCCGCGGGAGCGCTGCCGGGAGATAGCGGTCACCGTGGTCGGCGTAGTCCGCCAGGAACCGCCCGAGCGCACTCCACCGGTGGGAGGCGAGGTCCGCCGGGTCGTCGTACACGTCCCACACGTACAGGTGTTCGACCTCGTCGAGTGCGTCGACCGCCCGGTGCAGGTCCCGGCGTGCTCTGTCCGCCACGTGCTCGACCGGTGGGCCGTACACCGGGTCGACTGCGTACGCGTCCGCACCGCGTGCCCGAGCCCCCGCGGTGAACCCGCAGGCGCCGCCCGGACAGTCGAGGACACGTCGGCCGGACAGTTCGACGGCCTCCAACCCGAGCATCCGCCGGTACTCCGCGAACGTCCGGCCGAGGAACGCCACGTCGTCGATCTCGTACCGGTCGCTCGCGTCGCTCCCCGTCACCGTGGTCCCCACGACCGCGCCACCTCCGTGACCATCGTTGTACAGAGTTGTACGTCAGCGGGTACAAAAGTACTTCGCAGGCGTGTATCGACCACGGGTCGTCCTCGGAGAGCGTGGTGTCGTGATCGGGGCCCGATTCTCTCGCCGCCGACGCGTCGGCAGGGGTGGGACCGTCGGCGGTCGACGGGGTCGAGCGCCGGGGCGCTTCGGGAGTCTTAACAGGAGACGGGGAGGTATCGGTGAACGATGAGAGTGGTACTGTCGCTGGGTGGGAGTGTGCTCGCGCCCGACCTCGACGCCGATCGGGTGGCTGGACACGCCGACGCCATCGAGCGCGTGGCTCGCGAGGGGTGTGACGTGGGTGTCGTCGTCGGTGGGGGCGGCGTCGCTCGGGAGTACATCGGTGCCGCACGCGGGCTCGGGGCCAACGAGGTGGCGCTCGACCGGCTCGGGATCGGTGTCACACGACTCAACGCGCGGCTCCTCGCGGCCGGGTTCGGCGAGGGGCTCGACCCGACGCTGGCGACCGGCTACGACGACGCCGAGACGGCGATCCGGCGCGGCGACACGGCCGTGATGGGCGGCGTGACGCCGGGGTTGACCACCGACGCCGTCGCCGCCGTCCTCGCGGAGTCCGTCGGCGCGGACCTGCTCGTGTACGGGACGGGGGCCGACGGGGTGTACGACGCCGACCCGGCGGAACACGACGACGCACGGAAGTTCGACACGCTGACTCCGACGGAGTTGGTCGAACGGATCGCGCCGATGAGTCGCGACGCCGGCGCCTCCGCACCGGTCGACCTCCCCGCCGCGAAGCTGATCGAACGGGCCGGGATGCGGACGATCGTCCTCGACGGGACGGACCCACAGGCCGTCGAAGACGCGATTCTCACCGGCGCACACACCGGCACGGACGTGGTCCCCGAGGGGACCGACGAGCCGAGCTACTGGGCCCACTGACGCGTCTCGGGGAGCAGGCCCCCGGCTCGTCTTCGACGCGCATCGCACTCCTCCGAACCCGATACGTACACCACCGACCGATCCGCCCGAGACCGACACGTACACGACCGCCCGGAGCCGAGAGGTGTGTATGAGTACGGACGACGCCGACGAGGAGGCGACACCGGCCCCCACGCCGGGTGCCGGCACGCGGGCGGACGACGACGGGGACGGCGAGGCGTACCGTGTGTTCTGGGCGGACGAGCTCGCGGACGAGATCCTGGCACGCGACCCCGAGGAACCCATCGTGATCAAGGGCGGTGTCTCCCCGTCCGGCATCCCCCACCTCGGGCACTTCAACGAGATTCTCCGGGGGTACTTCGTCGCCGAGGTGCTGCGGGAACGCGGCTACGAGGTCGAACAGGTGTTCACCAGCGACGACCGCGACGCGTTGCGGAAGGTGCCACACAACCTCGCGACGGCCGACTGGGAGATCGTCGGCCTCGGCGAGGTGGACGCCGGCGCGCTCGGGCGGAACCTCGGCGTCCCGTACACGGACGTGCCGGACCCGTTCGGAGACTGTCACGACTCCTACGGCGACCACTTCACCGGCCTGTTGCGCGACAGCGCGGCCCTGCTCGACGTGCCGGTGACGTTCGAGTCGAACACGGAGCTCTACGAGTCGGGACGGTTCGACGACGCCGTCGACACGGTGGTGGGCGACGCGGAGACCGCCGCCGCGGTGCTCGCGGAGTTCCAGGCCTCGGCCAGCGCCGACGACCTCCCGTTCGTCGCACAGTGTCCAGAGTGTGGCACGCTCACCGACGACGTGTCCGACGTGGACCTCGACGAGCGGACGATCGGGTTCGCGTGTACGGGGTTCGACGCCGGCGACGAGGAGATCGAGGGGTGTGGCGCGACCGGACGCGTCTCCCTGCGAGCGGGGAAGCTCCCGTGGCGCTTCGAGTGGCCGGCCCAGTGGTCGACGCTGGGCGTCGACTGCGAGCCGTTCGGGAAGGACCACGCGGAGGGATCGTGGCCTTCCGGCGAGCGGATCGCCCGCGAGGTGTTCGACGAGGAGCCGCCGGTCCCGTTCGTCTACGAGTGGTTCACGCTCGACGGGGAGGCGCTCTCCTCGTCGTCGGGCCACGTCGTCACGGTCGAGGAGGTGGCGAAGCTGATCGAGCCGGCGGTGGTGAAGTACTTCTTCCTCCGGAACCCCGGGCGAGCGAAGGACTTCGACGTGAGTCGCCTCGACCAACTCGTCGACGAGTTCGACCGCTTCGAGCGGATCTACTTCGGCGAGGAGGAGGCACAGCCGGAACTCGAGGCGTTGGCCGAGCGCGCGTACCCGTTCCTCGTCGACGAGGTGCGACCCGATCGCGTCCGGCTCCCGTTCACGTTCGCGGCGGTGCTCGGGATGGTCGAGGACCGCGAGTTCCGCGTGCAGCTGGCCCGCGACGAGGGGCACTTCGACGCAGACACCCCGGAGTGGGCGATCGACGCCGCACTCGAACGCGTGGAACGGGCCCGCGAGTGGGCCGAGCGGTGTGACAACGCCTACAACTACCGGCTGCAGACGGCGCTGCCGGCCCACGACTTCGACGCCGCCACCGAGGCCGCGCTGGACGACTTGGCCGACTTCGTCGCCGAGGGCCACGACGGCGAGGCGATCCAGGGTGAGGTGTACGAGGCGGCCAAGCGCCACGACGTGGACGTGTCCGCGTTCTTCGAGGCGGGCTACCGGCTGTTCTTCGACGACACGCAGGGACCGCGACTCGGTGAGTTCCTGGGCGAACTCGAGCGGGAGTTCGTCGTCGAACGGCTGCGTCGCGAGGCCTGAGTCGGCGGCAGTGGCCGAGGGCGATCCCGCCCGGTGACAGAGCGGCTGTCGCTGGCGTGGGGGTGAGAGCCGCCGGCGTGGACCGTCGAGTCAGGCCGTCGGGCCGAGTCGGGCAGCGAGGCGCCGCGAGAGCGCGCCGACGGACAGCGACGCGCCGAGGTACCAGACGAGCCACAGTTTGAGCGGGCCGACGAGCGTCGCCGACCACGCGATCGTCCCGACGACGGGTAGCGTCGTCGCGGCCGGCACGACCGCCGCGGCCGGCGCGGCGACCGCCCACCGGAGCCAGAGGAACGCCGGGATCGACACCGCCGCGCCGTAGGCGGCCGGCTTGACACTCTCGGAGACCACCGTGAGCGTCTGCTCGCGGAGTTCCGCCTGGAGGGCGGCCACGTCGTCCGCACCGCCGGCACTCGTGCCGTCTCTACCGCCGTCCGTATCGTCTGCGTCACTGGTCGCGGCGGCGAGTTCTTCGCGGAGTTCCTCCGTCCTGGCCCTGGCACGTTCGACGAGCGCCCGGTCTTGCGCGTAGGCGCGTGCCGCGGTGCCGGCGAGTCCGGAGACGCCACCCAACACCGCCACGAGGCCGGAGAACGGGAGCCAGACCGCGAGCGGGCCGACGAGTCCGGAGACGCCGGCGATCACCAACTCGCGGACCGGCCCCACGGCGTAGCCGGAGGCCAACACGAGCGCGGTCACGGCCACGGCCTTGTCCAGAGTCGTCCAAGTGGAGGGGTTCTCGAGTGGCACACGCGTCGTATCCGACCGGCGCGACAAAAAGTTCGGGGCGCGTACTCGGCCCGCGAGAGAGCGGTCGACGCGAGGGAGTCGAGTCGGGACGAGAGCGGGTCCGCACGACGCTCCTCGTCGTTCCAGTCTGCGGCCATCGAAACGCTTAGGCGCGAACCGGCGGAAAGTGAGGCCGATGCGGAAGAGCGGCCCCCCGCGTGGGCTCATCTCGTACCTGATGCTGGAGTTGTTGGAGGAGCGTCCGCGGTACGGCTACGAGATCCTCAAGGAGATCGAGGAGATCAGCGGCGGCCACTGGGAGCCGTCGTACGGCTCCGTCTACCCGATCCTCTACAAGTTCGAGGACGAGGGCTGGGCCGAGCGGATCGAACGCGAGGACGAACCGGACCGGAAGTACTTCGCGTTGACCGACGCCGGCCACGACCACCTCGCTGAGAAGCGCCGAGAGTCCGGCGACCAAGCCGAGGAGTTCGCGGACGTGATCTTGGGGTTCTACCACGTCTACGTCGCCTTCGCCACCGACGAGCGGTTCGAGGTGGAGACACCCGACGACGCGTGGTGTTTCGACGACGACCACTCCGCGTGGATCGCCGAGCAGGTGATCCGCCACCACGAGCGCGACTTCGGCGAGTTCGAGCGGCCGGACGCCACGCCGGCCGAGTTCGCGGCCCGTCACGGACACGGCGAAGGGCAGTCGGACGACGGTGACGAGCGGGAGTCCACCGTCGCCGACACCGAGTCTCGTACCGACGGTGTCGACGACGAGACCGAAGCTGTCGGCGACGACGGGTCCGTCGCCGACGAGAACAGTGTAGACGACCCGGACGCCGTGCAGAACGGCGCAGACGTCGAGACGGACGGCGGCGTCGACGGGTCCACAGAGACGAACGACGGCTGATCGGCGCCGACACACCGTCGCTGCCACTGACGAGCCGAACGGACGGTGAAGACAGTGCGCGACACGGCCCTCCACGCAGAGTCACGGACGCGTCGACGCGTAGCCGTGGTCGTCGTCCTCGTCGGGGTGGTGCTGAGTAGCGTGGTCGGGAGTGCACTCCTCGCGGTCGACGACACCGCCGGCGACGACGGGTCACCGCCGGCGGACGCAGCGACCACGCCGAGCCCAGAACGGTCGGGTGTGTCGCTCCCGGCTTCGCTCGACCGCCTCCACCGACGGGACGTCACCGGCTCGAACGTCACCGTCGGTGTGATCGACGCGACGGGGTTCGAGACCGACCGGCGACCACTCGCGGGACGAATCGCAGAGAGTCGGAGCTTCGCTCCCACGGGCGGGGTCGCCGGTGGCGGACGCAACGACCACGGGACCGCGGCGGCGGCACTCGTCGCGCGGACCGCACCGGACGCCGAGTTGTACCTGGCACGCGTCGGGTCGACGGACGGCGTCCGTACGGCCGTGGCGTGGCTGCTGGACCGCGACGTGGACGTGATCGTCGCCCCCGTCGCGGCGTACGGGAAACCCGGCGACGGCTCCTCGCGGGTGGCACGCGCCGCAGCCGCGGCCGTCGACCGCGGGGTCGTCGTCGTCGCCCCGGCGGGGAACCTCGCCACCCGTCACTGGCGTGGGGCGTTCCGGCCACGGGGAGACGGCATCCACCGGTTCGGCGACCGGACGACGCTCCGGCTCGCGGGTGACGTGGACCGGCTCCGGGTGTGGCTCTCGTGGCCGCGAGAGCGGGTCGGGACGGCGTTCGACCTTCGGCTGTACCGCGTCGACGGCGACCGGAGTCGGCTCGTCGCTCGCTCGCGGCCGTTCCCGGACGACGGGACACCCAACGAACGGATCGTCACCGACGTGGACCCGGATGGGGAGTACCTCCTCCGACTCCGTGGTCCAACGGCGGCACGCGGTGTCCCGATCCGGATCGAGTCGCCGACACACGAGGTGCGGCCGACGACGCCCGCCGGGAGTCTCGTCGCGCCGGCGACCGGGGACGGTGTTCTCGCCGTCGGTGCGTACGACGAGCGCGACGCGCGCGTCGAGCCGTTCAGTTCCGTCGGCGCTCCCCGCGGCCCCGGCGTCGACCTCGTCGCACCCGACCGGCTACGGACGCGGGCCGTCCCGCGTGGACTCGTCGGCTCCTCGGCGGCGGCTCCGTACGTCGCCGGCGTCGCCGCGCTCCTGTTGGAGGTGCGGCCCGACGCGACCCCGAGAGCGGTCGAGCGACTGCTCGAACGGACCGCGCGGCCGGTCGACCCGGTGACGGCGACACCAGGGTCACCCGGCTCGACACCGCCACCGTCACCCGAACCGGGGGCCGAACGAATCGAGAACGACACTCGTCTCGACCGCGACGGTGCTGGCGTGGTGCGCCCGGTGCGTGCCGTCCGAGACGCTACGAACCGAACGGCGAGCGACGGGTCGACGGGGAACGCGACCACGCCGGATCGCGTCCCGGCGCGCACTACAGTCGTCGTTTGAGTGGCGACAGCACTTACTTCGCGCGAGGGCCAACGCCGACTGACGATGGTGAGTCCGATCGAGCGACTCCGGTCGCGGGAGCCCCAGGCCGACAGTGACACGCGGGTGTTGTCGGTCGACGACGAGGCTGCCGACGAGGTGTTGGACGCGCTCTCGGCGGACACTCGTCGGGAGATCTACCGGTCGGTGACGGCGTCGCCGGCGACGACGACGGAACTCGCCGACCGGCTCGACACGACCGTCCAGAACGTCCAGTACCACCTCTCGGAGCTGGAGTCGTCTGCCCTGGTCGCGCCGGTCGACACGGTCTACTCCGAGAAGGGCAACGAGATGGTCGTCTACGGTCCGGCGAGCGACCCGCTGGTGTTCGTCGGGGACGCGGCCGCGCCGTCGGCCGTCCGCGACTCGTTACGACGACTCGTCGCCGGGGTGGGTGCGGTCGCGCTCGGGAGTCTGTTCGTCCAGGCGGGCGCCGAACGGTTCCGCCAGACGCTGCTCCCGCCCGCCGACGACATCGGCGCGGCCAGTCGCGGTTCGTCGCTGGCGAGTCCCGACGGGATCGTCTGGCTCGTCTTCGAGTTCCTCGAGCCGGGACTGACCTTCTTCCTCGGCGTGCTCGTCGTCGCCGGACTGCTCGCGGTCCTGTTCGACGACTGAGATCGGTGTCGGCGGTCGTCGAGTGGGGGAGTCGTCGCGTCGCTCTGGATCACGTGCGTCGGCAGTCGCGGAGGCTCGCCGAGTGACACGCGTCACCGGTCGCCGAGCCCGAGGAGGAGCACGACGCCGATCACACCGAACGTGCCACCGCCGAGGAGGAGCACACCGACCACCGGCCAGTCGTCACCACCGTCGGTCGCACTCGGAGAATCGACGACGGTCAGGGTCGGGGGGTCGGTCGTAGTCGGTGTGGTGGGGGGCGTGGTGGTCGTCTCGACACCGACGTCGTCGGAGGCAGTCGACGCCTCCCCGTCCGGGCAGGCGGTCGCCGTGGACGAAGCCTCGCAGTCGACACGCCCCCGTGTCGTCGCGACGACACTGTCGTTCGCACGGACCGTCACGGAGAAGGTCGTCTCGTCGTCGATCCCGCTGAAGTCGAACACGGTCCGGTACCGACCGTCGGCTCGGACCGTCGCCTCGCGACTCTTCAGGAACGGTGTCCCGTCGTCGTAGGTCGCTCTGACGACGAGTGGGGTTCCGGCCGACAGGTTCGTTCGGCCACTCACCACCTGGCCGGGAGCCGGCGCGACGACGACGGTGCCGTCGGTGTCGTTCACCCGTGTCCCGTTCGGCACGTCGGCCGCCGGGCCGACACCACACGAAGTGGCCGTGCAGTCGGCGAGGGTCGCCTTCCGGACGACGAGTGTCTCGTTCGGACCGGACACCTCGACGCTGTACGCCCGCTCGGCGTCGAACGTAGAGAGGTTGAACACGGCGACGAACCGGCCGTCCTCGTCGACACGGGCCGTGTCGGACAGGATGAACGGACGCCCGCCGTCCGTCGACTGGAGCACGACACGGAGTCGTTTCCCGGCCAGGAGTGTCGTCGTGCCGGCGACGACCTGCCCCGCGCCGGCCGCGAGCGGAGTGTCCGGACCGCCACCCGTCAGGCGGGTCGCATCGGGGCGCTCGTCCGGTTCCGACTCGGTGTCGTTCGCCGACGAGGCCGGTGACGCGCCACAGGAGACGTTGCCAGAACACGCCTCCGAGGAGGGGCTGTCGTCGCCGTCCCAGGTGTTCTCGCGGGCGTCACCACGGACCCGGCTGTCGACGGCAGACACGTCGGCCGTCTCGCTGGCTCGGAAGGACGTAGCGTCGATCGTCCACGAGCCGTTCGTCTCGTCTGCGAACACCGCGACACCTTCGGTCAACGGTGGCATCCGGAAGTCGAACCGCTCGGAGACGGTCGTGTTCACGAACCGCGAGTCGGTGATCGTCCACGCACCCGTCGAGCGGTACGTACTCGCCGCGACGGTCGTGTTCCGGATCACAGTGCCGGCAAGTTCCCAGGTGCCGGCGGTGTACTCCGCCTCGACACCGACGAGGAATCCCTCGATAGTCGTGTTACGGAGTGTCCACGTACCCGTACTTCCTCCAGCCTCGACGGCCGAGTGGATCAGTCGGTCACCGGCGTCACTGTACTGAGTCCTCGTGTCCTCGACAACCCACGCACCGGTCGTATCTCGTGCGTCGACACCAGTCGCGTTCGTCACGACGGTCACGTCTTCGACGCGCCAGTTCCCGCTCGCGGACGTAGCGTCGACTGCCGGCCGGATCGGACGCTCGACCGTCAGGTTGCGGAGGACGAAGTCTCCGTGGGTCGACCGCGCGTCGACGGCGGGGCGGCCACGGATGGTGAACCCCTCGATCGTCGGCGCGGCCTGGTCTCCGACGGTGAAGGCCGCCGGAAAGCTGTCGCCGCTGATCGACGTGTCCTCACTCGGGTACGACCAACCGGTGATCCGTGCGTCGTCCGGTGCGACGATCGTCACGTTCTTCGAGACGGTGACGGCCTCGGTAGGTCTGTACTCCCCCGGTCGGACGCGGATCGTGGCGTCGTCAGACGCCGCCTCGACCGCCGCTCGGATCGTGGTGTACGCCGTCCCGCCGTCGTCGTCGACGACCAGAACGTCGTCGGAGACGGAGTCTACGGACACACGTTCCGCCGCGGTCGACGAGACCGTCGTCGACCGCGCGACACTCACGTCCGCACCGGTCGCGGCCGCCGGGAGGACGACGGTCTGACAGGCGAGGGCGAGGACGACTGCGAGGACGATTCGACTACGCGACACGGCGCGTCACCTCCGTCTTCGGAGTGGAGGGCACCGTCCGGCGGCGCGAGCCACCGGTGTGTCGTGTGCGGGAACGTCTGTGGGACATCTGCAGCCGTCTGTAGCGCGGGTGCCCACTAAGTCGCGCTGGAAGCTAAAGGCGAGCGTTGAGTGGTCTCGTGGCGACTGGCGCCCGAGTCACGGACGGCGCAGAACGGTGTCGACCACAGGCCCGGCCGCCGAGCGTCGGAGTCGGTCGGCGAAGGCCGGAGTCGGTCGGCGAGCGTCGGAGCCCCAGACGGAACGCCGTTCGACTACGCCGACAGCCGTAGGTCGTCGACTACGCCAACAGCCGCGGGCCGAACATGATCACCAAGAGCGCCGCCAACATCACCAACCCGACGGAGGTCGTCACCGTCCGGACGAGCGTGTGGCGGTCGCCGACCGGGAGTCGCGAGACGACACCCTCCGAGAGCATCCGGAGGATCCGCCCACCGTCCAGCGGGTAGCCGGGGATACAGTTGAACATCCCCAACTGGAGGTTGATCCACGCCGTCCAGAACAGGAGGTTCGCGGTCAGGAACAGCGGCGTCTCGCCGAAGGCCCCCAACGGCCCGGTCACGTCGTAGAACCCCGCCACGTCGCCGTAGAACCCCGCGAAGTTGTACTCCAGGAGGCCGACCGATCCCGCCAACGGTAGGATCAGGGCGACGTACACGAGCCCGAGCGTCGAGTCGACGATCCCCGACAACGGCTGGGAGCCGCTCTCGCCGCCGAGCAGCCCGAGGTACGTCTGTGCGGGGTAGATCCGGATCCCCACGTCGCCGACCACGACGCCGCTCGTCCCGCGGTCCGCCTGTCCGAGCGTCGCCGCGCCGGTGCGATCCTCGCCGAGTGTGACGGTGTACGTCTCGAACCGCCCGTCGGCGTACACGCGTACGTCGACGGAGTCACCCGGCTCGTAGGCGCCGAGGGTCTCGCGGAGCGCCTCGCTGCCGACCACGCGGTCGCCACCGACGCGAGTCACGACGACACTGGCGTTGGCCAGGTCGTCACTCGTAGTCCCCAGCGGGCCGTCGGGGGCGACGCGGGGGAGCGACGCCCCCAGCGGGACGATCCGCTCGCCGGCGCTGGTGTTCAGGCGGGCGAGTTCGTGCTCGGCCGCCGCGCGCTCGAAGGCCGCCTCCGTGCGGACGGCCGTCCCGTTCACGGAGTACACCTCGATTGCGGACTCCTCTGGGTCGACGGTGAGGTTCGCCGGGTTGTCCGGCGCCGACCCGAAGGCGACGACGCGCCGCTCCAGCTCTCGTCGTTCCTCGCCGTCGATCTCGACGGTGACGGTCGGGGAGTCGGCCGCCGACAGCGCCGCCTCCATCTCGGAGGTGTTGGCGACCGGCTGGCCGTCGATCCCGGTGATCCGGTCGCCCGCGGCGAGGCCGGCGTCGTCGGCCGCCGTCCCGGGGTAGATGCCGGCGACGGCGACGCCCGGCGCGACGGAGATCGCCCCGATCACGGGGCCGAACAGCAGCCCGAACGCGAGGATCGTCACCGCGAAGTTGTTCGTCACGCCTGCAGCGAACATCCGGTTGCGCGCGCCGCGGTCGGCCGCACGCTGGCTCTCCTCTTCCGGTTCGACGAAGGCACCGACCGGGACGAGCGTGAAGAACACCGCGCCCATCGAGTCGATGTCGATGTCCTCGACGCGACACAACAGCCCGTGGCCGCCCTCGTGGACGACGAGCGCGATCAGGAGCCCGGCGGCGATCTCCGGCGCGACCGCCAGCGGGAGGAAGTCGTTGACGCCGGGGACGATGAGGAAGTTCGACGGCTCGTTCGCGATCGACGGCGAGGGGTTCCGGACGGTGCCGAGCGCGGCCTGGACCAAGAAGAGGAACATCCCGGCCATGACGACCAGCGCGATCCCGACACCGAGGTTGCTCCACGCGCGCCAGAAGCGACGCGGGGTGGCGAGCCACTCCAAGAACCGGCGGCCACGCTTCGTGTGGATCGTCGTGAGCGGCCCCTGAACCCGGACTGCGTCCGGGAGGTAGCCGCGCGACGACAGCGCGGTCGCGGCCGCGGAGTAGGCGAGGACGCCCGCGAGCACCAACAGCAGCGTGTTCATCATCGGACACAGACGGTGCTGGCGGAAATGGATTCGGGTCGGCGCCGGGGGCGGAGACGCCTCCACGGGTTTTTGTCGGGCCGGACCGACGACCCGACCGACAGATGACAGACGCGGACGCGCCGTCCGAGACCGACGGCGACGAGACGAACGACGGTGACCCGGCGGGTTCCGACGGCGAGGAGCGTCGCGGCGAGACGACGACCGGCGACCGCAGCGACGACACGTCGGGCGACGACGCGACGACGAGTGGCGACCACGGCGGCGAGGCGGCAGTCGACACCGACCCGTCCGGCGACGCCGTGACGGCGGCGGGCGACCCCGCGGAGGCGGCCGACAACGAGTTCGGACGGATCATGGAGAAGTTCGCCGGCTCGCCGGGCCAGCAGGCCGTCGTCAGACTCCTGTTGGAGCGTGGCTTCTCCGTCAACGACGACGGGCGCGTCGTCTCCGGTGGGATCGAGATTCCGGACACGCGGATCGCCCGCGAGGTGGACGTGGACCGCCGGGTGGTCGACGCGACGACGGACGCCATCCTCGCCGACGCGGAACTCAACCGGATCTTCCGCAACATCACCGCCATCCCGAGTCTGATGGACCTCGCGCCGGTGTTGGGGTTCACCGTCCTGACGGTGGAGGTCGGCGACCCCGAGCGAGCCGGCATCGTCGCCGAGATCACCGAGCTGCTCGCAGACCACGGCGTCCCGCTGCGGCAGGTGCTCTCGGACGACCCGGAGTTCGCAGACGAGCCGGCGCTGTACCTCATCACCGACGAGACGGTCCCCGGCGAGGTGCTCGTGGCGATCCGCGAGTTGCCGTACGTCCAGGGTGTGGAGTTTTGAGGTGGTCGACGTGTGTGAAGCTCCGAGGTGGTCGGCGTGGTGACGGACGAGTTCCTCGTGGCGGTGAAACGCTCCGCGGTCGAGCGGAACCCGGCGGTCGCGGCGGCGGTCGGCGGCGAGCCGGCGACGCTGTCGTACGAGAGTCGTGCGGCGGCCACGGCGGCCGCGCGGGAGTTCGCCGCCGACGGCGGTCCGGTCCGTCTCCAACAGGTGGCACCGCAAGACGACACGGCCGCCGACGCCTACCTCGTCGGCGCGGCGCGGTACGACGACTCCCCGCCGGAGCTGCCCGCCGCAGCCGGGTGGACGTTCGGCGTCGGGGCCGACGAGTACGGCGCGCTCGGGGAGGCACTGTTGACCGCCGGAGACGGCGTCTCGCGTCCCGTCCGACAGTTCGTCGCCGCGGATCTCGCCCCGCACGAGGCCGACGGCGACGACGGACCCGAGACCGGAGACGAGAGCCGCAGCGGGACGATCACGCGCAGTGAGACCACCACACGCGGTGAGGGCACCGCCGCCGACGAGGCGCGTCGGAACCGGCAGCGGCTCGCGGAACAGTTGGACGTGACGGTCGACGCGTCGCCGGACCCGGTGACGGTGCCGGGCGAGTCGGGCGCGTGGCACCCGGACCTGCGGATCGATGCGCGCCACCGGGGGACGCTGGTGGCGACGTACGACTGCGAGGTGAAGACCGGCGAGGGTGACGTGGAGCGGAACCAGCGGTCCGTCGCCGAGCGGGTCGCCGACGAGCGGAACGTGGTGATCGCACGGGTCCTGATCGACGACCTGCCGGAGACGTTCGAGGTGTCGTTCCACACCCTCGGGACGACGCCGACCCTACCGGGTGACGGCGACCCCGGCGACGGCTCCGTGTTGGCCGCCTCCGACCAGCGTACACTCGGCGAGTGGTGAGCGGGCGCCGGTCGTCGGGAGTCGACCAGACCGTCTCGCCGTCGTGTTCCGACTCCCCGTGGCGACGCCCCCGGCGACCGGACACTGGCGCGGCCGACGAGCCCGCACCGGACAACCATTTGAACGACGGCGTCGAACCGCGGGTATGGAGTCGTACCGGACCGTCGCGGAGCGCGCCACCGCGGAGTTCGTCGTCCAGGGGTCGGAGTTCCTCGGTCACGTCGCTCCGGCAGCCGATCCGGCGGCCGCGGAGGCGTTCGTCGCCGAGGTGCGCGCGGAGTACGACGACGCGACCCACAACGTCCCCGCCTACCGCGTCCCCGCGACGACCAGTGGTTCGAGTCCCGACGCGGGCGGCGAGTCGGACGGGGATGCGACGGGTGGCTCGGGTGGCGACGCGGCCGGTGGCTCCGGTGCCGACGCGGTCGGAGGCGCCGGTCCGGAGGCGGACGACGACGCGGGCGGCGGGATCGGCCGGACGCCGACCGGCGACGGGATGGTCCGGGAGTACGCGAGCGACGACGGGGAGCCGTCGGGGTCGGCGGGCGACCCGGCGTTGAACGTACTCCAGCAGCGCGACCTCCGGAACCTCGTCTGTGTCGTGACGCGGTACTACGGCGGGACGAACCTCGGTGTCGGCGGGCTGGCCCGCGCCTACTCTCGGGCGGTGAAGGAGGCGGTCGACGCGGCCGGCGTCGTCGAGCGTGTCCCCCACGAGCGGTTCCGCGTCACCGTCGGGTACGACGACTCCGGGGACGTCCGCAGTCTCTTGGAGAGTCTGGCGAGTGACGGCGTGGACTTCGAGGCCACGTACGACGAGCGCGTCGCCTTCGACGTGCGCGTGCCGGTCGACGAGGCCGCCGCCGTCCGCGATCGTCTCCAGTCTGCCACCTCCGGGCGGGCGGACGTCGACGGGTGAGTAGTGTACGCGTGAGTGGTCGACGGGCGAGCTTCGACCGGCGGACCGAGACGAGGACAGAGTCGGCACTCGGCGGCGGGCCGACGACCTGAGGAGACGACGTACAGTCGAGGCCAGTAACGGGCCGATCACAGAGACGACGTACAGTCAGGGCTGGTCGTTGAGCTTCGTACGGGCGATACTGACGCCGGTGGGGGCGACGATCAACTGGTCGTCACCCTTCCGGACGATGTCGCCGTCGACCTCCTTGGTGACCTGCCGGAGTTCGTCGATCAGGTGTTCCGTCGTCCCGTCGCTGGTGGAGTGGCGCGTGATGTCCGCGATGACGAAGTCGCCGTCGTAGATGGCGTCTTTCACGTCGATCAGGTCCGTCTGGTCGCTCAACTCCGCGATGTGGACCTGCATCGCCGCCGCCCCCGCCTGTGTCTCGAAGTCCTCCGTGTCGAGTTCCACGTAGTCCCCGGCGGTCCGCCCGTCGTCGCCGCCGAGAATCTTGCTCATGATCCCCATACGACTCACTCGTGTGCGCCGCCGTTAAGAACTTACGTCAGACGCAGGCCGCTCGCGACCGGGCACGGCACCGACACGACGGCCGACGCGTGGAGGCCGCCGACCGGGCGGTGACCCGGCGCGCCGGTGAGCGAAACGTCGAAACCCACGCGGCACCGAACGGGATGCGATGGACCGCTCGGCCGCACTCGACCGCGTGACGACGATCCTCGACACCGTCGAGGAGGGACCGAACCCCGTGCCGATCCGGGAGGTGTGGGTGTACGGCGACGTGGCGCTGGGACTCGACCCGATCGACAGACTCGACGTGTACGTGACGAAGGACCTCCACCTCCGTGGGGAGGCAGACGCGGCCGCGGAGTTCCGTCGGAGTCACGGCGTCGACGGCGTCGGCCAGTCCGTCTCCGCCGAGTGGGCCCGCGAGTACCCCGACCGGATCAGGGCCAACGACTCGGGGTACGCCGCCCCCGAGAAGTGTCTGGCCGCACACCTGCTCCCCGAGGGCGAGCCGGTCCACCTGGAGGTGTGTAACGCGCCGTTCGACGACAACGTCACTCGACGGCTCCGTGCCGCACTCGAACGCGGGCAGTACGACCAGGTGCTCGACCCGCGGGGTGTCCAGTTGTGGGCAGACGGCCGGCGCGCCGAGGAGACGCTGGCGAAACTGCGGGGCGGCGAGTTGCCGTTCCCGACGCTGTCGGGCGCTTTCGAGATGTTGGAAGTCGACGACGACGTGATCGCCGAGATCGTCGACAGTGTCGAACGACGCCGCGCCGACCAGCAGTCGGCGAGCGTCCGCGGCGACGTGGTGTGACCGGCACCGCCCTCTCGGTTCTCCCCCGCTCGCACGACGGTTCCAGTCCGGCCACGCGCACGCGGCTCGAACCCGCAACGCTTTCGCTGTGCGCCCGCCGAGTGACGCCCGTGCCAGTCGTCGAGATCGACCCGGAGACGGCCCGCGAGCGGTTGGTGGACGCCGGCGTCGCGGTCGCCCAGGGGAACACGGACCACGAACTGTGGCGGGCGGACCACGACGGCGCGACGGCCGTCGCCTACGACGGGAAGGTGGTCGTCCAGGGGGCCGACCCCGAGGCGCTCACACTCCCGCTGCGGGACGGCGGCGGCCGCGGCCACGTCTACTTCGACGGCGCGAGTCGTGGGAACCCCGGCCCGGCGGCGGTCGGGTGGGCCATCGTCACCGCCGACGGGATCGTCGCCGAGGGTGGCGAGCGGATCGGCACCGCGACGAACAACCGCGCGGAGTACGAGGCCCTGATCCGCGCGCTGGAGGCCGCCGCCGACTACGGACTCGACGAGGTCGACGCCCGCGGCGACTCGCAGTTGATCGTCAGACAGGTCCGCGGCGAGTGGGACGCGAACGACCCGGACCTGCGGGAGCGGCGCGTCCGCGTCCGGGAGTTGCTGGAGCAGTTCGACCGCTGGTCGCTGGAGCACGTCCCGCGGGAGTTGAACGAACGCGCAGACGAACGCGCCAACGAGGCACTCGATGACGGGTGAGGACACACCGACCGACGAGACGGGCGCACCGGACGACGCGGCGGGGTCGACTGCCGGCGAACCGACCGCAGGCGAGACGGCGGCCACAGAGAGTGACACCGAGGAGACGCCAGAGGACACGCTCCCGGAGTCCGTCGCCGAGGAGGCGCGCCGCCTGACGCGCCTCGCACGACGGGCGACCGACGACGCGGAGGCGACCGCCTACCGCGAGGACCGCGCCGAGCGGCTCGCAGAGTACGGGTTCACCAGTCGCGTCCGGGAGACGGACGACACGCTCGTGTTGTACCCCGAGGAGTGGCTCGTCGACGGCGAGGTGGCCCTGGACCGCGTCGAGGACACGGACCGCGCACGGGAACTCGTCCTCTCGGGCCCGGGCGACCCCGACGAGTGGGACGCCGTCGCGGACCACAACGACGAGTTGGTGGCGGCCGTCGGCGAGGCACACGGGGCGGTCCACCGGCGGAACGCGCGGGTGTTCGCGGACTTCATGAGCAACCACTACGCCCGCGAGGCCGACACTGCCACGCCCGAGGAGGTCACCGAGTTCCTGGAGGAGTACTACCCGCGCAACGCGTGGCCGACCGACGAGCAGCGCGCGGTCGTCGAGGAGTCGCTGCGGCACCTGTTCGCCGCCGCCGACAAGCACCCGCCGCTGTGACGTGACGAGGCGGTCTGTCACCGGGGACGGACGCGCGCTGGGAACGACCGCGTGGTAGCCGAGGCGGACGCAACAGCGGCGACTACACCACGTCGTCCAAGAGTCGTTCCACGTCGTCGCGGCCCGTCGACTCGTCGACGTAGTTGTCGAGGAGCCACGCGGCCTTCCGCAACACCGTCCGCCGGCCGCGGTCGGTGAGTGCGTACCGGTTGGTGCGCCGGTCCAGTTGGGACTTCTCAACGAGTCCCAACTCGACGAGTTCGTCGAGGTTCGGGTACAGTCGCCCGTGGTTCACCTCGTCGTCGTAGTACGTCTCCAGTTCGCGTTTGATCGCCAGCCCGTACATCGCCTCGTCGGCGAGGACCGCGAGGACGTTCTGCTGGAACGCGCTCAGTCCCGGCAGCACCGTCTCGCCTCCCTCGCCGGTGTGTGTCTGCGACATGTGTGCCTCCGTGCGTCGCTCCGTGCCCCGACACTGCCGACAGCGACGGGTAAGTATTTGTCCAACTGAGTGTAGTTGTGTTCGTCGTCGTGTGGAACGGCTCGTGTGACTCGCGCTAGCGTGGGTGTCGCAGGATCGCGGTCGGACCCGGACGCGAACGCGGGCGCGGACCCGAACCCGAACGCGGGTGTGGACCCGGACGTGGACCCGAACGCGGACTCGGAGCCAGGACCGCTCGGACCCGGAGGTCGGGTGGCGTCGCCGCCGGAGTGTCGACTGCGACGACCACACCACGACACCGTCGCAACCCACTTGTTCACCGCGACCGAGTGTGTCCGTATGTCTGGCCGGGAGCTGTTGGGTGCGACGGCGACCGACTACGCGTTCGACCCGGCGACCGTCGAGATCACGGACGGGGAGGTGCTCGACCGGCTGGCCCCCTCCGTCCGGGAGTGGTGGGTCGAGCAGTTCGGCGCGTTCGTCCCACAGAACGAGGGGTTCTTCACGCCGCCACAGCGGGAGGCGATCCCGCTGATCCAGGAGGGCACCAACACGCTCGTCTGCTCGCCGACCGGCAGCGGGAAGACGCTCTCGGCGTTCTCGGCGGTGATCGACGAACTGTACCGGCGGGAGCGCGAGCAGCCCGACGGGCTCGACAACGCCGTCTACTGTCTGTACGTCTCTCCGCTGAAGTCGTTGGCCAACGACATCCACCGGAACCTGACGGAGCCGCTGGACGGGATCCGCGAGAAGCTGGCGGAGCGCGGCCACGAGACGGAGATCCGCCACGCGATCCGTCACGGCGACACCTCCGACAGCGAGCGCCAGCAGATGCTGGAGACGACGCCACACATCCTCAACACGACGCCGGAGACACTCGCGATCCTGCTGAACTCGCCGAAGTTCAAGGAGAAACTCCGCTCGGTGGAGTACGTGATCGTCGACGAGATCCACTCGCTGGCGGAGAACAAACGCGGCACCCACCTCGCCGTCTCGTTAGAACGGCTGGAGAACATGGCCGAGACCTCCCCGACGCGGATCGGCTGCTCGGCGACCGTCGAGCCGCTGTCGACCGTCGCGAAGTTCCTCGTCGGCCGCGCGGACGGGACGGAACCGCTGGCGACCGCGGAGGGCGGTGACGCCGGCGACGGAACTGTGGGTGGCGACGGCGATAGGGAGAGCGTCGACGACGCAGAGAGAGACGACGCCGGCGCGGACGACGGGTTCCGCGACTACGAGATCGTCGACACGCGGTTCGTCCGGGACTTCGACCTCCGGTTGGAGTGTCCGACGGACGATCTGATCGACACCCCCCGAGACGTGGTGGACGCCGCCTTCTACGACCGGCTCCACGAGCTGATCGCCGCCCACGAGAACACCCTGGTGTTCACGAACACCCGGTCGGGGGCCGAACGTGTCCTGGAGAACCTCCGGACGAAGTTCGACACCTACGACGAGACGAACTCCGGGTGTCACCACGGCTCGATGTCGAAGGAGAAGCGCGAGGCGATCGAGGCGGACCTGAAGTCCGGCGACGTAGACGTGGTCACCTCCTCGACATCCCTGGAGTTGGGGATCGACATGCCACACCTCGACCTGGTCGTCCAGGTGGGGTCGCCGAAGTCCGTCGCGTCGCTGCTCCAGCGGGTCGGGCGCGCGGGCCACCAACTCGGCCAGACCGTCGAGGGCCGGGTGATCGCGTTGGACCGGGACGAACTCGTCGAGTGTGCGGTGATGCTCCAGAAGGCGACGGAGGGGTTCGTCGACCGGGTGTTCGTCCCGGAGACGGCCCAGGACGTGGCCGCCCAACACGTCTACGGCATGGCGATCAACGACGTGCGACCCGAGCAGGAGGTGCTGGCGACGCTACGGCGCGCGTACCCGTGCCGCGACTACACGGACGCCGACTGGGAACAGCTCTGTCGGTACCTCACCGCCGACTACGACGGGTTGGAAGACAAGAACGTCTACGCGAAGATCTGGCGCGACACGAACGACCCGCCCGACGGGGAGCACCACTACGAGGCGTACGACGTGGGCGAGCGGCTGATCGGCAAACGCGGCCGGATGGCGCGGGTCATCTACATGACGAACATCGGCACCATCCCGGACTCGTTCACCTGCGACGTGTACACCCGCGGCGGCGACGAGTGGGTGGGGCAGTTGGACGAGGAGTACCTCGACACGCTGGAGCCGGGCGACGTGTTCGTGCTCGGCGGGACGAACTACGAGTTCCGGTACCGCCGCGGTTCGAAGGTGTACGTCGACCCGACGAGTGCGCGGCCGACGGTGCCGTCGTGGTTCTCCGAACGGCTCCCACTGAGCTACGACCTCGGCCGCGAGATCCTCTCGTTCCAGCGGACGGTGGTCGAGCGACTGCGCGACGGCGGGCGGTCGGCGCTGCGGACGTGGCTGCGTGGGTTGCCGGTCGACGAGAACGCCGTGCGGGCGCTTGCGCGGACGTTCGACCAACAGCGGCGGTACGCGGGACTGGAGTCGATCGCGACGGACGAGCGGCTGGTCGTCGAGGAGGAGTTGGACCGCGACGAGTACCGGCGGCGGTACTACGTCCACTCGAACTACGGGCGGCGGTTCAACGACGGGCTCTCGCGGCTGGTGGCGTACCGGTGTGCCCAGCGGACGAACACGAACGTGCAGGTGGCCGTCGCGGACAACGGGTTCACCGTCGCGATGCCGTTGAACCGGAAGGTGGACGTGGCAGACGTGATCGAGAGTGTCGAGCCGGCGGCGGCGTTGCCGGACCTGCGGGCCGCGTTGGACGGGACGGACCTGCTCAAGCGCTACTTCCGGATCGACGCGACGCGGTCGCTGATGATCCTCAAACGCTACAAGGGGTACGAGAAGTCGGCGGCCGAACAGCAGGTGTCCTCGGAGATGCTGTTGTCGTTCGCCGAGGAGTTGGACGACTTCGCGGTGATCGAGGAGACGTACCGCGAGATAACCGAGGACAAACTGAACCTGCGCGGGATTCGCGAGGTGTTGGGCGCGATCCAGCGGGGCGAGGTGACGATCCACAGCTACGAGGTGGACTCCCCGTCCCCGCGGGCGTTCGGGCTGGCGACGCTGGCGGCCTCGGACGTGGTGTTGGCCGACGACGAGTCCGCGGCGCTCCAGGAGTTCCACGCCCGCGTCGTCGAGGAGATCGGCGACGGGGCCGGCGGTGGCGCCGGCGGCGACGGGAGCGGTGGTGGCCCGGCCGCGTCGGCGGACGCGGAGGACTGAAGCAGTCGTCGTGGAGGCGGTGGTTCGTCCCCTTGATCTGACGTGGACGGCGGTACCGCTCGCCCAGTCGCCGGGAGTCGCCGCTACTGTGACAGAAGTTGGTGGTGGTGTTCAAATAAGCCGATAGTTGCGGGTGGCGCGCGAGAAACGCGCGAGGGAGGAGCGAGCGCAGCGAGCGACGAGGCTGGGGAGGGTGAGGTGCTGTGCGGAGCGGTTTCGGGTGGGGCTGGAACGGGCGGTCACGGCGGCTCTGCCGCCGTTTCCTCGGGAGAGCTCCGCTCTCCCGTAGATCCGCTCGCGTTCACTCCAGTCGTCTCGGCGGCCCCTATCGCGCCGGGCGGTGCTGAGAGGCGCGATATGCCGCCGAGCGACCGCGAGGTGGGCGGGAGCGAAGCTCCCGCTACCAGCCGGGCGGCGGAGCCGCCCGGCGACGGATCGGGGCTTCCTGAGTGGTAGTCTCGTCCGACTACTCATCCTTGTCTGAACACTACCCAGGAGTGTCTCCGCAGGTTGAAATCGGAGCGGGCAGAAGGCGGCGTGTATGGAGTACACCACGCTGGGAGCGACGGGGGTGGAGGTGTCGCGGCTGTGTCTCGGCTGCATGAACTTCGGGTCCGAGCGGGAGTGGATGGTGAACGACCGCGCCGAGAGCGTCCAGTTGATCCACGAGGCGATCGACGCGGGGATCAACTTCCTCGACACGGCGAACGTCTACTCGTACGGCGAGAGCGAGGAGATCGTCGGCGAGGCGATCGAAGCGTACGACCGCGACGAGGTGGTCGTCGCGACGAAGGTGTTCGGCGAGATGCGCGACGGCCCGAACGGCAGCGGCCTGTCGCGCAAGCACGTGATCGACCAGTGTGAGGCGAGTCTCGATCGGCTCGGGACTGACTACGTCGACCTCTACCAGATCCACCGCTGGGACGAGGACACACCCATCGAGGAGACGCTGGCGGCGCTGGACTACCTCGTCGAGACCGGCCGTGTGCGGTACATCGGCGCCTCGACGATGACGGCCTACCAGTTCACGAAGGCGCTGTACACGAGCGACCTCGAAGACCTGTCGCGGTTCACCTGCATGCAGCCGGAGTACTCGGCGGTCGCGCGCCACGAGGAGGCGAACCTGTTGGAGGTGTGCGAGGGTGAGGACGTGGGCGTGATCCCGTGGTCGCCGTTGGCGGGTGGGTTCCTCACCGGGAAGTACGAGCGGGACGAAGAGCCGGCAGCGGGGACGCGCGGGGCGGCCTCGGAGTCCGTGCGGTCGTACTTCTCGCCGGAGAACTGGGCGGTGCTCGACGCCGTCCGTGCCGTCGCCGAGGAGTGTGACGCCACCCCCGCACAGGTGGCGGTGGCGTGGCTGCTGGCCCAGGACGTGGTGACCGCGCCCATCGTCGGCCCGAAGACGAGCGCGCAGTTGCGGGACGTGTTGGGCGCGGTGGAGCTGGAACTGACCGACGAGCAGGTCGAGCGGATCGCGGCTCCGAAGTCCCCGTCGTACGCGCCGCCGGGGTGACGGCCGGGGTCGGCCGGGCGAGACGGCCGGGTGGGTCCGAACGGCGACCCGTCGAACGGGTGCGGTGGCGGAGGTGGTCGCCGCGAGGACACCCCGAGCGGGCGTTCCGCGGAGCGCCCCGGTGGCGTCTCTGACCGAGCTCTTTTCGTGGGGTAACACACGCGACGCGTGCGGTGGTGTTCAGATAAGCCGACGATTGCGGGTGGCGCGCGAGGAACGCGCGAGGGAGGAGCGAGCGCAGCGAGCGACGAGGCTGGGGAGGGCGAGGCGCTGTGCGGGGCGGATTTGGGCGGGACTGGAAGGGGCGAGGGGATCGCGTTCACTTCAGTCGTCTCGGCGGCCCCTATCGCGCCGGGTGGTGCCGAGAGGCGCGATATGTCGCCGAGCGACCGCGATCCCCTCGGGGCTTCCTGAGTGATAGTCTCGTCTGACTACTCACCCGTATCTGAACACTACCCGGCGTACCACCCGAGGAGTCAAGGCTGTCGAAGCCCTACTGAACGTGATGACAGGAGACGACGGCGACCGTGGGCTGACCGGGAACGCGGCGGTGGTCGCGCTCGCGGTCGCGCTGGTCGGCGCGGCGGCGGTCGCGGGACTCACCCTGGCGGCTCCGAGCGCGCCGAGCGGCGACGCCATCCTCGAGGACGTGGAGGACCGCTACGAGAACGCGGAGACCGTCGTCGGGGCGGCGACGGTGACCGTCGAAAACGAGACGGAGACGGAGACGCTCGACGTGTCGTTCGCGGCGACGGACGACAACGAGTCGCGGGTGGCCGTGACGACGAGCAACGGCACCTACGTCGTCGGCTCGAACGGGACCGTCGCGTGGGTCCACGACGAACAGACCGGGCTGACACGGGTGTACGACGAGGACGACGCCGAGGCGGCCCGCGAGGAGTGGGCCGAGAAGAGCGACGACGGCAACCACAGCCTGAACGCGACCGAGCGACAGCGCCTGTGGGACTGGTCGGCGGAGAACCGCACGGCCGAGCGGGTCGACACGACGACGCTGGACGGGACCGAGGTGTACGTCGTCGAGGTGACGCCGGCCGACGACACCGAGGGGACGGTGACGCTGTGGGTGGACACGGACGACGCGACGGTCCACAAGACCGAACTCGCGGGGCCGAACGGCACCGTGACGACGCGGGTGACGGAGACGCAGTTCAACGTCAGCGTCGCCGACAGCACGTTCCAGCCGCCCGGCACCGCCGCGGCGAGCGCGAGCTTCGGCGAGCCGGTCGACAGCTTCGCGACGCTGCAGTCGTCGACGGAGGCGACGCTCCCCCGCGTCGACGACGACCGGTTCGCGTTCGCAGAGGGGACGACGGTGACGTACGACAACGCGACGGTCGCGGTCCAGCGGTACGACGGACCGGGGAACCTGACCGTCGTGTCGAGTACGAGCGACCGCGCGCTGGGTGCGGTCGCGGAGAACGCCACGCAGACGACACTCGCGGGGACGACAGTCAACGTCACCGAGACGGACCGCGGCGTGGCCGTGTGGTGGCAGGTCGGTGAGACACGACACGGCGTGCTCGCGGACCTCGACCGCGAGACCGTGACGAGCGTCGCCGAGGCGCTGATCGAGTCTCGGGAGACGGCCGCGGTCGTCACGGCCGACTGAACGACGACGCCGACGGCCACCACGGTCGCCACGGCCGACTGAACGACGACGCCGACGGCCACCACGACTGCAGCGACACCGGAGACGACTCGTCGCCGGGTTCCGGAGGGTTTTACGCGTGTCTCGGCGAACGGGCGCGTATGGCAGACGACGCAGACGAGGAGACGGCGTACCGGACCGAGTCCGACAGTCTCGGGGAGATGCAGGTGCCCGCCGACGCCTACTGGGGCGCCCAGACCCAGCGGGCCGTCGAGAACTTCCCGATCTCGGGGATCGGGATGTCCCGACGCTTCGTCCGGGCGCTGGGCGTGGTGAAGAAGGCCGCCGCGCGAGCCAACGCGGAGTTGGGGCTCGTCGACGAGGAGATCGCGGCGGCGATCGCGGAGGCGGCCGACGAGGTGATCGCGGGCGACCACGACGACCAGTTCCCGGTGGACGTGTTCCAGACCGGCTCGGGCACCTCCTCGAACATGAACGCAAACGAGGTGATCGCGAACCGGGCCGCCGAGATCATGGGCGAGGAGATCGGCGACCGCGTGGTCCACCCGAACGACCACGTCAACTACGGGCAGTCCTCGAACGACGTGATCCCGACGGCGATGCACGTCGCCGCCCTGGAGGCCGTCGAGAAGGACCTCGTCCCGGCGTTGGAGCGACTCCACGCGGAACTGGAGACGAAGGAGGCTGCCTTCGACGACGTGGTGAAGACGGGGCGCACACACCTCCAAGACGCGACGCCGATCCGACTCGGCCAGGAGTTCGGCGGCTACCGCGCGCAGGTCGGGAAGGGGATCAAGCGCGTGAAAGACTCCCGGTACCACCTCCGGGAGCTCGCCCTCGGCGGCACCGCGGTCGGCACGGGGCTCAACACACACCCCGAGTTCCCGGGGCTGGCGGCCGAGTACGTCTCCGAGGAGACGAACACGCAGTTCCGCGAGGCGGACAACCACTTCGAGGCGCAGGCGGCCCACGACGCGATGGCGGAGGCCCACGGTGCACTCCGGACGGTCGCCGGCAGTCTCAACAAGATCGCCAACGACCTGCGGCTGTTGGCGTCCGGCCCACGCAACGGGTTGGGCGAGATCGAACAGCCGGAGAACCAGCCCGGCTCCTCGATCATGCCGGGGAAGGTGAACCCGGTCGTCGCGGAGTCAGTCAACCAGGTCCACAAGCAGGTCGTCGGCAACGACGCGGCGGTGTCGGCCGGCGCGGCGGAGGGACAGATCGACCTGAACCTCTACAAGCCGGTGATCGCGCACAACTACCTCCAGTCGGCGCGGCTGTTGGCGAACACGAGCGAGGTGTTCGGCGAGAAGTTCGTCGCGAAGTTGGAGGCGAACGCCGAACACGCCGCCGAGCGCGTCGAGCAGTCGATGGCGCTGGCGACGGCGCTCAACCCCGCGATCGGCTACGACAAGGCCAGCGAGGTCGCCAAGGAGGCGCTCAAGGAGGGCCGTACGATCCGAGAGGTCGTGATCGAGAAGGGGTACCTCGACGCCGAGGAGGCCGACGAGGTGCTCGACCCGGAGGCGATGACCCACCGCGGGATTCTCGGCGACGAGGACTGAACGGGGACAACCGCACCGCACGGGCGGCCCAGACCGTTCACGCGGGCTCGTCGGCCCCGTCCGCCATCCGTTCGTAGCGGTCGCGGAAGGCGGACTCACACGAGGAACAACAGAAGTGGCGCAGTTCCTCGCCGATCTCGGCGGAGGTTCCCTCGCTGGTGACGGTGTTGTCACACTCGGCACAGTCGAACGCGAAGTCGACGGTGTCGACGGCGGGCGTCCACTCGGCGTCGGCCACGAGATCCACCTCGGCGTCGAGCAGGCGCTCGGCACCGACGGTGTCGACGAGCCAGTCGTGGACGGCGGTCGTCGGGGTGCGAGCGAAGACGACGACCTCGCCTTCGGCGGTCGTGAAGACGTGTTCGGCCGCGTCCGCCGCGAGTAGGCGCTCGCGGACGGCCGCTCTGGCGTCGGGTTCCGGCTCGACACGGACCAACACCGGCGTCCCCGAGCGGAGCGTCGATCGGTCCACGTCGATCGTGAACTGCCGGATCACACCCGCGTCCTCGAGTCGCGTGACCCGGTCCGACACCGCCGGGGGTGTCAGGTCCACCACCTCGCCGATCTCGCTGTACGAGCGGCGACCGTCCTCGGCCAACAGTCGGAGGATCGACACGTCCGTCTCGTCTAGTTCCCGCATGATTCTACGTCCGTACTGCAGCAACAAGTACCTGACTGGATACGGTCGCCGCCGTCGTGACCCCGTGGTGGCTCCGCCGTCTGGCGTCGAGTGGGTGTCGGGTGGACAGAGACGGCCGAAACCGGCCGCTGGACAGACGGACGCGGACGAAACGACGCGAAACATCGGTATATTCAAATCCTCTCCGTCCGAGTGTTCGCGTATGCCCCAACTCGCGACGCGAGAGGTCGGCCGAGATCTGCTCCGGTGTCGAAAGTGCGGTGCCGAGTTCCCAGAGGGCCGCGCCACGGAAGACGGGTGGCACTACGGCTGCCCCGAAGACGACTGTGACGCCGCCGGAATCGGACAGGGACTGAAACGCGTCGACTGAAACGCGTCGACTGACACGCGTCGACTGACACGCGTCGACCGACCGCGGCCGAGTGACTGCGACTGCCACCGACCGCCGCTCTCTCACACTCGTACTGCCGCCGTTCTCCTCCTATCGTGTTCTCCCGTGCGGGTCGTCGACACGTCTCGTGATCCGTGTCCGCGACACGTCTCTCGCTCGTCGCGCCGGGGTGTCCGACCCGCGGCGTCGAGTCACGACCAGTGAGACGGGAGGTGGGGATTTAGGGCCGCCGGCACAGACACCTCGGACGTGTCAGAGACCGGTGCCATCGTGACGGAGGGACTCGGGAAGCGCTACGGGGACACGGAGGCGGTCTCCGCGTTGGAGTTGTCGATCGATCCGGGGACGGTCTACGGGTTCCTCGGCCCGAACGGGGCCGGCAAGACGACGACGATGCGGATGTTGACGACGCTCACTCGCCCCAGCCACGGGACGGCACACGTCGCCGGCCAGCCCGTCTCGGATCGCGAGGCGGTCGTCGAGCGGATCGGCTACCTCCCGGAGGAGCCGCCGCTGTTCGACGAACTCACCGCCCGCGAGCAGTTGGAGTACACCGCGGGACTGCGCGACCTCGAGTCGGCGGCCGCAGACCGGATCGACGAGTTGCTCGCGCGATTGGACTTGGCCGCGGACGCCGATCGCCGGATCGACGAGTACTCGAAGGGGATGAAACAGAAGACGGGGATCGTCCAGGCGATGCTCCACGAGCCGGACGTGTTGTTCCTCGACGAGCCGACGAGCGGGCTGGACCCGCGGGCCTCCCGAACCGTGCGTGACACCATCGCGGAGTTGAGTCGCGGCGACACGACGGTGTTCCTCTCGACGCACATCCTGCCGGTCGTGGACGAACTCGCCGACGTGGTCGGCGTGCTCGCGGACGGCGAACTCGTCGCCGAGGGGCCACCCGAGACGCTGAAGCGCCGTGCTGCCGAGGGGGACGAGCGGACGCTGGAGGACGTGTTCCTCGACGTGACCGGTGGGAGTGGCGAGGAGCGGACGGACCTCGTGGGCGAGGACGTGGGGAGTGTCGCGTCGGACGACGAGCCGGCGGTCGAGACGACCTCGTCGGCGGACGAGGAGGCACGGCGGTGACACGACTCCCGGACGCCGGTCGGGTTCGGCTGATCGTCTGGTGGGAGGTGCGACGCCGACTCCGGGCGCTCCGTGGCCGCACCTCACAGCTGATCGCGTTGGTGATCTCGGGGCTGTTCCTCGTCCCGGTCGTGATCGGACTGGGTGTCGGGGCGTTCCTCGTCGGGCAGTCCGGCGACACCGAACTCGTGACGGTCGCCGCCGACGTGGTCCCGCCGGGGGTGTGGCTCGCGGTGAGCGCCTTCGCCGCGGTCCGCGTGATCACGGACGGCGCCGACCCGGACAACCGGGACGGCTACCTGACGACGGTCGCCGCCCGAGACCTGTTCGCCGGGGTCGCGGCCGTGGAACTGCTCGGGACACTCGGCTATCTGACGCCACCGGCAGTGGTGGTCGGCGTCGGGTACGCGCTCGGCACCGGCACGCCGACGGTCGCGGCGACGGTCGCACTCGCCGTCCTCGTCCCCGGTGTCCTCGGGGTCGCGACCGGACAGACGGTGGGGCACGCCGTCGCGAACGTCTCCGTCCGCTCGCGACTGGTCCAGCGACTCCGGGTGCCGATCTGGGCGATCGTGTTCGTCGCCTACGTCTGGACGTTCCTCTCCGGCGAGATCGAGTCCGTCTTCGACCCGCTGTTGACGACCGTCGCACGACCACCACTGACGTGGCTCGGCGAGTTCGCACTCGCGCCGGTCGTCGGGACGGACCTCGTCCGCGGCGGGGTCGCACTCGTCGGGAGTCTCGGTCTCGCGGTCGGGCTGTTCGCGGTCACGGGGGTGCTCGCACGACTCTTGTGGTACGCCGACGGCGTCGCGAGCGACCCGACGGCCCACGGCGACGGGGAGACGAGCGTCGACGCCGGTCTCGTCGGCCGGCTCGTCGGTCCCCGTGCCGCCTGGATCGCCCGCGTGTCGACGGTTCGGGCGATCAGAGCACCGGTGAAACTGCTGTTCGTCGCGTACCCCGTGTTCCTGCTCGCACCCAGCGTCTCCACGGCCGTCGAGACCGGCCGGATCCCGGCGTCGCTCCCCCCGACGGCGGCGCTGTACGCCGCCTGGGCGGGTGGCGCCGGCTTCGCGCTCAATCCATTGGGCGACCAGGGGGCGACGCTCCCGGTGACCGCCACCAGCGGCGTCCCCGGGTGGGCGTTCGTCCGCGGTGTCGTCCTCCCGGGCGTCGTCCTCGGTGGTGGCGTCGGGACGGCACTCGCCGGCGGGTTGTCGCTCGTCGCGGGCGACCCACTCCCACGGGTGCTCCTGGTGACCGGTGCCGCCGTCGTCGTCGGGGTCGCCGCGCCCGCGCTCGCGGCCGGCGTCGGGACGCTGCTCCCGAAGTTCGAAGCCTCGCGCGTCACGCGGAGCCGCGAGGCGGTCGTCCCGAGTCTGTTCGCGTTCGCCGGCTACTCGCTGGGGCTTGTGTTGCTCGCCGGACCGGGCGTCGCGCTGGCGGTGGCACCGGTCGCGGACGCCGTCGCCGGGGTCCTCGGGACGAGCGCGCTCGTCGTGTCGGCCGTCGGCGTCGGCGTATCCGCGTTACTACTCGGTGTCGCCGGCCTGTTCGCGGCCGCCTACGCCGCCCGGAGGTTCGAGCGGTTCACCGTCGACTGACGAGTGTCGCCCGTCGGACGAGTCTCGCGGGTCCCGAACGGAGTCGTGTCTCCGACTCAGCGAGTCGCCGCCTCGCCGCCACCGCTCACCCGTTCGACGCCGTCGAAGACGAACCGTGCGCCCCCCTCCGGGCCGTCCGTCACCCGCACCGTCCAGCCGTGTGCCTCCGCGATCCGGCGCACGATGGAGAGTCCGAAGCCGGTCCCCTCCGCGTCCGTGGTGTACCCCGTCTCGAACACGCTGTCGCGCTCGGACGCCGGAATCCCCGGCCCGTCGTCGGCGATCGCGAACCCGCCGACACCACTCTCATCGGACCCGAGAGGTACGTCGTCGGACGAGGAGTGCGTGCCGTCCGTGACTGGGCTCGCGCCGCCCACCGCGACCGGGTCGGCTGAATCGGGGTCCGTCCCGATCCACGTCACCGTGACGGTGACCGTCCGCCCGCCGTGTTCTATGGCGTTCCGGAAGAGGTTCGCCACCACGCGACGGAGTCCGTCCGGATCGGCCACCACCGTCGGGAGCCCGTCCGCTCGGAGCGTCGCGGAGCCGGTGTCGAGGCCGTTCCACACCGTCCGGACCACCTCCCCGAGCGCGACCGGCTGCACGTCGTCGACGGCCTCCCCCTCTCTGGCGAGGCGCAACAGGTCCTCGACGATCGCCTCCATCCGGTCGAGCGAGCTGTCCACCTTCGCCAGCGCCTCGTCGTCCGTGCGGCTCCGTGCCACCTCCAAGAACCCGTTGGCGGCCTCCATCGGGTTCCGGAGGTCGTGGCTCACCACGCCCGCGAACTCCGAGAGCCGCTCGTTCTGCCGTTCCAGTCGTCGCTCGCGCTCGATCCGCTCGGTCACGTCTCTGGCGACCATCACGGCCGCGTCTGTGGGGAGGTCGTCCTGTGGGAGCGGACTGATCTGCCCCTCGTAGTACAGTCGGCCGTCGGGTGTGTCGATCGGGTACTCGACGGTCTGCGTCGACCACTCCGACAGCGCCGCGTCGATCCCGGCGCGCAGTCGGTCCGCCGTCTCTGCGTCGAACACCTCGTCGACGGTGTTCCCGACCAAGTCCTCGCGGGAGTACACCGAGAGGTTTCGCTCGCCCAACAGCACGTCGAGGTACCGCCCCTCCGCGTCGAACAGGAACGCGTAGTCGGTGAACGCGTACCGCAACGCGTCCAGCAGTGCGCGGTCCGAGACGGCCTCCTCGTCCGCGATGTCGTCGTCGCGGAACGACGCCGACACCGCCACCGCGTCCGACAACGCCGACTCGACGTACAACGAGACGCCCGCGACCGCCGCGCTCACGTCCGCGTCGAAGGCGCCGGGCGTCTCCGACAACACCACCAAGCCGCCGCCGTGCCCGGTCGCGGCGACACACCACGACGCCGCGTCGCCGAACGACGGCGGCGCCGGGCCGGCCGTCGGCTCGCCCGCGGCGATGGCCTCCCCCAACGGCGACTCGCGCGGGTCCAGCGTCGTCGGTGGGTCCAGCGACTCGAAGGCGTCCGTCGCCACTCGCGCGACGAGCCGACTCCCCTCCGGCTGGTACACGCCGACCGCGTCGTACTCGAGCACGTCGGCGACGAGCCGCACCGTCCGTTCGCGTACGTCACGCGTCGTGTCCGCCGCGTCCAGCGTCGCCGCTCGCTCGTGGAGCGTCGTGAAGTCGACCTCGGTCACTGTCGGGTCACGTCTCTGACGAGTGTGCTCCGCTCTCGGACAAAAACACTTCGTCTCGCCCGGCGGTCCGTGCACGAACGGGGTGGGCGGCCGTCGACCGGGCGGCCGCGCCGGCGAGTGGTCGCGTCGGCGAGCAGTCGTGTCGGCGGGTGACCGTGTCGGCGCCGAGTCAGGCGGCCTCGGCGACGGCGTCCAGCACGGCCTCGCAGACCGCCTCGCGGCGGCCGGTCAGGTACTCGATGCGCCCCTCGCGGACGCCGGCGGCGGTGACGGCGCCGTCGGGGACCGCCTCGCCGGCGGCGTCGGCGACCGCGCGCACGTCCACGTCGTCGTCGGCACGGACGTAGAGGTCGTCGTCACCGAGTACGACGACGACACCGCCGTGGCGACGGTGGAGTTCGTCGGCCAACAACGCCGTCGGCGGGAAGTCGTACCGGTGGGCGAACGCGTCGGCGTCGAGCACCCGCGCGGTCCGGCCGTCGACCTCGTGGGTCTCGACGTTCGGCGCGGCCGTGTCCAGTTCCGTCTCCAACCGCTCGCGGAACTGTGCGGCGACGTGTGCCGCCAGGTCGCCGTCGTCCTCGAACAGCAGGTCCGCGACGAGTTCGCGTTTGTCCTCGTACTGCTGGTAGAACGCCTCCAGCGCGATGGCCTCGCGCAACTGGGCGACGCGCTCGTCGTCGTACCCCGCCTCGGCGGCGAGGTCGGCGAACGCCGTCGGCGTCGACTCCCAGTAGGAGACCGCCGGGAGGTGCGACACCGCCGTCGCGGCGTCGGGGTTCACCGTCGCCGCCAGCGTCGCCGCCAGCGCCGCCGTCGTCAACGCCGGCGCGTCCGGCGTCGGCGCCGGGTTCACCATCGTCTCCACGGAGTCGGCGACCGCCTCGTCACCGGCTCGCGGGTCGACGACGACCCGCTCGGCGCCGTACACGCCCAAGAGTCCGAGTCCGTCCGCGGACTCCTCCGTCGAGCCGGTCCCGAGCAGGAGGACGAGCGGCAGCTTCTCGCCGTGGCGCTCGCGGTCCGAGAGCATCCGCGTCGTGTCGTTCGTCGCCGCGTCCATGTCGTAGACCGACCCGTCGAGCGGTCGTCGGTCGAAGAAGTGGTACTCCGCGTCGCTCTCCGGGTGTTCTGCACGCACCAGCGGGAGCGTCGCCCGCTCGACGGCCGCGCCGGCCGCGTAGCCGTCCGCGGTGGCGGCGTGGCGCACCACGATCGGTCGCTCCGAGAGCACCGCCCGGTGGATCGCCTCGGCGGCGTCCAGAAGCGACTCGCTCACGGCGTCGACCGCCGGGTGGTCCGCGAGTGTGGTCACCTCGTCCGGGCGCGTCTTCGCCCGCATCGCCTCCGCGAGTCGCGCCTCGACGGCCTCGGCGTCCGCGCCTTCGAGAGCGGCCAGCGCCTCCGTCTCCACCTGGATCTCGTCGCGACGGCGCTCCACCTCGCCCTCCAGACGCACCGTCTCGCCGACCTCGATACCGGGGTAGGCGCGCACGCCCGCCTCGACGAAGGCCGCACAGTCGACGGTCCCCGTCTCGTCGCGCAGCTCGAAGACGGTCGGGCCGCTCGTCTGGCGTGCGTCCGTGATCTCACCCTCCAAGCGGACGGTCTCACCGACGCGACTCTCGAGGGAGTCGACGGCGACGCGCTCGGTGTCGTCGTCCGCGTCCGTCTCGGTGTCGTCGGCCGTCTCTGTCTCGTCGGCCGTCTCGGCGGTCGCGTCCGCGTCCCTCTCGGTGTCGGTCTCGGTCTCGGTCCCGGGGTCGTCGGTCGTCTCGGAGTCGTCGACCGTCTCGGCGTCTGCGGTCGACTCCGCCGTGTCGTCGCTCGGCTCGGCGGCGTCTGCCGTGCCGTCGTCGGACTCGTCGGCCGCCTCGTCGGCGTCCTCGGTGGGCGCACCGAACTCGAAACTGGAGTCGTCGGCCGTCTGGCGGTCGTCCTCGGCGGGCGACGGCTGGTGTGTCACCTGACCGTCCGTCTCGGCGTCGGCCGCCGCGTCGTCGCCCGACCCGGCACCGTCTGCACCGGTGTCGGCGTCGGACTCGTCCGCGTCGGTGTCGTCGGCCGCGTCGGCGGTCGTCTCGTCGTCGGCCCCGTCGGCGGCCGACCCGTCGTCGGTGGCGTCGGTGCGGGTCCTCCCGTCGCCGTCGTCCCCGTCGTCGCCCATCGCGTCGTTGGCGGTCGGCTCGCGGTCCGTCTGGCCGTCTTGGACGAGCGACCCGCGGAACTCACGTTCCGCCTGTCGGATCGACCACGCCAGGTCGACGTTACCGTTGTCGCGGACGCCCTTCACCTGCACGTACACCGTGTCGCCCGGTTCCCAGTCCAGCGACTCCAGTCGCTGATCCAGCTCCGACCGGTGGAGGAGCCCGGTCACGTCCGGCGAGACGTCGACGAACACGCCGAAGTCGGCGTACCCGTCGACCGTCCCGCGGTAGAACCGCCCGTCACGGAGCAACGAGGGGTCCGATCCTTTGAACTCGAAGACGACGTCCTGCTCGTGGGAGTCACAGATCCGTCCGTCGGTGTCCGTCCCACAGATGATACACGTACCCATTCGTCGGCAACCTGGACCGCCTGCCTAAAACTGTTGTCGAAACCGCTCCGTCCCCCGCCCGTCGTGCCCGTTCGTGCCGCTCTCGGCGCTTCCGCCTCGCAGCCGTCGACGGCTGTTCTCGTCCCGGCGCCCGAACACGACCGGGTGGCCAGACGACGGGTCGTCACTCGTCCGTCGCCCGAACACTCCCCACCAGTCGCGCGAACGTTTATCCGACGGCACGACCCACTCGACGACGTGTACAGAGAGGGGCACGTCGGTGCGGCACTGGTGGCGTACACGCCGGTCGGCGTCGGAGCGGTGCTGGTCGGGGTTCCGGGGTTGGCCGCGCTCGGGGCGGTCGTCTCCGTGGCGTTGGCGTCGCTGCCCGACTACGACCTGCGCGTCCCGTTCGTCTCCCACAGGGGGATCACCCACACGGTGTGGTTCGCCGCGGCCGTCGGGGCCGTCCTCGGCGGCGTCGGCGTCCTCGCGAGCGGGCCGGCGACGTGGCCGACGCCCGTGTTGGCCGTGTTCGGCGCGACGGTCGGCGTCGTCGCCGTCGGCTCGCACGTCGCCGCAGACGCACTCACGCCGATGGGTGTCGAGCCGTTCGCGCCGCTGTCGAACGCGAACTACTCGCTGTCGCTGGTGACCGCCGACGACACGCTGGCGAACTGGGGCCTGCTCGCCGGTGGGGTGCTCACCGCGACCGCGACGGCGGCCGTCCTCGTCCGGTTCGGACTCCTCGCCGGGTGACTGCGGCGCTCGACGCGTCGGACGCCGTCTCCGGGGGTCGGGCGCTCCCGCCCCGAGTCACCGAACCCAGTCGCCGGCGAACGTACGGGTCCACTTCCACTTTCACTTCCACTCCGCACGCGTGGCGGAGATTCAGGTCGCTCGCGGCCCGAAGGTGGCGTATGCGCGCAGATCCGGCCGACGCACTCGCGTTGTGGCTCCGCCGTCGGGACGTGCCGGTCGTGGGTGTCCGCGTCAGCGCACGGGCACGCGACCGGTACGCCGCACGGTTGGTCCCCGACCCGGCGGCCGACGACCACCTCGCGGCCGCTCGCCGCGCCGCACGGGAGACGAGCGTCGTCGAAGTCCGCCGCGACGGGATGGTCGTGTTCCACCCGAGCGGACTGCTCGACCACCTGTCGCTGACGGCCGACGCGCTCGGAGAGTGTACCCACGACGACTGTGGCCGAGCCGCCGAGCGGTACGTGATCTTCGGCGGTGGCGGCGCCGTCCGCGACTACTGTCCGACCCACGCCGATCGCGTCGAGGCACTCGCGAGCACCGGTTCGGCGCTCGGGTGACGCCTAACCGCGTCTGGCGAGTCACGCGTGAAGGCGGGCGCCGACCGATCGGACGCCAGTCAGATCACGTACCACCGCGCGAGCAGTGTCACGATCGCACCGAAGCCGCCGAACCCGTAGCCGAAGACCAGCGATCCCGGGAGAGCGGCCGCCAGCACCGTCCGTGTCGTCGACCGGCCGTGGACGGTCTCCAACCCGACCACCAGCAGGTACGCGCCGTAGATCGCACAGGCCGCACGTACTTCGGGAATCGGCACCCCGGCGAGGAGACACGGCGCGGCGGCATAGGCGATCACTTGGACCGTCTCGCTGACACCGCCGCGGTCGGCGGTGACGAGCCACCCGTCACCGCGTCGGATCGCCCGGAGCGTCTCGCGTACGCGGACGGAGACGAGGACGATCAACACCGTCTGGATCGCCGCCGCGAAGTGGAGCGTCGCCGGCGCGACCAAGAGCCCGACCGCCGCCAGCGCCACCACGACGGAGCCGGCACGGCCACCGAACACCGCCGGGACGAGCCCCGGCTCGACCGCGACACGCGTCCCGGCGAAGCCGAGCGCCACGACGACGGCGAAGACGAGCCCCGGTGCCTGGTCGCCCGGCGCGATCCCGACCCGGAAGAACCGCCGCGGGTGGACCACGACCTCGAACCACGCTCTGAGCAGTCCGCGGACGCCGCGCGCACGACCGCCCTCCGTGCTGTCGACCCACGTCGTCACGAGCGTCTCGTACGGTGGTTCGCGGTTTGACCGTTCCGGTGCGGACTCGTCGGTGCGCTCGTGTCGGTGCGTCCGCGGTCCGACCCGGTCTCGTCGGTCTCGCCGGGGGCCGTGGTCCGGTCCGATACCGTCAGTCTCGCCGGAGTTCGTGGCAGTTGCGACACCGGGCCTCGTAGCGTTCCTCGGCGCCGACGACGATCGTCGGGTCGTCGACGTGGGCCGGCTCCCCGTCGACCAGTCGCTGGTTGCGGGTCGCGGGTTCGCCACACTGGGCACAGATCGCCTGGAGTTTGTCGACGTACTCCGCGAGTGCGACCAGCTCCGGCAGCGGGTGGAACGGTTCCCCGCGGAACGTCTGGTCGGTGCCGCAGGCGATCACACGGCGGTCGTCGGCCGCCAGCGCCTCGACCACGTCGACGAGCGTCTCCGAGAAGAAGTTCGCCTCGTCGATCGCGACGACCTCCTCGCCGTTCAGGTGGTCCGTGATGTCCCACGGCCCCTCGTCGTCCGGCTCGATCACGGTCGCCTCCCACTCGCGGCCGGCGTGCGAGCCGATCTTCGTCGTGCCGTAGCGGTCGTCGAGTGCGGGGGTGAAGACGGCGACGTCCTGGCCCGCGATGCGCGCCCGGCGGAGCCGACGGAGCAGTTCCTCCGTCTTCCCCGAGAACATCGACCCCGTGATCACCTCGACGAACCCCGACTGGGTGATCTCGTGCACGGTGGTGTGGGTGTGCGGTGGTGGGGTTAACTGTTGTCTTGTGTGACCGGTCGTGGCTAGTGGGTAGCTTTTTGCGTTCGTGGTGTGGTTGGTTGTGTGATGGGCGAAGCGCCACCAGGTCGGTGTGGGTTCGAGATGTTGGCGGCGGACGTCCACTCACACGAGATACTCGACTCGGATTCGCTTCGTGAGGCGGTCGAGTCGAATCGTGTCGCCGTCTGTCGTCGCGAAACTGTCGACGGCAGCGAGCGGTGTCGCTGGCACACGGACGAGCTTGGTGAGTCGGGTGGTGAGGTTCTGGAGGTAGATCACGACAGACCGCTCGTTCTCGACGGTGCCGAGCTATCCGGGTTCGAGTTTCGAGACGAGCAATCGTTGGGTGAGGCGCGGCTACGGTTCGCCGACCTCTCGACGGCTGATCTCTCGGGTGTCGACCTCTCGGGTGTCGACCTCTCTGGGGCAGACCTACTCGGTGCCGACCTCTCGAAGGCGAATCTCGATTTCGCCGACCTCTCGGGTGCAGATTTACCCGAAGCGAACCTTTCGGAGGCGAACCTTTCGAGTGCCAACCTCTCGGATGTAGGTCTACTCGGTGCCGACCTCTCTGAGGCGAATCTCGAGTTTCTCGATCTGTCAAACAAGGACCTTTCGAATGCCAATCTCTCGAGGGCGTTCCTCCCCAATACCGACCTCTCGGAGGCAGACCTCACTGGTGCCGACCTCTCTGAGGCAGACCTTTTCGATGCCGACCTCCCGGAGGCAGACCTCACTGGTGCCGACCTCTCGGAGGCAGACCTCGCTCGTGCCGACCTCTCGGAGGTAGACCTCGCCCGTGCCGACCTCTCGGAGGTAGACCTCGCCCGTGCCGACCTCTCGGAGGCAGACCTTTCCAGTGCCGACCTCTCGGAGGCGGACCTCGCTCGTGCCGACCTCTCGGAGGTGGACCTCGCCCGTGCCGACCTCTCGGAGGCAGACCTCGCTCGTGCCGACCTCTCGGGGGCACTCCTCCGTAAGGTCGATCTCTCGGGAGCAGATCTCAGCTATGGGGATCTGTCAGCGGTGCAGGCAGCCGACGCGGAACTGCGAGACGCGACACTCGAACGCGCCGACCTCTCGAAAGCCGACATATTCGACGCCGACCTCACCGGCGCAGCACTCTACGGTGCGATTCTCGCCGACATCCGCCTGAACGCAAATACAAAGTTCGGCGATCACTACACCGGCGAGAACGACACCATCGAGAGAGCGACGTGGACACTCCGGCAGATCGAACAGCTCTCTCGCGAGAGCGCGCTTCCCGAACGAGTCACCGAGGCCGTCGTCGAACGGAAGACCCGCCGCCGGAGACACCACTGGAAAGAAGGCAACTACCTCTCGTGGCTCAGGAACGCCGGCTTCGGCCTACTCACGAAGTACGGCGAGAGTCCGGGTCGCGTCGTCGGGCTCTCCATCGGGACCATCCTCGTCAGCGCGGGCCTGTTCCAGCACACCGGCATCCGTGACACGACGAGCGGCGGCGAGGTCATCAGTTTCGCGCTCCAGAACACCACTGCAGCGAACCTCGTCGGCAAGAGCCTCTACCTCTCGACGGTCACGTTCACGATCCTCGGCTACGGCGACCTCCAGCCGGTCGGCCGCGGACAACTCGTCGCCACCGTCGAGTCGTTCTTCGGCGCGCTCCTGATGGCACTGCTCGTGTTCGTCCTCGGACGGCGCGCGACGCGATGATCGACAGTTCTCGGACACTCAACTCCCCGAACCGGTCGTCCCGAGATCCCACTGTGGCGCGCTCTCTGCTCTGATCCGCGCGACGGCCGCTCGGAGGTCGTCTTCGGTGTGCCACGTCTCACACCGTCCGCTCGCCTCGAACTGTCGGAAGACCGAGAGGTGGACCCAACTGTACGTCGGAGCGTCCGCGTCTCGGTCGGCGAGTTCCTCCTCGAGAAACACCGTCAACTCGTGTTCGCTCACGTCGATTCCCCGACTCCGAGCCGTCTGGAGTAGTCCGCGGAGTTCGGTCTTCTTCTCGTCCTCGTCGAGGTCGGCCGCGAACGCGACGTGGCGTGCAACCGAGAACACGTCTGCTCGATCCTGGATGTCGTCGCTCTCTCTCCCGTAGTAGTCACGAGGCAACAGTGTCGTCTGCTCGAAACACGACTCACCCGTGAGCAGTCCGAGTTCGACCGCCTCGCCACCGGAGTCCTTCTCGTAGATGCCGACGTTCCGGTCGGCGAACGCCGTCAAGAGGTGGAACTTCACGAGAAACGCCAACGGGTCCGGCCCGATCTCCGCGACCGTGAGACCGAGTTCCGGCGTGTCTCCGAGGACCACCGCAGTGACGCTCACCGGTTTCGACAGTTCGTACTGCGCGAGTCGCAAGGACTCGTGGTAGCGTCCTCTGTAACTCCCGAAGACGAGATAGGAGGTGACAGCGGGGCTGTGAAGTTGGGGAAGTTCCTCGTCCACCCACGTCCGGATCGTCGTGTAGTCCTCGACGGGGAGCGAGATGTCTCGGAGTGCCCGCGACAGTGCCTCGGAGACACGTCTGCGACGTGTAGAATCGACCATACTGTGACGATATCAGTAACGGAGCGCAAGAGTGTTTCGACCACGACGGATTCGAGCCAGAGAATCGTCGTGGTCTGTCCGGAATGCTTACCCGACACCCGTGCGTACGGACGGGCAACGATGAGTCGCTCTGAGACAGCCACCGGATCGGAGGGTCACGCGGAGACGCCCTCGGTCGCGGACGTCTTCGACCTCGACGACAGCGTCCCGTACGAGACCGAGCGCACGGTCCAGCGGTATCTCTCACAGGAGACGCGACACAACGTTCTGCAAGTTCTCCTCGGCCACCCGTCGAACCTCGCGTCCACGACCGAGATCGCGTACTACGTCCCGCGCAGTCGCTCCGCGATCAGCGAGCAACTCGCCAACCTCGCGGACCACGAGATTCTGACCCAGTACCACCACGAGCCGAACGAGGACTCGCGTGACGTGCCGGCGGACTTCTGGGGGTTCACCGCCTTCGGTGTCTCGCTGCTGACCGAGTACAACTACCTCCGCGGAGTAGCTGTCCTCCGTGCCGTCCACGACGCGACACACAAGACCGAGACGGTCGGCCGCCACGAGAACGCACCACGGCCTACGCTCCCGTCGACGGTTCGGAAAGCACTCGGCCACGATGGATCGGAGATAGACACCGATTCCTCGGCCGATCTGACGGCCGTGACCGACGAGGGCACGACACTCAGAGAACTCCGCGAGGAGACGTTCTACGCCGACGCGGCCCCTGCGGACCCGAGCGTTCTGAACGAGGACGCAGACGGCGACAGGACGCTCGACGAACTGTTCTGACGTGTCGGCGCGCTCTCGATGGCACTGCTCGTGTTTGTTCTCGGAGGGCGCACGACGCGGTGACCCAACGGCTACGACCACACGGCGGCGTCACCGTCGAACGTCTCGATCTCGCGGTCGTTCGTCACGATGCCGTCCGCGTCGAGCGTCTCGTGTGCGGCGACGAGGACGGCGTCGTGGATCGAGTAGTAGTCGAACAGCCGGTCGAGTCGGAGGAGGACGGCCCGGTCGACGGGTGTCGAGTCGACGGGGCCGTCCAACAGTGTCCGTACGGCCTCTCGTCCGGTGAGTGACGGTGTCGTGCCCGCGATCTCGTCGCGTCGCGTGAACGTGTCGGCGACCTCGGCCAACTGGACGGGCGTGGCGAGGAGACTGTCGAGACCCCGTCGTGCGCGGTCGAACACTCCCGCGACACGGGCGGGCTCGGCACCGATCAGTCGACGGTTCATCGCGACGGCGTCGGCGACGTACGTCGCCATCTACTCACCAGCCCCGTCCCAGTCCGTCTCGCGCTTCCGGCGGAGGCGTTCGTTCGCGTTGGTCACCCACTCCTCTCGATCCTCGATCGGGACGTCGTCCGCGTAGGCGACACCCTTCGCCGTCGGCGTGGCCCGACGGACACGGACCGTCTCCCCGTCGATGCGCCACCGGATCTCGTCGCCCGGTTCGAGGGCCAAACACTCGCGGACCGGCGCAGGGATCGCCGTCTCGCCGTCACTGGAGAGTTCCGTGACGACGGGGTCGTCGTTCTCGACTCGGTCACTCATACCTCGCCGTTGCCTCGGAATCGGTGAAAAACCCTCGTCCGGGTGCCGTCCACACGTCGACACCTACCTACCCGAACCGCTCGAACGGCTGTTGACACTCGTTACAGAAGTGCATCGACCGACACGACGAGGGACCCTGCGGGTGGTCGCGTTCCGTCTCCGTCGAGCCGCAGTACGGACACTCTGCACCCGCGGTCTCGCCGCTGGTCTCGGTACTCGGGTCGGCGTCGTCGGTCGGCGCGCTGGGGGTCTCTGAATCACTCATACTCACACACTCAGTCCGAAGTCGCGCAGTGCCGAGCGACCCCGTTCGGTCACCATGTTCACGTTCCACTCCGGGGAGTACCGCAGGCGGACCTCGGCGTCGTCGACCTCCGAGGCGGTCTCTGCGGCACACTCCACGTCGTTCAGGAGCATGTCGCGAGCCGGACACCCGGAGTAGGTGAGTGTCATCTCGACCTCGGCAGTGCCACTCTCGGGGTCCACCTCGACGCCGTAGATCAGTCCGAGATCGACGATGCTGACGGGCATCTCCGGGTCCTCCACCTCGCGGAGGGCGTCCCAGATCTCGGCTTCGACACCCTCGGCACCTGCGCCGGTCTTCGGGTAGTCCGCGGGCGACTCCCCGTCCTCGTACTCGGTGTAGGCGCACGCCTCCGAGTCTATCGGTGCGTTCGTCGGCACGTCACACCCCCTCGCTGGAGAGCGTCGCCGGCTCGTCCGGGTCGATCTCGCCGTACGTCGCGGTGAACTCCGCCTGGAGGTCGAACCACGCGTCGGTGTGAGTGCCGTCACGACCGCGCGCCTCTGGCAGGTCGGTGTCCTCCGGATCGGGCACGTCGAGCCCCAGCGACTCCAGTCGCGGGATCACGGTGTCGAGCCACTCCTCGCGCATGTCGGCGGTCGACTCCGTGCGGAACCCCGCGTCGAGGATCGTCTCCTCGTGCTCGCTGGGTGCGAACAGCGAGAGCGCGTGCGGGAACAGGTCGTCGACGGCCCGCTGGAGTCGCTCGTGGGACTCGCCGCCGCCGGCGAGTCGGTCCAGCCAGTTCTCGGCGTGTTCGCGGTGGTACTCCTCCTCGTCGAGCGCCTTGCCGACGCGGTCCGCGAGCGGGGCGTAACTCGTGTCGATCAACGCCTCCAGTCGGATGCGCTCGGCCACGTCGTAGAGGTACCCCCGGAGGATCGCGTTCCCCCAGCCGCCGTCCGGGAACGGCCGCTCGACGAGTGTCGAGTGAGTCCAGTCGTCGGCGTCGCGCTCCCAGATACACTCGGCCTCCGTGTAGCCGAGTTCCTGCAGGAGGTCGTACCAGAGCCGTGCGTGCCCGAACTCGTCTTGGGCGACGTTGGCGAGGGCGAGGTCCGACTCCAGTGTCGGCGCGTAGATCTGCCACTCCGTCGCGCGCTCGGCGTGGACGAACTCGTCGTCTGCGAGGCGGAACAGCAGTGTCTCCAGCGCGGTCTGCTGTTCGTCCGTCAGGTCCTCGCGGTCGAGTCCGGCGGCGGTCACGACTGGGCCTCCGAGCGTTTCTCCGCGGCCTCGCGCTGTTCCTCCTCGCTGTCGGCGACCTCCTCGGCGAAGGAGGCGTCGATGTCGTTGTACGTCATCGCCCAGCGGTAGGACTTGTCGGTGGTACCGCCGAAGCTGGTGTCCTCGGCGTCGACCTCACCGATCTCCTCCTGCGGGACGACCCACAGCGAGTTCGTCTGCATCCGGCGGGCGTGCTGGATCTGGGCGAACTGCTTCGCCATCTCCCGGTCCGGCGCGTGGACGTTGCCGACGTGCTGGTGGTAGTCGCCCGGTTCCTCCTGTCTGAACACTTCCCAGATCATGTGTGGTCTCTCAGTCGGCCGCCTGCGGCGTGGTTCCGCCCGACGCCTCCCAGTCGTCCATCGACTGGCGCACCCACTCGACGGCCTCCTGGCGCCGCCGTCGGGTGCCGATCTGTTCGTGACTCCCCTCGTAGTCGTTCTTCGAGATCGTCCAGAACTCGTCCCAGTCGAGGTCGTCCTCGCGGATCGCCATCGTCCCGTCGTCACGCTCGAAGATGCGCGGGTACTCCGGGATCTCCAGGCCGTACTTCTCCGCCTTCGGGACGTACATGTTGAGGAACGAGTTGCGGAGTTCGTCGTTCGTCGCCGTCTTCAGACCCACGTCCTGCGCGAAGTCGTTGTGGTGCGACTCGTCGTTCGTCGGCCCGAAGAACTGGAGGATGCGCGGCCACCACGTCTCGAACGTCTCCTGGACGCGCTCTCGGGTCGCCTTCGAGGAGGTCATCAGCTCCTTGAGGATCGACTCGCCGTGCTTGACGTGGAACCCCTCCTCGAAACACACCTTGTCCATCGCGTGGGCGTACGGGGTCCAGGAGGTGGTCTTCAGCGTGGCCTGTCGGCGCATCGCCCCGCCGTCGACGAAGAAGTCGATCATCGGGGCCTCGTACCAGGAGTCGACCGGGTAGTGGAAACAGTTGAGGAACTTCCCCTCGCCGTTGGCGAGTTCGTCCAGCATCTCCTCGCGGGTCTTCACGCCCAGCGTCTCGGCGGCGCGGTACAGCAGCTGCGCGTGGCCGATCTCGTCTTGGACCTTCGCCGTACACGCCAGTTTCCGGTCGAGCGACGGCGCGTGGCGGGTGAACTGCTTGTCGAGGTACCCACCCATCACCTCGCTGTTGGCGTGGAACTGGATCATCCGCGTGGCCGCGCGGCGGTACTCCTCGGGCATGTCGTCGGCCGGCCCGAACTCGCGTGGCCCGGCACGCTCCTTGACCGTCTCGATGTCCATACCTACCGTCAGGAACTACCGTGACGTAGGGATTGGCCCGTCTGTAGCCGGGGTTTATGTATCCTCGACGCGAGTGTTGCCGCGTGATCGACGAGTGTCTGGTCGTGGAGGTGGGCGTGACGGGCGACGGTTGTCCGCTCGCGGACGCCGCGACCGCCCACGAGGCGACCGTGACCGCGGAGCCGCCGGCGCTGCGTCGCGACGGCAACGCGCTCGTCAGGTGTTCCGCGCCGGCCGAGGCGGACGTGGCGGCGACGCTGGACGCCGACGACAGGGTCCGGTACCTCCACCGCGCCGACGCGGGTGACCGCGCCGTCTACCGCTGTCTCTCCTTGGCACCGTGTGTGGTCCACGACCTCGTCGACGTTGGGTTCATGCCCGAGACACTCACCTACGAGCCAGACGGGGCACGCTTCGCCGGGGCGGTCGTCGGGCGCGAGGTGCTCCAGGGTGTGATGGCGGCCGCCGGCGACCGCGTCGGCGTGAGTCTGGAACGGGTCTACCCGCTGGGACCGGACACCGAGGAGAGCGCCGGGCGGTTCGACCTGACCCCGGCACAGGAGGCGGCGATCCGCACGGCTCACGCGATGGGGTACTTCGGCGTGCCGAAGGCCGTCACCGCCGCGGAGGTGGCCGCCGAGTTGGGGGTCGGCAAGACCGCCTTCCTCGAACGCCTCCGCCGGGGACAGGCGGCGCTGTTCGAACAGTTGTTCGGGTGATCGAGACGGAGCGTTCGGACGATCGAGACGGAGCGTTCGGACGACCGAGACGAGCCGTCCGAGAGATCAGGACGCGTCCCGGATCGCCTCGAGCGCCTCGGGGTTCTCCATCGAGGAGAGGTCGCCGGGGTCCTCGCCCTCGTGGACCGAGGCGATGGCGCGGCGGATGATCTTCCCCGACTGCGTCTTCGGGAAGGCGTCGACGAACAACACCTCGCGCGGACGGAACGGCTTGCCGTGTTCCTCGCCGACAAGTTCCGTCAGCTCCGCACGCAGGTCGTCGTCGCCGGTGACGCCCGGCTCCGTGACGACGTAGGCGACGACCGCGGTGCCGGTGGTGTCGTCCGGCACCCCGACCGCCGCCGCGCGGTTCACATCCGGGTGGTCGATCAACACGCCCTCGATCTCCGCCGGGCCGATCTTCCGGCCGGCGACGTTCAGGGCGTCGTCGGCCCGCCCGTGGAGGAACCAGAACCCGTCGGCGTCCTTCTGGGCCCAGTCGCCGTGGTCCCACAGGTCCGGCCACGTCGACCAGTACTCCTCGAGGTACCGCTCGTCGCCCGACCACAGCGACTTCGTCGTCGAGGGACAGGAGTCGCGCGCGACGAGGAACCCACGCTCGCCCGTCTCCGCCACCGACTCCCCGTCGGCGTCCACGATGTCGACGTCCATCCCGAGCCCCGGCGAGCCGAGCGTACACGGCTTCAGCGGCTGGTCCGGCATCGGCATGAGGAAACAGCCACAGATCTCCGTCCCGCCGGAGATGTTGACGATCGGACACTCCCCGCCGCCGACGTGCTCGTAGAACCACCGCCAGGACTCGGGGTCCCACGGCTCGCCGGTCGACCCCAGGATCCGCAGCGAGGAGAGGTCGTGGTCCGCGAGCCACTCGTCACCCCGCTCGCGCAGCGCCCGGATCGCCGTCGGCGAGATCCCGAACTGCGTCAGGTCGTGGCGGTCGATCATCTCCCAGAAGCGGTCGGGCTGCGGGTGGTCCGGGGCACCCTCGTACATGAACACGGTGCCGCCGAACGTGTGGTTGCCGATCAGCGTCCACGGCCCCATCATCCACCCGATATCGGAGACCCAGAAGAACCGGTCCGACGGCTTCTGGTCGAACCCGAAGTGGAGCTCCTTCGCACACTGCATCTGTACGCCCGCGTGGGTGTGGACGATCCCCTTCGGCTCCCCCGTCGTCCCCGAGGAGTACAGCAGCATCGACTCCTGGTCGGAGGAGAGTGACCGCGTCTCGTAGTCGTCGTCCGCGGCGGCGACGCTGTCGGCCCACCAGGTGTCGCGGTCGTGGTGCCACGGGATCGGGAGGTCCTCGTCGGTGTCTGCGTCGGCGTCCCCGCTCGACCCGAGGCGGTCGTAGACGACGGTGTGTTCGACGTGGCCGGCCTCGGCGATCGCCTCGTCGGCGGTCCCCTTCAGCGTCACCTCGCTGCCGCGGCGGTAGAAGCCGTCGGCGGTGAACAACACGGAACACTCCGAGTCGGCGATCCGCGTCGCGGTCGCCTCCGTGCCGAACCCGGAGAAGATCGGCACCGCGATCGCGCCCACCTTGAAACAGCCGTAGAGGATCGAGATCACCTCCGGCACCATCGGCATGTACAGCCCGACGGTGTCACCCGTCTCGACACCCACCGAGTCGAGGTAGTTCGCGACGCGGTTCGTCTGTCGGTGGAGGTCGTGGTAGGTGACGTGGCGCTCGTCGCCGGGTTCCCCCTCCCAGATGCAGGCCATCTTGTTGCGACGCTCGCTGTCGCGGGCGGCGTGGCGGTCGAGCACGTTGTGCGCGAGGTTGAGTTCCCCGCCGGGGTACCACCGCGAGAACTGGGGGCCGTCCGTGTCGTCGCGGACGGTGTCGTAGTCCTCGTAGAAGTCGATCCCGAGGTAGTCGACGAGTTCGTCCCAGAACCACTCGACGCCGGAGTCCGGGTCCCCGTCGAGGTCCGTCGTCGTGCGCTCGATCAGCGCCTCGTGGTCCGGGATGTCGTACTCTCGCATGAACTGCCGGACGTTCGTCGCCTCGGCGAACGCCGGGTCCGGTTCGTGGACCACCTCCTCCGTGCCGGTGTCTGTCGACGCCATCTCTGCTCGTCGGTTCCACCCGGCGGGGCAAGTAGCTTTCCGGATCGCGCCGCTCTCCGGCGGTCTCGTCGAGATCGGTACTCGAATTCGAGTTTCTCGTCGCCTCTCGACCGGGGAGGCACCTCGTGGCGGAGCGAGCGTGTGAGCGGCCGGCGCCAGTTCGGGTCACCCGCTCGGTTGGCGTCGTCAGTTCACGTCGATGGTGGTGCCCTCGACGGTCTCGCTCTCGAGTGTCGGGAGCGTCACCGTCAGGACGCCGTGCTCGTACTCGGCGGTCGTCTCGGCCTCGACCACGTCCTCGGGGAGTCGGAGTCGCCGCTCGACGGAGCGGGCGTGGCGCTCGCGGCGGTGGACCTGGACGGACTCGTCGTCGACGGCCGTCTCCGTCTCGTCGCTCGCCTCGGCAGTGATCGTCAACTCCCGGTCGACCAGCGACACGTCGATGTCCTCGCTCGTGAAGCCGGGGAGGTCGGCGACGACGACGATCTCGCCGTCGCGCGAGAGCACGTCGACGTTCACGCCGCCGCGGCCGCGCGGCTCGAATCCCTCGCCGATGTTGGCGAGTTCGCGGTTCATCCGCTCGAACACCTGCTCGATGTCGTCGATCGGGTTCCGTCGGGACATACCCGAACGTACGTCGGACGAGCTAATCAATGTGTCCCCTAGCGTGGGACAGGATAGCTCGCGGCGCGCGAGCACGGCGCTCGGTGGTCCAGCGGAGTCATCTCTCGTGCCGTTCGGCGTTGCAATTGGCCGTGAGACACTGGCGAGAGAGAAGTCGACAGAAGGTCAGATCGCACGGGTCGGCGACTGGGGCACAGCGGGTCGGCGTCCGGACTCGACCGAGACGCGGCCTGGAGTTACAGCAGTTCGGCGCCGTGGAGCGCGTCCTCGGCGTCGGCGTCCTCGTGGACCACCGCGGAGACGGCGCGGGTGATCGCCTCGGGGTCGTCGTGTTGGAAGATCGACCGCCCCATCGAGACACCCGCCGCACCGGCGTCCATCGCGCCGCGGACCGCCTCCAGCGTCGCGCGGTCGCCCGACGGCGACCCACCGGCGATGACCACCGGCAGCGCCGTCGACTCACAGACGTGTTCGAACGTCTCCGGGTCGCCCGAGTAGGCGGTCTTCACCACGTCCGCGCCGACCTCCTCGGCCAGCCGGACTGCGTGGCCCAGGTACTCGGGGTCGTGTTCGGGGTCCTCGCCGGTCAGGTTCGCGCCGCGGGCGTACGCCATCGCCAGCGTCGGCACGCCGTAGCCGGCCGCCTCGCTCGTCAACTCCGAGAGGAACTTGAGCTGCTCGCGCTCGTAGTCGGAGCCGACGTTGATGTGCATCGACACCGCGTCCGCGCCCGCACGGATGGCGTCGACGACCGTCCCGGTCTGGCGCTTGTCGTTGCTGTCCGGCCCGATGGCCGTCGAGGCGTTCAGGTGCGCGACGTACCCCGCACCGTTCGCGTTGCCGTGGACCCGCGGCGCGATCCCGCGCTGGGTCAACACGGCGTCGGCACCGCCGCGCGTGACGGCGTCGATCGTCCCCTCGATGTCCTTCAAGCCCGTCACGGCACCGAGCGTGATCCCGTGGTCCATCGGGACGATCAGGTACCGCCCGTCCGTGGAGATCCGGTCCAGTCGTGCGTCGAGTCCGGCGTGTGTCACAGTGTCTCTCCGTCGTGCGAGCGACCGGAAGTTCCTTGCGGACGAGTCGGCCTCAAGATCCTTCGGGTCGCGGCACGCGTCGCTCGTAGCCACGACGCGCCCCCGTCTTCAGTTCCCGTGCCAACTCCTCGAGGTCGGCCGCGACCGCCGCCGTCGACCGGTCGCGCTCGTGGCCGTCGGCGACGATCTCGACCAGCGCGGAGCCGACGATGATCCCGTCGGCGCCCGCCTCGATCACGTCCGCCGCCTTCTCGCCGCCGTCGATCCCGAACCCGACCGCCTTCGGCAGGTCGTACTCTGCGAGTCGCTCCAGCGACTCGGCGGTGCGGTCGGCGGCACCCACGTCCGTCCCCGTCACACCCAGTCGCGCCTGGACGTAGAGGTAGCCCGACGACACGTCGACGAGTCGCTCCAGTCGCTCGTCCTCCGTCGTCGGCGCGACGATCGAAATCAAGTCCAGCCCGAACTCGTCGCACGCCTCCCGCAGCGGCCCCGCCTCCTCGGCCGGCAGGTCCGGCACGACGAACCCGGAGATCCCGGCCTCGGCGGCCCGCTCGACGAACGGCCGCGGGCGCCGTTCGCCCTCGTCGACCTCGCCGTACTGGTACAGCAGGTTGTAGTAGGTCATACAGACGAGCGGCACGTCCACGTCGAGGTCCTCGACGAACTCGAAGAACCGTTCTGGCGTCATCCCGGCGTCCAGTGCCCGGACGATCGCCTCCTGGATCGTCGGGCCCTCCGCGATCGGCTCCGAGAACGGTAAGCCGAGTTCGATCGCGTCGGCACCGCCCTCCGCGAGCGCCTCGACGTACGCCTGCGAGGCCTCGTAGCTCGGGTCCCCGACCGCGAGGTACGGGACGAACGCCGGGTCGTCGGCCGCGAACGCCGTCGCGAGGTCACTCCCCGACATCACATCCCTCCGGAGAACTCGCCCATGTCCGGCGCGTTCGACAGGTCGCGCTGTTCCGTCTCCTCCAGCGCCGCCGCGAGGTCCTTGTCCCCGCGCCCGGAGACGTTGACGACGACCACGTCACCCAGGTCGTCGTGGTGTTCCTCCAGGTAGCCGAACGCGTGGGCGGTCTCCAACGCCGGGATGATTCCCTCCCGCTGGGAGAGGCGGTGGAACCCTTCGAGGGCGGCGTCGTCGTCGACGTTCACCGGCTGGACGCGCCCCTCGTCGACGAGGTGGGCCAACTCCGGCCCGACGCCGGCGTAGTCCAACCCCGAGGAGACGGAGTGGCTCTCGACGATCTGGCCGTCGCCGTCCTGCAGCAGTTTCGTCCGCGCGCCGTGGAGGACACCCTCCGTCCCCGTCGACAGCGACGCCGAGTTGGGGGCGACACCCTCCTCCTCGTCGACCGCCAGCGAAGAGCCGCCCGCCTCGACGGCGTACAGCCCCACGTCCTCGTCGTCGACGAAGTGGTGGAAAGTGCCCATCGTGTTCGAGCCGCCGCCGGCACACGCCAACACCGCGTCGGGCAACTGGCCCGCTCGCTCGTGGAGTTGTGCCCGCGCCTCCTCGGAGATCAACGCGTGGAAGTCCCGCACCATCGTCGGGAACGGGTGCGGGCCGACGATGGAGCCGATCACGTAGTGGGTCTCCTCGACCGTCGTCGCCCAGTCGCGCATCGTCTCGGAGATGGCCTCCTTCAGCGTCCCGCGGCCGGTCGTCACCGGCACGACCTCCGCGCCGTTGAGCTTCATCCGGAAGACGTTGGGCCGCTGGCGCGTGATGTCGCGTTCGCCCATGTAGATCTCACAGGGCATGTCGAGGTGGGCCGCCGCCATCGCCGTCGCGGTGCCGTGTTGGCCCGCGCCGGTCTCGGCGATGATCCGCTCTTTGCCCATGTACTTCGCCAGCAACACCTGGCCGAGGGCGTTGTTCAGCTTGTGGGCGCCGCCGTGGAGCAGGTCCTCGCGTTTGAGGTACACGTCCGTGTCGTACCGCGCCGAGAGGTTCTCGGCGTACTGCAGCGGGGTCGGCCGGCCGCCGAAGTCCTCGATGCGGCGCCGGAACTCGTCGACGAACCCGTCCTCGTTGTTCAGGACGTACCGCTCGTAGGCGTCTTCGAGTTCGCGGATCGCCGGCATCAGCGCCTCGGGGACGTACTGACCGCCGTACGGGCCGAACTTCCCGTCCGCGCTCGACCGGCCGGGTTCGATCCCGTCGCCGTCGATCCCGCTGGGACCGGTCCGTTCGGCGTCGCTCATCGGTCCACCTCCGTCGCGTCCGTGGTGTCGGTCGTCACGTCCGTCTCCTGGGACTCCGCCGTCGTAAATCGCCGGGTGTTCGTCGCGACCCGCTCGGCGACGCTCTCTGTCTTCTCACCGGCGTCGAGGTCACTCTCCTCGCCGGAGGCGACGCCCGCTTCGTCGTCTCCGACGACGCCGTCTTCGTTGCCGGAGGCGACACCCTCCATGATCGCGGAGCCGATCAGGAGTCCGTCGGCGCCGGCCGCCCGCATCCGGCGGGCGTCGGCGGCCGTGGCGAGCCCGCTCTCCGCGAGCAGAGTCACGTCGTCGGGTGCCGCCGGCGCGACGCGCTCGAACGTCTCCAGGTCGACCTCCAGCCGCGCGAGGTCGCGGTTGTTGACCCCGATCACGCGGGCGCCGGCGTCGACGGCCGCCTCGAGTTCCGCCTCGGAGTGGACCTCGACGAGCGGCTCCATTCCGCGGTCGCGGACGGCCGCGACCATCGTCGAGAGGTCGTCGGCACCGTGGCCCGCCGCGTCCGGCTCCGGGCCGAGGAACCGCGCGATCAACAACACCAGATCCGCCGCGACGATGTCCAGTTGCGCCTCGCGCAACAGGAAGTCCTTCCGGAGCACCGGCACGTCGACGGCCTCGCGGACGGCCGCCAGCGCCGCCGCCGATCCGCCGAAGTGGTCCGGCTCGGTCAACACGGAGATCGCCGTCGCACCGCCGGCGACCATCCCCTCGGCCAGCGTCGCCGGGTCGGCGACGCGCTCGCCGTCCGTGGTCGGACTGGTCGGTTTCACCTCCGCGACGACCGGGACCCGGCCGTCCGCCTCCGCCGCCGCGACCGCGTCCGGGAACGACCGTGCGTCCGCCGCGACGCGCTCGTCCGCCGTCCCGCGGTCGGCCGCCGCGTCGAGGATCGACGCGACCGCCGGCGCGAGCTCCCCTGTCGTGTTCATCCGTGTACACCGATGGGCGTATCTGTACAAAAGCGTTGTGTCGAGCGGGCAGCGGTGCGGTCGCGGTGGAGTCCCAGGGAGTCGGCGCGGTCGCGGTGTAGGCTCGAGGGGTCGGTGCGGTCGCGGTCGGGTGCGCCGCCAGAAGCGTCGCGCCGGTGAGAACGTCGCTTCAACGGAGACAGACCGCTCCGACCCCGCGTCACTTCACGCTGTACTCGTCGTCGCGCACGTCGACCGTGTCGTCGTCCGTCCGCTCGTCGTCGGCGTCGTCGAAGGGACCGCCGTCGCCGCCGAAGGGACCGCCGGAGTCGCCGCTCCCGCCGAACGGGCCGCCGCCGTCCGTCCCGACGCCACCGAGACCGCCGTCCTCGCGGTCGCCGCCGCCCGGGAAGCCGCCGACGTAGACGTTCCCGGTGGCGAAGCCGCCGGTCTGCTCGTCGAGGTACGGCACCACGACGTACCGCTTCAGCGCCTCGCGAGCCGGGTACCGCGTCGGTGGGAGCGCGAACAGGAACCCGAGCACGTCCGTCACGAGCCCCGGCGTGAGCAGGAACGCCCCCGCGGCGATCAGGAACGCCCCGTCCAGCAACTGGTCGGTGGGTGGCTCCCCGCGCCCGACCGCACGGCGGAGTTTCCGGAGAGTGTGGCGTCCCTCCGCGCGGACGAGGAGCATCCCGAGGAGTCCGGTCAACACCACCAGGAGGACGGTCGTGACGCCGCCGATCTCGCCGGCGACGAACACGAGCAGGGTGGCGTCGACGAGCGGCACCAACAACAGCGCCGCGAGCACGTACCGCCATCTGACCATACACCACGGTTCTCGCCGACGCGTATAGCCCTTTTCCAGCGTCTCTCCGCCGGGTGACGTGAGAGAACGCGCAGCGTCTCTCCGTCGGCGGACACGAGAGAACGCGAGGTTTACGCGCCCGGCACACGGAGTGTGGGTGTGACCGACGACGCGACACGCGACGACGAGCCGGTCGACACCTCGCACGTCGAGTGGCACGAGTGGGGTGCGGAGCCGTTCGAGATCGCCGAGCGCACGGGCCGCCCGGTGCTGTTGTTCCTGACGGCGACGTGGTGTGACGACTGCCACCAGATGCTCGCCGAGACGTTCGGCGAGCCGCGCACCGCCGCCAACGTCGACGACGGATTCGTCCCCGTGAAGGTGGACGTGGACCGCCAGCCGCGGGTCCGCGAGCGGTACAACATGGGTGGGTTTCCGTCGACCGTCTTCTGTACCCCCGACGGCGAGGTCCTCACCGGCGCGACGTACCTCGCACCCGACGGGTTCCGTGGTATCCTCGACAAGGTCCGCGAGCGCTGGGACGCACAGGGGACCGCCGCCGGGCGAGTGCCGCGCGCGCTCGCCGGCAACGACACCCCGTCCGGGGAGTTGTCCGAGGCCATCCCGCGGCACTTCGCCGGCCAACTCGACCGGCAGTGGGACGAGGAGTTCGCCGGGTGGGGGACGGACGCGAAGTTCCCGCTGCCGGACACGGTCGCGTTCGCACTCAAGCGCGACCGCCAGCGCGCGGTGGCGACGCTGGACGCGATCCGGCGACACCTCCAGGGCCCCGACGGCGGCTTCTACCGCTACGCCGCCGGCCGCGACTGGAGCGGCGTCCACCGCGAGCGCCTGCTCGTCGACGACGCCGCACTGCTGCGGACGTTCGCACACGGCTACCTCTACACCGGCGAGGAGGCGTACCACACTGCCGCCGACCGCGCCGCCGGGTTCCTACGCGACCAGTTGCGCGTCGGGGACGCCTTCGGCGGCAGCGTCGGGCCGGACGGGGACCGCCGGGACCTGACGGCGTACGCCGACGGCAACGCGCTCGCGGCCGACGCACTGCTGTGGCTGGCGGCGTACACCGACGACGACGAGGCGCGTGAGGACGCACGTGGCGCACTGCGGTACCTCCGCGAGACGCTGATCGGGACGGGGGCGGACACCGAGACGGGGAGAGACACCGAGACGGCCGGGCGAGTGCGACACTTCGACGCCGACGACGCGCCGGTCGACCTGTTGTCGGACGCCGGCCGGGTCGTCCGGGCGTTCACCACCGCCGCGCAGGTGCTCGGCGAGGGTGTCGACGTGGCCGCGGCCGTCGCAGACCGCGCCGTCGCGGAGTTGGGCGACGAGGACGGGTTCCGCGACGGCCCCGCCGCGGGTGTCGGGTTGCTCGACCGGCCGTTGCGACCCATCGACGGGACGGTCGCGCTCGCGGAGGGGCTGCTCGATCTGGCGGCACTGACGGGCGCGGACCGGTACCGCGACCGCGCCGAGCGCGGACTGGCGGCGTTCGCCGACGCGACCGAGCGGATGGGGCCGCAGGTGGCTGGGTACGGGGCCGCCGTCGATCGCTGTCTCTCGGAGCCGTTGGTCGTCGCGGTCGGCGACGGCGTCGGCTCGGACCTCCACCGCGCCGCGCTCCGCGTCGCGGACCACGAGAAGGTGGTCGTCCCCGACGCCGACGACGCCCCCGACGGAGCCGCGGTGATTCGGGGCCGGGATGTCGCCCCCGCGGAGACGCCGGACGAGCTGTTGGAGCGGATCGGCGAGGCAACCTCGTAGTCGGAAACTTACAGTACTACCGTCGTCGTCTAGTTTCTTTGCCTGGTCCGACAACAGTTTCCGACAGAAAGAAATATTTGTGCGACCGCCACACCGTTCTCACGTGCCGTACTTCGGCGACGCCTCTGGAGATTTGAGAGGAGTGATCCACGGGAACTGCGAGGTGTACGTCGCCGGCGTCGTGGCGGGAGAGACGAACGAGTGCCGGAGGTACGCCAAGCGCACGGTGGACGACGTTCGAGACGTTCCGGAGGCGAGGTGGAACGATCTCTTCCAGGAGCAGAAGCGTCGACTGTTCGGGCGCCTCGCCGACTCTCGGCTGGAGTTCGGCGTCGCGACGGTGACATCTCACGGACTCCACCAGTTGGCCGACGCACACCTGTTGTACGACGGTCGTTTCGACCTCGAGTGGGACCTGGCACTGCGCGCACGGGCCTACACAGAACTCGTTCGACGGCTGGACGATCACACCGAGGCGACACGAGATACACTGACGTTCGACCGGGTCGCGTCGGCGAGGCAGTCGGAGGCGATTCGGGAGCGTATCGAGGAACTCTCGTCGACACTCTCCGCGGAGTTCCGTGGCTCACGGCAGGAGAAGGAGGTACAGACCGCCGACTGTCTCGCCGGTGCTGCCGCAGCGGATCACAAGCGAGACGCCGGATGGTTGGATCGCCTCGGCTCCGAACGCGTCGTTCGGTGTGGTGGGCACGTACTGGACGAGTTCGAGTTGCGACTGCACGTGTACGAAGTCGAGCCGTGATCGGGCTCCCACCCGCCAGCCCGTAACCACGTTCGTCGTCGAGAGGGTCGAACGTAGCCGGACGAGGTGATTTTCTCACCTGTGCGAGGTCATCTCCCTCTCACGGCCTTACCGACACGGTAACATCGTGTTTCGGTGTACAAGTACTTTCCCCCGAAACACGGATCGAAACACGCCAGGGGACACAGGGGACCGGCGGATGTGGTCCAGACACCGAACCCCGAACGCTGAAATCCTCGCGGGCCCCAACGGCGGTATGGTCACTGTCACGGACTTCCTCGTCGAACTCGCCGCGAGTGTCGCCGAGATGGCGATCACGATCGGCACGGAGGTGGCGCTGCGGGACCCGCTGTCTTTCGTCTCCGTCGTCGCTGGCACGGCGTTCCTGGTCGTGTCGACGGGCGTGTTGGGCTACGTCGCACTCGGCGCGTTGCTCCAGCCACTCGGACTCTCGTTGCCGAGTCCCGGTCGCGGAACGCGCGAGGCGGAGGGGCGAATCCCGACCGGCTACCCGAACCCGGAGGCGGGCTCCGAGACCGCCGGCGCCGGGGCCGCGAAGCAGGACGAGCGGTGAGCGGTCGACCCTGGCGCTCGACGCGTCGGCGTCGCTGGTTCCGTCGCGGTGTCGTGTAGACGGAGGAGCGAACTCGGTTCTCGCGGTCGATCACTCACTCCACGATACTGTCCGGCGCGGCCTCGGCGGCCAACTCGACGGCGGCGTCGAGGTCCGGCCCCAGCGGCGAACCGACGACGAGCGAGTCGGCCGACTCGAGCATCGCCGCGATCCGGTCGGCGACGGTCTCGGGCGTGCCGGCCGCACAGAAGGCGTCGATCATCGCCGGGGTCACGGTCGCGAACGCCTCGGAGAACTCCCCGGCGGCGATCAGGTCGCCGACCTCGCTCGCCGTCTCGTGGTCGATCCCGTGTCTGTCGAGCACCGGCGGCGGGGAGCCGGCGGCGACGAACGCCACCGGCGGGCGTGCCGCCTCGCGGGCCGCGGCCGCGTCGTAGGCGACGCTGACGGAGGCGTACGCCGCGAGGTCGAAGTCGGCGGCCGTCTTCCCGTCGGCTCGTCCGATCCCCTCGTCGACGCGATCGCGAGCCCACGCGAGGTCCGCCGGGTGCGAACCGTTGAACAGCAATCCGTCGGCTCGCTTGCCCGCCATCCGGCACATGTGTGGCCCCTCGCCGCCGACGTACACCGGGACGGACGCTCCCTGTGGCGGCGTGTAGTTCAACCCCGCGTCGTCGGCGTCGAACGTGTCGCCGCCGTCGACGCGCTCGCCGGCCCACAGGTCGCGGGCCGTCTCGAACGCCTCCAGAACGGGCCGGAGTCCGCGGTCGTCCGCCAGACCGAGGTTCCGGAGCGTCGACGGGTCGCCGGGGCCGAGCCCGAACACCGCGCGCCCGTCGGACAGCTCGTCCAGCGTCGCCACCTCGCTGGCGAGTGTCACCGGGTGACTCTCGAACGGGTTGGCGACGCCCGGGCCGAGTCGCACGTCGTCGGTCGCCGTCGCGAGCCGCGCGAGCACGGCGGTGGCGTCGCGGTTGTTGTAGTGGTGCGAGACGAACACGCTGTCGTAGCCGGCCGCCTCGGCGGTCTCTCCGAGGTCGACGACGCGGTCGGGCGGGTGCTCCGGCGTGAGTTCGATCCCGAGCATCCTACCCCTCGAACTCCCACTCGCGGACGGCCTGACGGACGAAGTCCCCGGACACGTCGCGGAAGTGTGCGTCGCTCTCGTCGTGGTCGCCCCACTCGAACCCGCGGACGACGACCACCGGTGTCCCGCTTGCCCCCTCGCCGGCGACGAGGTTCGCCGCGGCCGCGAGTTCGTCGATCGCGTTCTCGACGGTGACGCCCAGCTCCCGACCGTTCCGGTCCCGCTCGCCGCGGTAGTCGCGGCCCGGCGCGATCCCGTCCCACCCGATCGCGACGCCGCGTTGGCCGTGTCGGAACGGGCGTCCGGAGGTGTCCGTGACGATCACGCGCTCGGCGGGCAGTTCGGCGCGGATCCGCGCCGCCGACTCGGAGGGGCGTCGCGGGAGCAACAACAGATCCGCGTCCGGGACGTTCGAGCGGTCGATGCCGGCGTTGACGCCGACGTGGCCGAACCGCGACTCAGTGAGCAGGAACGGCGACTCCATCAGTACCTCCGTCGACTCCTCGAGGACCGCCTGTGCGAACCGCGGGTCCTTCTCGTCGCCGGTCGTCTCCTCCAAGTTCGTGGCGATCTCGCGGGCCCGCGGGCCTGCCGGGAACGACGAGAGATCCGCCGTGCGGTCCTCGGCCTTCGAGACGACGGTCGAGGCGACGACCACCACGTCGTCGGGCCGGAGGTCGACCCGCTCGCGGATCAGCGCCGCGAGGTCGTCGCCCGGCCGAACCTCGGGGAGGTCCGGGACTGCGAACAGTTCCATACACGCCCGTGAGGCCCCGCGAGGAAAACGACCCCGGTGTCGACACGTCTCTCCGGGGTGTCCGGGAGCCGGCTGGCGGTCGACGGAGACACGGATCGGCGAGGAGCGACGGGACGGTGAGGTGGATCGGCGAGGAGCGACAGGACGGTGAGGTGGATCGGCGAGGAGCGACGAGGCGGCGGCACGGTCCGGCGAGGGGCGACGAGGCGGAGACACCGACCGCCTCGCACCCAGCCGTCACCGGATCGGGTTCTCGGGGCCACGTCCGAGGTACTCGGCGAGGAACGCATCGATCGCGTCCGGGTCGTGGGCGTCCAGCACCAGTCGCGTCCGCCACGCGGTGAGCACGACCGGCCCCGCCGGCTCGGCGGTCGGAGCCGGTGTCACGATCACACTCCCCCACGGGTCCGTGTACGTCGTCGTCAACCCACGGAGGTGGTCACGTGCGTCCGCCGAGAGCACACCGGGGTCGTAGTAGATCACGACCGCGCCGTGTTCCAGCGAGTGGACCAGCGCACCCGGAGACTGTCGTTCCTCGTAGAACCCGGCGGAGACGGTCCTGCCACCGTAGTGTGGCCCGGACAGCGGCGGCGACTGCGGGTACGAGAGTCGTGCGCCGGGGGCGACGTGGTCAGCCCCCGCCGAGTCGAACCGCTCGACGTTCGACAGTGCCGGATCGTCGCCCGACGGCGGGAGACCGAGCGGTCCCGTCTCGCCACTACCGCCACCCTCCGAGCCGCCGAAGAACCCCTGTACCGCGACGACCCCGAGTCCGGCGACGAGCACGACCGCGAGGCCGACACCGACGAGTGTACCGAGCGAGCGGCCGTCGTCGTCGTCGTCCGCCTGGAACTGCGCGACGCGACGGCGGTCGATCCGGCTCAACTCGCCGTCGTGTGCCGTCTGCAGGTGCCCGGCGTACGACGCCTCGTCGGCGAACGACTCTCCACAGTGGTCACACTCTGGCATCTGTCTCTCGGTACCGGGTCGACGGGAATCACCGTTTCGCCTGCGTTCGCGGCGTCTCTCGACCGAGCGATCGGCCCCCGGGAACCGCGACCGAGCGACTCCGGAGAACGGACGCGAGGTACGCGGTCGAGGCGCCCCGCCGCCTCGCGTCCCACCGTCCCGCGAGCGAGTGACCCCGGTGGTCGCGGGCGGTCGCGACCGGACGACCGGTCGGTACACGCGGCGGACGCTGGTTCGAACCGCGCGTGGCGTAATCCACCCGTACGGACCGGATTACACCGCCGAGAGCGGTCGTACCGTCTACCTTTTCAGTGACCCCGCCGAGCGAGCGGGTCGCGTGACGGAGGAACACTCACAGCCACACCGACGGTACGAGTCGGCGCCGGCGCCAGAGCGCGACTCGCACGAGGTGGCGGTGGCGACGGCACTCGACGCGGTGACGACCGACGGGTGGACGTACTTGCTGGACGCCGGTTCGGCGACGCTGCGTGCGTACCTGCGGACCGCGACGCGGCGATCGACGACGACACCGGCGGTGCGGGCACTCCTCGCACCGGCGGCCGTCCGCGTCGTCGACGACGAGTTTCTCGCCGGCACCGCGGCGGCAGCGCTGATCGAGGCGGACCGGCTCGTCGTGCGACGGCGACAGCCGGACGCCGGGTCGGCCGACCGCGGCGAATCTGCGACGAGTCGGACGGCTCGCTCGCCGCTGATCGTCGGGCCGGAGCGGGCGGTCGCGGTGGTCGAGACGCCCGGCGGCGTGACCGCGCGGCGACTCGACGCTGGACACGAGACACGGGCGACGTGTGCGGCGGCGTGGGAGCGTGCGCCGCGCGTCGCGGTGGCCTACCCGACGCGATCGCGACTCGTGCGAACACTGGAGGCCGCCTGTGGCTCCGCCGTCGCCGCCGACTTCGGAGAGACCGTCGCTCTGGCGGGACAGCGGGGCGACGACCAGTTCGACCCGGTCGCCGTGGCGGTGGTCGTCGCGGCCAAACACGAACTCGCGAACGCGCGCCTCGTCGAGTGGGCAGAGACGACCGGGCTCGCGGCGCCCAGCACGGTCTCGGAGCGAAAGCGCCGGCTCCAGCGCGACGACGGACCGGTTCGCCCGGACTACACCGTCCGTGGCCGGACCCACGGACTCCGACTCGCCCCCACGGTGCCCGACGACCCCGATCCGGCGACGCTGCTCTCGCTGGCCGCCGCGTGGGACACTCCCGTCGAGGACCCGAGCGACGACAGCCCACTCCCGACACCGTAGGCGAGTGCGGCGGGGCGACTACCGGCTCTCGGCCGCCTCGTGACGGCACCGCGCCCGCGAGTGGCGACACCGCGTCTGCAAGTGGCGACACCGCGTCGGCGAGCGACCGCGTCGGCCGCGGTCGCGGTCGCTTCCGGGCGCGGTCGCGAGGGTGACCACCGGACCTTTCCACCGGGACGCCGTACTGGCGGTCGAATGACAGGAGGGTTCGTGGCCCCCGAGGCCGCCGACGGGTTCGGCGACGAGTTCGAAGAGATCGAGGTCGAGGACTCCGACGCCGACGCCATCGCGCGCCGCCAAGACGAGGCGTTCGACGAGTTCCGCAAGCGGATCAAGAACGTCGAGAGTCTCAAGGTCGAGGCGTCGGTGTTCGACGACGCGACACTCGCCGCGGTGTACAAACTCGTCCAGGACGGCCACGTCGCCGCCTTCGGCGGGCCGGTCTCGACCGGGAAGGAGGCGAACGTCTACGAGGCGCTCGGCCCCGAGGAGACGGAGGTCGCGATCAAGGTGTACCGGATCAACGCCTCCGACTTCCGTCAGATGCGGGAGTACCTCGCCGGCGACCCGCGCTTCGACGGGATCGGCTCGGACAAGAAGAAGGTCGTCCTCGCGTGGGTTCGCAAGGAGTTCGCGAACCTCCAGCGGGCGAAGCGGGCGGGTGTCCGCGTCCCCGAGCCCATCGCCGTCGAGCGGAACGTGCTCGTGATGGATCTGGTCGGGCACGCCGAGGACCGCGCGCGGCGACTCGCGGAAGTCGACGTAGAGAACCCCCAGACGGCCTTCGAGGTGGTGCGGGAGTACATGCGCCGGCTCTACGCCGCCGGGTTGGTCCACGGCGACCTCTCGGAGTACAACCTGATAATCCACGAGGGAGAGTTGTTCGTGATCGATCTGGGACAGGCGGTCACGGTCCACCACCCGAACGCGCAGTCGTTCCTCGAACGCGACTGTCGCAACGTCGCCGCGTTCTTCTCCCGGCAGGGGATCGAGACGGACGCCGACGAGCTGTTGGCGTTCGTCACCGAACCCGACCCCGAGCCGGCCGCGGACCTCACCGAGGAGTGATCGGGCGCGCTCGCCGGAAAGACACTTTCCGTCCCCGCTCGTAGGGGAGGTATGTCCATCACGCTGTACGCGCTGGACGGCTGTCCGTGGTGCGAGAAGGTCCACGACGCGCTCGAGGAACACGGAATCAACTACGAGACGGAGTGGGTGGGTGCGCTCCACTCCGAGCGCGACGAGGTCAAGCGCGTGAGTGGTCAGCGCGCGGTGCCGGTGCTCGTCGACGACGAGCGCGGCGTCACGATGAACGAGTCCGCGAACATCCTCGAGTACGTCGAGCGCACCCTGGCCGCCTGAGACGGCCGACCCCCCGTCGAACGTCGGGTGTCGACCGTCGTCGAGTGGCGGGGGTCGACTCCCCCCACCGAATCCCCGGTGCCGACTCTCCCGCCGAGTGACCGGTGTGACAGTCCGGAGTCGCCGCAGCGACACCTCCTTACTCTGGCCGTGTGTGACGGTGTGTACGCATGAGCATCTACACCGGTCGCGGCGACGACGGCGAGACGGACCTGCGAGACATGACGCGCGTCTCGAAGACGGATCCGCGGATCGAGGCGTACGGCACCGTCGACGAGGCGAACGCGCTCCTCGGGACGGTCCGGCCCACCGGGTACGACGACGTCGACGAGGAACTGCGCGCGATCCAGAACCACCTCCACGTCGTCCAGGCGGACCTCGCGAACCCCGACCCGGACGAGGACGACCCGCAGGTGGCGTCGTCGCACGCCGAACACCTGGAGTCACTGATCGACGAGTACGACGAGGAACTGGAGCCGCTGACGGACTTCGTGCTCCCGACCGGGAGCGAGGCCGGCGCGAGTCTCCACCACGCCCGCTCCGTGACACGCCGCGCCGAGCGGCGCACCGTCGCGCTGGCTCGCGAGGAGGAGATCGACGAGACGGTCGTCACGTACCTCAACCGGCTCTCGGACGCGCTGTTCACGCTGGCGCGGGTGGTCAACGCCCGCGACGGCGAGCCCGAGGAGAACCCCACCTACTGAGCCGGCCGATCTGTCGCGTCACCCGCGTGAGCGAGTCGCGACTCACTCCCGCTCCGGATCGGCGCGCCCCTCGCGGTAGCCGACACGGAGCCACGTCACCACGTACAGCACCGCGGCGCAGGCGACGAACACCCAGAAGGCGGCCCAGCCGCCGGCGAGGAGGGCGGCCGGGAGCGTCGCGTCGTCACCGAGGCGGACGGCCGCGACGGTCGCGCCCGCCAGCGCCGTGAGCAGGATCGGCGCGAGGAACGCCCAGTCGCTCCACCGGCCACCGGCGTTGCGGTACTCGACGGCGTACCCCCACACGTTCCCGACCGTAAACTGGAACACGACCACCGCGAACAGCCCCGAGAGGATCGGGAGGAAGATCGCCTCCGGTCCGAGTCCGGCCGTCGAGCCGATATCCGTCTGTGTGAGCGAGCCGGCGGCACCCACACAGAAGACGACCAACATCACCCCGTGCCACGGGCGGAGACGACCGGGCAGCTCCGGCGTCGCCGCGAGGAGCCGGTCGACGGGCGACGCTCGCGGGGTGTGTGAGTCGGCGGGGTCCGGCGCAGAGTCGGGTGGTGAATCGGACGTTGAGTCGGATCGCGAGTTCGGGGACACACGCGGTGGTCGTCGTGCGGCGAGAAGGTTCTTGTGGGACTACAGGTGGTGGTATTCGAGTACGCCGACTGTTGCGGGTGGCGCGTGCGAGGCGCGAGTGAAACGAGCGCCTCGACTGCGAACGGGTCGGGGCTTCCTGAGTGGTAGTCTCGTCCAATGACTCACCAATATAAACACTACCCTACGAGCCGTCAGAGTCGGCGTCGTCGGGGAGCGGGAGCCACCACGCCACGCAGAGGCCGGCGAGCGCGACGAGCAGCAGTGCCGCCTCGAGGCCGGACGCGACGGTCGCCGGCAGGCCGGTGTCGCGGACGATCCCGAACGTCCCGTCGAACCCGACCAGCGCGAGGACGAGACTCGCGCCGCCGAGTCTGCCGGCGGTGTGACGACGGCGTTCCGGCGCGGGCGTGTCGCGGAGTCGCTGACGGGCGTCGACCGCGACGACGACCGCGGCGAGCACGCCCGCGAGTGCGAGGAGTCTCGGTGCGACCACGACCGGGTGGTGACCGCCCCACGGGAAGTGTGTCCGGGCCGTGTCTCCGTCGCTGAAAAACAAGGGTTAAGTTCGCCACCGCGGTACGTGGGGGTACGGGTTGGTGGTCTAGCCCGGTTATGACGGCTCCTTCACACGGAGCAGGTCGGCGGTTCGAATCCGCCCCAACCCACTTCTGTCCCCTGCTGTTTTGCCTGGTGACATATTTCACACATAGTAGACACCATAGCTACGACACAATTTAACTAACGTATGTGACATCACTACGATTATGATGACCATACAGTTTCTCACTGTATTGCTGACCATTCTGATAGCTATTGTTCCGCTGTGGTATCCGAGGTACTCTCTCTACAGAAGGAATGCAGACAGTGGTATACGAAAGCTCGAAAGGTTTGAGATAGAACAGATAAGCGAGCAGAACAGCGGCAGTGTCGATAAAGAGGCTTCTCTCTCACCAGGCGATACTGGATTTCGTGAAGTTTCCGAAGCAATAGAAAAGAATACCAGTATAGTACGTGAACCGTCAGAAATCGTACTCGCCATTGAAGGCTCTCTAGGAACTGCGAGGGTTGGACCAGGGACTGGTCTGTCTTCTGGGTTGAATGCGGAGATTCGTGTTGAGTACGCGGACGGGACTCAGGATGTGGTGGTTCCCTCACCAGAAGTGGAGCTACGGCGTGTGACAAATTTGGTTGATCTAAAGAACTGGGTCAGATCTGAGTCAATTCGCCGCAGTCATTACTGGACGACGGTTCTGGCAATTGCTTGGGGGACCGCGTCGGTAGCTTCTATTCTATAATATAAGTTGATCAGTTCCTGGTTGCGGTAGCTCAGATTTCCCCGATCACCCCCAACAACTCGAACAGCTCCCGCGCGACCGTCGCCTCGACGCCGTCGGTGCGATCCGCCAGATCGCCCACACCTTCCGTCACCGCGACGTGTAGCGCCGCCAGCGACGCCTCGGAGACTTCGCCCGCTCGCGCCTCGCTGGCGACGCGGTCGCAGGCCGCTGCCAACGCCTGCCCGCGCTCGTAGTCGTCTAACGCCGCCAGTTCCGCGCCGGCCGTCGACACCACGTCGGCGACCGCCGCGTCCGACAGCGTCGCGTCGTCCGCACCGCTGGCCGCCTCCGCACCGCCCGCGATGTCCGCACCGCACTCGTCGACCGCGTCAATCTCGTCGCACTGTGCACTCGTCGTGCCGCCACGCTCTTGTGACGGCGAGTCGGACTCACACATGGGTGTTCCACCTACGACACCCCGGGGAGGGTGCCCCAAACACCCTCGCCACTTCTACAGCGGCGACCCGGCGTGTCGTATCGATCCATCGCGTAGCGAGCGGTAAAAGCGTTCTGGTGAGTTATCTGTACTGTACACGTCACCCACAGATCACCACTCGACCACCATCGCCACCGCCACTCCACCACCCTCACCGCTACCGTTGCCACCCAGTCGCCACAGTACTCACTACACCGCACGTCACACGAACGTCCACCGAACGTCGACACTCCACGAATCTCACGAAAGATCAGACGAGAGCCGACAGTGTAGTCGACGTGTGTCCAGTCGAATCCGCAATCCACTTGCGTGCCTCTGCGCCAGTCGCCACCGCATGACGAGCGACAGAGCGAGTTGGGCCTCTCGAGTCGGCTTCGTGTTCGCGGCGGTCGGCAGCGCAGTCGGACTGGGGAACGTCTGGCAGTTCCCCTTCCAGACGGGACAGAACGGCGGCGCGGCGTTCCTCGTCGTCTACCTCGGGGTCGTCCTCGCCATCGGGTTCCCGGCGATGTTGACCGAGTTCGTGCTCGGTCGCCGGAGCCAACGCAACCCGGTCGACGCCTTCGCGGCGCTGGGTGGCGGCCGGTGGCGCGTCGCGGGCGGAATCGCGGCGCTGGCGGCGTTCTGGATCCTCTCGTTTTACAGCGTGGTCGGCGGGTGGGTGATCCGGTACGTCGTCGGGAGCGCCACGGGCGCGTACTTCGACGCGCCGACGACGTACTTCTCGGAGGTGGCCGCGACGGGCCCGGACGCCGTCGCGTTCCACCTGGTGTTCATGGCCGTCGTCGTCGCCATCGTCGCCGGGGGTGTCGAGGACGGCATCGAGCGCTCGACGAAGCTGATGGTACCGAGCATCGTGGTCTTGCTCGTCGCCCTCGCGGTGTGGGCGACGACGCTGGAGGGTGTCGACGCGGCGTACGCCTACTACCTCTCGCCGGACTTGGCGACCGTGCGGGCGAATCTGGCGTCGATCCTCCCGAGTGCGGTTGGGCAGGCGTTCTTCACGCTCTCGCTCGGGATGGGGGCGATGATCACCTACGCCTCCTACCTGGGCGAGGACGACTCGCTCCCGGTCGACGGAGGTGTGATCGTCGTGTTGAACACCCTCGTCGGGCTGTTGGCGGGGTTCGTGATCTTCCCGATCCTGTTCGCGCTGGGTGTCGACCCCGGGAGCGGCGGGGCGGGGACGGCGTTCGTCACGCTCGGCGGTGCGTTCGCACAGCTCCCGGCCGGGCGACTCCTCGGGACGGTGTTCTTCGTCGTCCTCCTGCTGGCGGCCGTCTCCTCGGCGATAAGTCTCCTCGAGGTGACCGTGAGCGTCGCCGTCGAGAACACGGCGTGGAGTCGGCGACGAGCCGCCGGCACGCTCGGCGGGGCCTGCGCCGTGTTGGGAGTCCCGAGCGCGTTCGGTCACCTGGCGTGGTTCAACGCCGTCGCGTACGAACTCCTGTTGCCGCTGTCCGTGCTCGGGGTGACGCTGTACGTCGGCTGGGTGCTCGCCGACGACGCGACGGCGGAACTGGAACGAGGCGCCAGCGTCGCCACGCCGTCGACCGCGTGGCTGTGGTTCGTCCGACTGGTCGTGCCAGTCGGAATCGGACTGACGCTCGTGTTGGGTGTCCAGAGTCTCCTCGTCCGTGCGGGCGTTCTCACCGAGGCGGTGCTGCTGGCGTAGCGATATCCGTCGGCACGGGCGAACGCGCCTGCTCGGACGGCCGCGTCGGAGCGGACCGCCGAGCCGAAACCACACCACTCTGCGGTCACTCGTTCGCTCACTCACCCACTCACTTCCTCCCACGCCCACTCGTCCGCCTCCTCGTTCACTCACTCCGATAGCGTTCCGCCACGACACCCGGCAGCGTGTCCCGCAACGCGCCGGGGTCGAACGCGGTCGCATCACCGGTGAGCCGCGAGAAGTCGCGCCGCACCAGCCGGTCGAACAGCCACGTCGCCAGCGCGTCCACCGTCGGCTCCGCGCCGCGGTCGCGTAGCGCCGCCGTCGCGGTCCCGAGCAACTCGTCGTCCACCGCTGCGTCCGCGTACGCCCGCGCCGCTGCCGCCGGCTCCGACGGCGTGTCGTCGCCGCTCCCGAACTCGTCGGTACTGCCGACGCTTCCGGAGTCCCCAGCGTCACCGCCCTCGACACCACCCACGCGCTGGAGCGCCAGCCCGTCGGGTTTCCCGCGGTAGAGCACGCCGTGTGCAGGGGCCGCTCGCCAGACGGAGTCGGGCGCGGCGACGCCGTCGGTGTCCAGCCGTCGGGTGTGGACCTCCGCCTCCACCGTCGGCACCGGATCGAGTCCCACCCCTTCCAGTAGTTCCAGTGTCTCGTGGGGGAGGAACGTCGAGTCCGGGTGGGCGACACTGACGCCGACGACCGCCGGCGTCGCGTCCCAGTCGTACCCCGGATCACCCGCCGTCTCGTGGACGGCGACGCAGTCGAAGGCCACCCGCTCGTGGTCCGGCACGGCCGCGGTGAGCGCCGCGCGGTCCAACTCCCGCCGGAGCGCACGCACGGCGAAGCCGTACCTCGGCGGTACGTCCGTCGCGTCGACCGGTCGGCGCACGTCGTCCGGCCCCCGCGGCACGGCGAGTTCGAGTGTGCCGTCGGCGCGCACGCGGACCCCGAGGCGGGTCCCGGCCGGGTACTCGTGGAGCCAGACGTGGCCGCCCGCGAGGAGCTCTGGCGTCTCGGCCAACGGCGTCGGCGTCGGGAGCGCGGCGAACGGATCGGTCACACGCCCGTCTGCGTCGCCACCGTACTTCAGTGTCCGTGCCGACGCAGCCGATTGGGTGCCGTCGCGGGAGAAGTGGTGTCTGGAGACCGGGCGAGGGGTCGCGTCGGCGGCGCGGCGGGCGGGTGGCGAACGCTTAACTCGCGGCCACTCGTCTTCGCGGGCGTGAGCGAACCCAGCGAGGAGTCGGACACGGACACGGACTTCAGTCTCAGCCTCGCCGACGTGGAAGACGAGATGAGCGACGACGGGGTGATCGGCGACGTGGTCCTGGGCGTCCTCGACGGGACGACGGACGCCGAGGAGTGGACCCGTCACGTCGAGTACGGCAACGTGCTCGTCTTGGACGTCGAGGGGGAGTTGAACGACCTCGCAGAAGAGCTCGCACCGGCGGTCTCCGAGATGGACGGCGGCCTCACCCACTTCCGCGGGTTCCTGATCGTCTCCCCGCCGGGTGTCGAGATCGACACCGACCGCCTCGGCGGGTGACCACACTCGACCCCGTCGGTAGAGTGACACGAGTTCCCTCGACAGCGGCCGAGCGACGACTCCTCAGAGGCCGACGGCGTCGAGGAGGTTCACACCCACGTCGGCCCACTGGACCAGTCTGTAGCCGGCGTAGATGCCGACGATGCCGAGCACGCCGGGGAGTTCCGGCGGTGCCGGGATCGGTACCTCCAGTGCCGCGAAGACGGCACCCGTCACGAGCCCCGTCAGGAGTGCCAACACCGAGAGTGTCGTGTCGACCATGTCGCCCGAGCCGAGTCGAGCGAGACGTTTGAGCCCTCGGGTTCGGACCGACCGCGAGCACTCGTGTGAGCCGACCGCACGAGAAGGTCGACTCCGTACCCATCACGCCCGACGCACGCGATCACACCGCTCCGCGCCGTCGGCCGGATACACACCACTCCCGCTCCGCCGACCGAAACGCACTCCACTCTCGCTCCACCGACCGAAACGCACACCACTCTCGCTCCACCGACCGAAACGCACACCACTCTCGCTCCGTCGGCGAAAACGCACAACACCCCCGTCCTGCCGGTCGAACTACGTACCCCTCTCTCTCGCCGGCCGAAACGCACACCTCTTCCCCGACCGGACGCCGAGCCGTGACAGACACGGACTCCGCCGCCGACCGCCGGGACCGCGCCGTCGGCTGTCTACTCGGGCTCGCCGTCGGCGACGCCCTCGGACGCCCCGTCGAGTTCCAGTCCTCGACCGCCGTCGCCGACCAGTACGGCCGCGTGACGGAGATGTACGGGAACGGCACCCACGGCCAGCCGGCCGGCACCGTGACCGACGACACCGAGCTGGCGCTGTGTGTCGCACGGAGTCTCGTCGAGACCGGTGAATTCGACGGCGCAGACGTGGCGCGGCGGTTCGTGGAGTGGTACGAGTCGGACCCGTTCGACGTGGGGCTGACGACGGCCGACGCACTGCGCGCGATCCGGGACGGCACGCCGTGGGACGAGGCCGGCCAGGCAGTGTGGGAGGACCGCCCGGAAGGGTCGAACGCCGGGAACGGGAGTCTGATGCGGTGTGCGCCCTACGCACTCGCCTTCCCGGACGACGACCACCGGAACCAGGTGCTCGCGGCCGACTCCCGGATCACGCACGCCGATCCGCGGTGTGTCGAGAGCTGTGTCGCCTTCGGGGTGGTCTGTGACCGACTACTGGCCGGAGACGACCCCGAGGCGGCCGTCGACGACGCGCTCTCGCTGGCGGCGGACCGCGACGCACCGCGAGCGGTCCGGACTGCGCTGGCGAACGCGACGGACCACCGTGGCGCCGACCTGGAGACGAGCGGCTACGTGATCCACACGCTGGAGACCGCGCTGTACGACGCCACGGCACACGACTCCTTCGAGGAGTGTCTCGTCACGACCGTCTCGCGCGGCGGCGACACCGACACCCTGGGTGCCGTCTGTGGTGCCGCCGCGGGCGCACGGTTCGGTGCCGACGCGATCCCGGCGCGCTGGCTGGACCCGCTCAACGTGGCCGACGAGGTGCGCGACCTCGCGACCGCGCTCCCGTGAGCGGCACACCGAGTCGACGGTGACCCGAGCGAGAGTATGCTGTGGGTGGCGCCACACCAGTTCTGTATAGCACTCTCTACTTTACTCCACCTGATCGGGGGTCGGCACCCCCGGCGCTGCCGTCGACCCGCCGCTACCCGAGAACTTACGCCTCGTCGGCTCCCTCCGGCGTGTATGGCGACACGACTCCCAGACTCGGAGTTCGACGACCGGCTGGAAGCGGTGCGCGACCGGTTGGCGGAGACGGACGCCGACGCCGGCGTCTGGTTCGGCGCGACGAGTATCGAGTACCTCACCGGGTTCCACCACGTCCAGACGGAGCGACCGGTCGTCCTGGCGCTCACCCAGGACCGGATCGAGATCGTGGTGCCACGGCTCGAGGTCGAACGCGTCGAGCCGAACCCACGGATCGACGCCGTCCACCACTACTTCGACTACCCCGGCGGCGCACCGATCGAGACCGCCGCGGAGATGCTCGACGGGATGGGTGTCGAGTCGGTGATCGCCGACGCAGACGGCGCCCCGGGCGTGATGGGGTACGAGGGGCCGGCGCTGTCGGAGTTCGTCGACGTGACCGACCAGTCGTGGGTCGACCGGATGCGGTGGGAGAAGACGGCCGCCGAGATCGAGTTGATCCGCGAGTCCGCGAAGTGGGCGAACCTCGGCCACCGGTACCTCGCAGACTACACCGAGCCCGGCGAACACCCGGCGACGGTGAGCCAGCGCGCCTCGACGGACGCCTCGCGGGCGATGCTCGACACGCTGGGTGACACCTACAGTGTCCGCGTCCGTGGCGACGGCCCCGTCCACGCGGGGTACATCTCCGGGCACGAGACCGCCCTCCCGCACGGCCACACCCCGAACGAGCGACTCTCGGAGGGTGACGTGTTGATCACGGGGGCGTCGGCCAACGTTGACGGCTACTTCTCCGAGCTGGAGCGGACGATGTTCGTCGGCGAGCCGAGCGACGAACAGGAACACTACTTCGAGTTGATGCTGGAGGCCCAGTCGCTGGCCATCGACGCGCTCGGCCCTGGCGTCTCCATCGCCCACGTCGACCAGGTGGTGTGGGACTACTTCGAGGAACAGGGGATCACGGAGTACGCCCAACACCACGTGGGCCACAACATCGGGATGGGCGGCCACGAGCCCCCGTACCTCGACCGCGGGTGGGACGACTACGAGTACGTCGCCGACGGCGACGAGGTGATGCGCGAGGGGCACGTCTACACCATCGAACCCGGGATCTACACCGAGGAGTTCGGTTACCGCCACTCCGACACTGTCGCCGTCACTGCCGACGGGACGGAGACGCTGACGCACTTCCCGCGCGACCTCGAGGCGAACGTGATCCGCCACTGAGGCGCTCGACACCCAATCTCGCGGTCGAACTCGGCGCTTCTCGCTCGACGCGACCTCTCTCAGTCCTCCCTCCTCGTCGCCGGTCGTCTCGCTCGACTCGGGTCGACCCGTCCCGTCTCGCCTCGCGACGAGTCGAACGACAGAAGCCGTCCGGGTACCCACCCGCGACCGTGACCGCGACCACTTTCGCCCTGTTCGGGACACTCGTGGACGCCGACTTCCCGGACGACCCCGCCACGGCCGTCGCCGAGGAGTTGGCCGCCCGCGACGTGGCCGTGCCGGACGACTGGGCGACCGCCTACGCCGAGACACACGTGGACGCGCCGGCGGGTGCCGAGGTGCCACTCCCGGCACACGTCAGCGCGGCACTCTCCTCGCGTGGCGTCGACGCGCCGAACAACGCGCCCCGTCGGGCCGCCGTGGCAGCGTTCGACCCCGAGGTCGAGACCCGCGAAGGGGCCGTCGATGCCGTCGCGGCGGCCGCCGAGCGGGGGCCGGTCGGGATCGTGGCAGACGCCGCCGCGCCCGAACTCGTCCGCCGGACGCTGATCCGTGCCGCGGTCGATCGCGAGTCGTTCGACGCGATCGTCTCCAGTGCCGCCTGCGGGTGGCAGAAGTCACACCCGCGCGCCTTCGAGACCGCCGCGCGGCGACTCGACGTCGACCCGAACGAGTTGGTCCACGTTGGCAGTGACGGCGCGGACGCCGGGGTCGAACGCGTCGACGGGACGTTCCTCGACTGTCGCGAGGCGTCGTTGCCCGTGATCGCGCGTCGGCTCGGCGAGCTGTAAATCGTTCTCCGCGATACAGAATATCTCGGAGTCGGGTGCGATCGGTCGGGCGCGACGGCGGCGTGGAGACGGCTCCGTCGCTCGCGGCTGCGTCCACGTGAGAGGGGCGGCGCGTCACCGACGCGGATCGACGGACGGGAGTGGACTTTTACCCCCGTGCGCCCACCGGCGAACCAGTCACGTGAGTCGACACGGTCACCACGCGCGACGGCACGACTGGGGGGTCGACGGCCGGACGACGCGACGAGTGGGTCGGAGAACGGCGAGTCGGATCGAGCGGGTCGGACGTGAACGAGTGCGAGGAGCGTCGCTCCGCAGGGTCGTGACGCGACTCGACTGTCGACTCTGCGGAGTCGTGACGCGGCCGAACCGTCGCTCCGGGAGGCGACGGTGACCTCGCGCGTCGACCTCCGGGCGACCGGGGCGGTGCTCGGGCGGGTGCTCCGGTACCTCGCCGTGCCGCTGGCGGTGCCGGTCGCCGTGGCGCTGTACTACGGAGAGTCGACCGTGCCGTTCCTCGCGGCCGCCGCGGTGACGCTCACCGCGGGGACGCTGCTGTCGCGACTCGACGAGACGCCGGAGTTGGAGACGGCCGACGGGTTCCTCTTCGTCGGGCTCACCTGGCTGGTCGTCCCGCTCGTCGGTACCGTCCCGTACCTCGTCGCCGGGAACGGGACGGTCGCGGCGTTCCCGAACGCGCTGTTCGAGTCGATGAGCGGGTTCACCACCACCGGCGCGACCGTTCTCGGCGACATCTCCTTCGAGACACACTCGCGGGCGATGCTCATGTGGCGACAGCTCACCCAGTGGCTCGGCGGGATGGGGATCGTCGTCTTGGTGGTCGCCATCCTCCCCGAGTTGGGAGCCGGTGGCGCGACGCTCGTCGAGTCGGAGTCGCCGGGGCTGGAACTCGACAAGCTCACGCCACGGATCGCCGAGACCGCTCGCGCGCTGTGGCTGTTGTACGTCGCCCTGACGGTCGTCCTGGCGGCGCTGTTGTACGTACTCGGGACGACCGAGCTCGCCCCCGGGATGGGTGCGTACGACGCCGTCGCACACGCGTTGACGACGATGCCGACCGGCGGGTTCTCGCCGGAGGGCCGGAGTATCGAGGCGTTCTCGCCGGCCGTCCAGTGGGTGATCACGCTGTTCATGCTGGTGGCCGGGACGAACTTCGCCCTGCTGTGGCGCGCACAGACCGGCGACCCAGATCGACTCCTCCGGAACACTGAGTTCCGGGTGTACGTCGGCGCGGTGCTCGGCGTCGGTGCCGTCGCCGCCGCGCTGTTGTACGCGGGGAGCGGGCTCGCCACAGAGCCGGAGAACGTCCCCCGGATCGTCGGGAACCTGGAGCCGGCGCTCCGGCACGGGCTGTTCCAGGCGGCGGCCATCGTCACGACGACCGGCTACGCGAGTATGGACTTCAACACGTGGAGTGCGCCGGCACAGTACCTGTTGTTGCTGGCGATGTTCTTCGGCGGCTCCGGCGGGTCGGCGGCCGGCTCGGTGAAGATCGTCCGCTGGGTCGTCGTGGTGAAGGCAGCCGCGCGCGAGTTGGTCACGACGGGCCGCCCGGACACCGTCCGCCCCGTCCGCCTCGGCGACGAGGTCGTCGAAGAGGAGACGATCCGTGGCGTGCAGGTGTTCACCCTCCTGTTCCTGCTCGGGTTCGGCGTCTCGACGTTCCTGCTGTTCGTCGACGCGCTCGGGACGGGTGTCTCGTTGTCCGTCCTGGAGGCGGCCAGCGCCACCGTGGCGATCCTCGGCAACGTCGGGCCCGGGTTCGGGTTGGTCGGTCCGATGAACGGCTACACGTCCTTCTCGGGCGTCGCGAAGCTGTTCATGGTGTTCCTGATGTGGATCGGCCGCCTGGAGATCATCACCGTCCTCGTGTTGCTCACGCCGTCGTTCTGGCGGACGTGACCGCACACGAACCTACCGACGGCGACCGGACACGGAGCCGTCTCTCGCGGGAGTATCGAGAGAACTGCAGGACGGCGAGTGGATTCGGAGCGTGAGTCACTGCGGGGTGTCACCACCCGCCGCCGGTCGATTCACGGTCTGTCGGCTGTGTCGGTGACCGCTCGCGTCGTCACTTCTCGAGGATCGTCCCGCTGGCGCCGACGGCCACGTCGACGCTGCCCAGCGAGACACCCTTCAGGTTCGCACCGGAGGGCGTCGCCTCCTCGGTCCACGTCCCGCCGCCGAGCGCGAACACCTTGCCGCCGGAGCCGACGACGTAACCGCTGCCGGCGTCGACGGCCACGTCGCGCAGGCTGGCGTCGCCGACCGAGGTCGGCGTCCAGTCGACGCCGTCGTACTCGAAGATCTGGCCGCCGCCACCGCTGACGAGGATCTGGTCGTCACCGTCGCTGTCGATCCCGTACAGGTTGACGTTGGCACCCGAGATACCGATCCGGTCGTAGGTGTTCCCGTCGTCCGTCTCGAAGGCGACCTTGTTGCCGTCGACCGCGTGGCCCTGTTTGTCGTCGAAGTAGTCGACGGCGTTGATCGCCGAGCCGGAGCCGGGCGTGGTCTGGGACCACGACCCCGTCGCGCCGTTCTCGAAGCTCCGGTAGATCTTCCCGGAGTCGCCGGCGACGTAGACGTTCGCCTCGTCCGCGTTCCCGCGGACGCTCACGTCGTTGAAGTTGTTCGTGACGCCGTTCGGTGCGGAGTAGTCGTTGAGACTCCCCGTCGTCACGTCGTACTCGCCGATGGCACCCGAGGAGCCGACGAACCAGACGCGCTCCCCGTCGTCGGTCACGTCGGCGCCGTACAGTGCGTTCCCGTTGGCCGTCGGGCCGCCGTCGACGACACGCTCCCAGCCGCCGGCCGTCCGGCGCAACACGTCGCCGCCGGCGCCGACGGCGAACGCGCCGTTCGTGGAGTGGACCACGTCGAACAAGTTGACGCTGACGCCACTCTCGACGCTCTCCCACCCCGAGGCGGCCGACACGGAGCCGACCGTCCCCAGGAGACCACCGGCAGCCAGTCCGCCGGCAGTAGTCTTCAGTACGGTACGTCGGGTCGTGTGCCTCTGGTCCGACATCGTAGACCTCCACCTCCGGCTTACGCCCGGACTCACTTTAAGCTCGTGTGTGATTGTCTTCAGACAAAACACCCAGATCCGGTTCCAGAAGACACTTACGCGTGAACGAGAGTCGCCGTTTCCGCCCGTCTCTCGCCGGATCTATCCGTGTGAGGCACTCTCACTGGTGATCGACCGTGACAGTGTCCGAGAGACGAGAGGGCAGATCGAGTGTGATCGACGTGGGCAGCCGGGAGCTGTCGGACGGGTCCGACGGGCGCGGCGAGAGGCCGATGGGGAGAGCGCGACGGCAGCGCTCACCGTCGACCGCCGATGGGAGGCACGCGGGAGACGCAGATCCGGAACCCCCCGGCGTGCAGTCGGGTTCGGAGCACCGCACGTCCCGTCGGCGACGATTAGATCGCACGACGGCGAGGCAATTCGGAGAAGCGCCTCGGCCTCGTCGTCGAGGGCAGTGGGGGAGCCGCTCCACTGGAAGCGGTGGTGTGCGCCGTGCGTCGGGACCGACCGACGGGGGTGCCCAGCACGACGCGGACCGGCAGACGTGCGTCGGACGCGGCCGAAGCGTTTTGCCCACACCGCGCGAAGGTCGGAGTCGTGACCGACGGTGGGAGCGGGGACGGGCGCGAGGTGACGGACAGCGACGAGTCCGCCGACGGCCCGACGCCCGAGCAGGTCGCGGCGCTGGCGGAACGCGACTGGCGTGCCGCGCTGGCGGCGACCGGCGAGTTGGTCGGGCCGATCACGCGCGCCATCGTCGAGACGCACGGTGACCGCGGACGGCGGGCCATCGAGGCGGTCTCCGAACTGCGGGTCAAACAGTACCGTGACTTCACCGTCGTCGTGGGCCACCACGACGAACACGTCGTCGAGGACGGCGGCTGTGACTGTGCCGACGCCGCGTACAACCTCGACCCGGACGACCCCGACGAGCAGTGCTGGCACGCGCTGGCCGTCGACGTGGCCGAACGGGTCGACGCGGTCGACCACCACGACATGTGGTACTCGGAGGTCAGGGAGTTCCTGTGAGTGTGTCGCCCGACGTTCTCCTGACGAACGACGACGGCGTCGACGCGCCGGGGTTGCGGGTCGTCGCCGAGGCGTTGGCTCCCGTCGCGAGCCTCACCGTCCTCGCACCCGCGAGCGACCAGAGCGGGGCGGGACGGACGTACAACCGCGCCGTCACCGTCCGCGAACACGACCCGGCACCGGCACTGGCTCGCGTCGTCGACGACTGCTGGGCCGTCGCGGGGACGCCGGTCGACTGCGTCAACGTCGCCCGCGGACGGGTACAGACGGACTTCGACGCCGTCGTCGCCGGCTGCAACGACGGCCCGAACCTCGGGGCACACAAGCTCGGTCAGTCGGGGACGGTCGGCGCCGCACGACAGGCGGCGTTCTTCGGGGTCCCGGGCGTCGCGGTGTCCGTGTACGACCCGCCGACGGGTGTTCGAGCGTTCGACGCCGCGGACTACCGAGCGGCGGGCCGCGTCGCGCGCGAGGTGGTCGTTCGACTCCCCGACGACGGGTTTCCGCCAGGTGTCGACCACCTCAACTGCAACGTCCCCGCCGCACCCTCGGCGTCGGCCGTCGCCGACCCGACCGGGTGGCGCGTCACGGAACCGCTCCACGACGCCGACGTGACGATGGTGCCCGACGACGACGGACACGGCGGTGCCGCTGGGAGTGACGAGAGTGGGGAGAACCCCGACGACACTCGCGTCGCGGGCGACTACCGGCTGTTCGACCACTTCTACGACCCGCTGATCCCGGACAACGGCGTGGACGCGGACGACCCGCCGACGACGGACCGCGGCGCGATCGCACGCGAGTGTGTCTCCGTCTCACCGCTGTCGGTCGACGGAGCGGCCGGCGACACGGCGGCCGTCCGCGAGTGGCTCGGTGGCGGGTGAGTCGAACGAGAGCAGACGACCGACGAGACCGTCGGACTACGACTGGACGGGAGGTTCGACGCCGACCGGTCGCTGGCGACTGTCACCCCCGACGCCGATACGCTTTCGCTCGTCCGTCGCCTACCGGTCGTCGTGAGTTCCGACAGCACCCCGTCCGAGGAGGTGTCGGACGGGAGCCGACGACGGTCCGGCCGGCGCGAGACGGACACACTCCCGGAGACGGTGCCGGGCGAGGCTCGGTACCGGCGAGTCGACGGCGAGCAGTTCCACGTGGTCGAGGCGGGCCCCGCGGACGGCGAGTTGGTCGTCTGTCTCCACGGGTTCCCGGAGTTCTGGTACGGCTGGCACGAGCAGATCGGGCCGCTCGCACGGGCGGGCTACCGCGTCGTCGTCCCCGACCAGCGCGGCTACAACCGCTCGCCGAAGCCGAGCCACGTCGCCGCCTACCGGATCGACCGGCTCGCGGATGACGTGGTCGGGCTGATCGACGCGTACGACCGCGATCGGGCCCACGTCGTCGGCCACGACTGGGGCGGCGTCGTCGGGTGGTGGCTGGCGATCCACCACCCGGAGCGACTCCGCCGGCTCGTGACGGCGAACGCGCCACACCCGACGGTGATCCGGCGGACGCTCCGTCGGAACCCGACACAGCTCGCGCGGACCGCCTACGCCGTCGCGTTCCAACTCCCGGCGGTGCCGGAGGCAGTCTCGCGGGCGTTCGACTGGCGGCTCCCGCGAACGACGATGCGCCGTACGGCGATGCCGGGGACGTTCGACGACCGGGACTTCGACCGGTACCGCGCCGCCTGGGAGCGCGACGGCGCGTTCACGACGATGCTCCACTGGTACCGCGCGAACGGGCGGCGACGGCCGGAGCCGGAGACGGACCGCGTCGACGTGCCGACACGCGTCGTCTGGGGCGCTCGCGACCGTTTCCTGCGGCGCGGGATGGCCCACGAGAGCCTGGAACACTGCACGGACGGCCGGTTCACCGGGCTGGAGGAGGCGACCCACTGGCTCCAACACGACGTGCCGACGAAGGTGACCGACGCGATCCTCGACGAACTCGGCGGCTCGGCCGGCAGTCGCGCCGCCAGACAGCGACCGGACTGAGAGCGACGCGGGACGCGGTTGTCGGATACGCCGCACACGGCGCAGTGAGGGCGCAGCGAGGCCGCGACGCACGTCGCGGTCAGTCGTCGCCAGCGCGACCGACGCCGCTCTCGTCGTCCGCCTGTGAGGCCGCACCCGGGAGCATCGTCTCCGTGGCGGAGCCGTCACCGGACCCACCTGCGCCGTCACCACCACCGGACCCGTCGTCGCCGTCGTCACCGTCCTCGTCGGCACCCGACGACACGACGCCGGCACCGCCGGTGAGCCCGCCCTGCTGCTCCTTGAGGTTCTGGCGGGTGAACTGCGGCTGTGCCTGGAGCCCACTGCCCGTCTTGCTGAACGAGCGGTAGAGGAAGAACACCATCGGGAGCGTCAACACGACGATCCCGGCGGCGATGTACACGTCGACGGTCGCCGTCGCCGCCGTCCGGAAGGAGTAGACGATGGCCGCAGACAGCAGTCCGACGGCAGTGAGGATCGAGTACGAGAGCCGCTTGGCGAGCCGGTCCAACACGTCGTTGTCGTCCTCCAAGTTGACGTTGACCGTCAGGCTCTCGCGTTCGACGCTGTCGAGGACGGTCTCCAGTTTCGGCGGGACGCGGAACAGCGCCTCCGTCGTGTCACGCAGTTGCCCCGCGGCGTCGCGGGCGTACCGCTCGGCCGTCTCCTCCAGGTACCCCTGCTCGCCGAGGTAGTCCGTCGCCACCTCGATGAAGTCGAACTCGGGGTCCAACGTGACACAGACCCCCTCGACGACGGTCGCGACGCGCAACACGAGCGCCATGTTCTGTGGCAGCCGCAGCGGGAAGTCGTAGATCGTCGACTCCACCTGCTCGATCACCTGCTGGACGCGGTACTGTTCGATGTCCTCCCCGCGCACGTCGGCGATGGCCAACTCCATCACGTCGGCCATCACGTCGCGGTCCGCCTCCGGCGAGAGCGTGCCCATCTCGACGAGCGAGTCCAAGATGCCGTCGATGTTCTGGTCCGCGACGGCGACGTAGAAGTCGATGATCTTCTCCTGGATGAACGGGTCGACGCGCCCGGACATCCCGAAGTCGTAGAACACGATGGCGCCGTCGTCGGTCACCGAGAGGTTCCCCGGGTGCGGGTCCGCGTGGAACACGCCGTCCTCGGCGATCATCTGGAGGTAGATCCGCTGGAGCGTCGTCGCCAACTCCGTGCGGTCGATCCCCTTCTCGTCTAACGTCTGCACGTCGTTGATCTTCGTCCCGGGGATGTACTCCATCGTCAAGACGCGCTCGCCGGAGGCCGGCACCACCGGTTCGGGAACGACGACGCGGTCGTTGCCCGCGAAGTTGGCGCGGATCTCCGAGAGCATCCGCCGTTCGCGGGCGTAGTCCATCTCCTGGTTGATCGTCTTGTCGAACTCGTCGGCGAGGTTCTCCAGCGAGAACGCCTGTCCCTGACCGACGAAGCGGACGAGCAACGGCAGCGACCACTTGATGACGCGGAGGTCGGCGTTGACCAGCTCCTCGATGCCGGGACGGCGGATCTTCACCGCGACGGGCTCGCCGTCGTACTCGGCGACGTACACCTGCCCGAGACTCGCCCCCGAGATGGGGTCGCGGTCGAACTCGTCGAACACCTCGTCGACGGGGCCGAGTTCCTCCTCTAACACGACCTTCGACTCCGCCCACGGGGCCGGCGGCACGTCGTCTTGGAGCTGTGAGAGCGCCTCGATGTACTCGGCGGGGAGCACGTCGGGGCGCGTCGAGAGGATCTGGCCGAGTTTGATGAACGTCGGGCCGAGGGTGAGCAGGGTGTCGAGGAGGATCTCGGCGCGTTCGCGGCGCTGTTCGGGTGTCGGGTCGCGGGAGCGACCGAACAGGACGAACCGGCGACGGTCCCGCAGGAGAGCGACGATGAGCGGGAGGAACCGGTAGACGACGACCGGGAACCGACGGTAGGCACGGAGAGAGACCAGCGTGACCACCCCGCCTTACGCGTCCGTGTCCGGTTCGGTGACGGGGATGGTGCGTTCCGGCGTCGCCTGGCGTTTGGGCAGGCGAACCTCGAGGACCCCACGCTCCATCGACGCCGCCGCGTCGTCGCCGGTGGCGTCCGGCGGGAGCGGGATCTCGGCGTCCAAGAACAGGGCGCGGTCCTCGCTGGTGTAGCGGAACTCGTGGGGAGTGTCCTTCTCGCGTCTGGCCTCGATCCGGAGGCGGCCCCCGCTGAACGACACGTCCGTCGTGTCGGCGCTGGCACCGGGGAGGTCGACGACGAGGAGGTACGCCGCGTCGCTCTCCAACACGTCGGCGAACACCGTCTCTGGCAGGTCACGGAGCGCCTCGCGGAGCTTCGACATGGACCGAACTACGTGGGCGAGTTCGAAAAAGGCCGCGATCCGTGTCTCGCGGAGACACACCCCACTCGGAGCGGGATCGCAGGCCAGTGGGACGAGGGAGACGGAGAGCAGACCGAACGGGGCAGTGACGGGGCGGAGCGGTGGCGGGGGTGTGGTCGCGGCGGCGGGGTGGGGCGGTCGTGGGGCGGCGGCGGAGCGGGGCGGTGTGGTACGGCGGCGGAGCGGTGCGGTCGCGGTCACCGCCGGCTCACCCACCGCGAGCGCGCCGGACGGCGCGCTCGCGGCCCTTTTTGATCGAGCTTTTTTCCTCGGGTGATCGGCGCCTCGCGCCGATCACCCCGAGGAGCGAAAAAGGTCGGTGGGGACCGTCAGGGCGTAGAACAGCGCCGGCGTCACGACGAGGGCGGTGGCGGCGGTGAGCGTCGCCAGCGGCGCCAGCCCGACCTGGAGGCCGGCGACGAGGAGTCCACAGCCGGCGAGCGTCCCGACGGCGACCGTGCTCCCGCGGGCGAGCCGAGAGAGGACGACGCCGCGGTCGTCGGCGTACAGGCCCGTCGGGAGCCCGACGAGGAAGCCGGCGACGGCACCGTACCACGTGCCGCCGACGGCACCGACGGCCGGGAGGACGAGCGTCGCGACGACGGCGACGGCGCCGATCGGGCGGCCGGACGGACCGAGCCGGCGGTCGTAGCTGGCGGCGTACGCGACCGGCGGGACGGCGACGAGACTGCCGAGGGCGACGGCGCGTGTCGCCGCCGCGGGGAGGGCGTCGCGGGCCTGGAGGAGCACGTCGCCCGCGACGACGAGGCCGACGAGCAGCGCGCCGACCGCGATCGGCCGCGGGCGGAGCACACTCGTCGGGTCGTCGTCCATCCGGACGGCGTAGGCTGCGAACGGATAGCCGACGACCGCGCCGACCAGCACGGACTGGTGGAGGTCCCGCGTGGCCCACAGCGCGAACCCACCCAGCGAGACGGCGAGGAACACACCCGTCAGCAGGGCGAACTCGGGGACGCGTCTGGTCACACTCTCGGGAGGACTGGGGCGTGCAAAACGCCGTCGGACCGCGTCGTCGCGGAAGCGACGGCCGACTGCGACGGCGAGTGTCGGAGCCAGACCACAGCTATTCGTGTCGAGAGTAGATTTATTGCGCCTCGTCCACTCGGTGGGAGTGTGACGACAGACGACACCGGTGTGGACGCGTGGATCGCGGAGACGACGGCGTTCGACAGGGTGCAGTCGGTGGCGACGAGCCGCGACGAACCGGCGTCCGCGGCGACCGTCGCCGACGAGGCTCACGTCGCGGAGAACACCGCCCGGGACCACCTGGAGAGACTCGTCGAGATGAACGTGGTCTTGGCCGACGAGCGCGGTGGGACGACCGTGTACGGGCCGGATCCGCTGCACACGCGCGTCCAGAGTCTCCGAGAGCTACTCGACGCACACGACCACGACGGACTGGTGGCGTTGGCGGCACAACTCCGTGAGCAGATCGAGACGTGGCGGGAGACGCACGACGCCACGACGCCGACCGAACTCCGCGAGCGGGCGGCGACTGCCGACGACGCCGCGACGACGCGCGAGATCCGGGAGGTCGCCGCAGAGTGGGAACTCCTCGCGCACCGGCTGTCGCTCGTCGAGGACGCCGTCGGGAACTACGACAGCTACACCCGGGACACTCCCACACCGGCGTGACGATGGTCGGCGACGCAGGCGCCCCCGGGGCCGGGAGTGACGACGAGGGGTCGGACGGGCCAGACGAGACCCACGACGCGTCGGACGAATCGGAGGACGTCCACGACGCGTCGGACAGACCGGACGGCACCCACGACGCGTCGGACGGGTCGAACGGCGCCGGCGTGTCGGGCAGATCGAACGGCGTCCACGACGTGGACACCGAACGAGGCGACGAGCGGTTCCCCGTGGCCGACGGCCGCGACGCGGGTGCGGCGTCACACCGTGCGCTGCGCGGGATCAGGCGGGAACTCGAACGGCACCCGCTGGTCGAGTCGGCACGTGGGTTCCCAGCGGAACCGTACACGGAGGTGGTCGCCGAACTCGCGCGCGAGCGACTCCCGGCGGGAGTGGACGACGCCACACTGACCGTGCGGTGGTACGCCGGCGACACGGCGGCCGACCCGCCGGAGTTCTCCTTCCACTACAGCGACCCGAGTGGCGATCTCGGGTGGCACCACGCCCCCAACCCACACGTCGACGGGTGGGGGCACTACCAAGAGCGACCCGACGACGGATCGTACGACTACGAGCCGTACGAGTTCGACACGACGACGCCGACTCGCGTCGTCTGGGAGGTGTTGTCCCGGCTGGAGGACCGACTCGCCGACCGCTCGCCGTGAGTCGGACAAGTCGGAGTTTCTCCCGAACGAAGCCCTAAGCCGTTCGCGCTCGTACGACGTGTCGATGAGTGACGCCGAGGGGCCACTCGCACCGGACCGACCGGAGGTGGACCGCGACTTCCGCGTGGACGCGCCGTTCGAGCCGGCCGGCGACCAGCCGGACGCGATCGCCCAGTTGGCCGACGGCTTCCGGCAGGGGATGGACGAACAGACACTGTTGGGAGTCACCGGCTCCGGGAAGACGAACACCGTCTCGTGGGTCGTCGAGGAGATCCAGAAACCGACGCTGGTGATCGCCCACAACAAGACGCTCGCCGCGCAGTTGTACGAGGAGTTCCGGGAACTGTTCCCGGACAACGCCGTCGAGTACTTCGTCTCCTACTACGACTACTACCAGCCGGAGGCGTACGTCGAACAGACGGACACGTACATCGACAAGGAGATGTCGATCAACGACGAGATCGACCGGCTGCGCCACTCCGCGACCCGGTCGCTGTTGACCCGCGACGACGTGATCGTCGTCGCCAGCGTCTCGGCCATCTACGGACTCGGTGACCCCGGGAACTACCGCGAGATGGCACTGGAACTGGACGTGGGCCAAGAGATCGGCCGCGACGACCTCCTGTCGGAGTTGGTCGACCTGAACTACGAGCGCAACGACGTGGACTTCCAGCAGGGGACGTTCCGGGTGCGGGGCGACACCGTGGAGGTGTTCCCGATGTACGGTCGGTACGCCGTCCGCGTGGAGTTCTGGGGCGACGAGATCGACCGGATGACGAAGATCGACCCGGTCGACGGGAGCGTCCAGAGCCGCGAGCCGACGGTGATGGTCCACCCGGCGGAACACTACTCGATCCCGGGTGCGAAGATGGAGAGGGCCATCGAGGAGATCGAGGAGCTGATGCAGCGGCGTGTGAACTACTTCGAGCGCCAGGGTGACCTCGTCGCCGCCCAACGGATCGAGGAGCGGACCACCTTCGACGTCGAGATGATGGAGGAGACGGGCTACTGTTCGGGGATCGAGAACTACTCGGTACACCTCTCGGACCGGGAGTCGGGCGACCCGCCGTACACGCTGTTGGACTACTTCCCGGACGACTTCCTGACCGTGATCGACGAGTCCCACCAGACGATCCCCCAGATCAAGGGGCAGTTCGAGGGGGACAAGTCGCGGAAGGACTCGCTGGTGAACAACGGGTTCCGACTGCCGACGGCGTACGACAACCGCCCGCTGACGTTCGAGGAGTTCGAGGAGAAGACCGGCCAGACGCTGTACGTCTCCGCGACGCCGGGCGAGTACGAGCGGGAGTCGTCGGCACAGATCGTCGAGCAGATCGTCCGTCCGACGCACCTCGTGGACCCGGCAGTCGAGGTGAGTCCCGCGGAGGGACAGGTGGACGACCTGTTGGACCGGATCGACGAGCGTGTCGGTCGCGACGAGCGGGTGCTGGTGACGACACTCACCAAGCGGATGGCGGAGGACCTCACGGAGTACGTCGAGGAGGCGGGGTACAGCGTCGCGTACATGCACGACGAGACGGACACCCTCCAGCGCCACGAGTTGATCCGGTCGCTGCGACTCGGCGAGATCGACGTGTTGATCGGCATCAACCTGCTGCGCGAGGGGTTGGACATCCCGGAGGTGAGTCTGGTGGCGATCTTGGACGCCGACCAGGAGGGATTCCTGCGCTCGGAGACGACGCTGGTCCAGACGATGGGGCGGGCGGCCCGCAACGTCGAGGGGGAGGTGGTGTTGTACGCCGACGAGACGACGGACGCGATGGCGTCGGCCATCGACGAGACCCGGCGCCGTCGCGAGATCCAGCAGTCGTACAACGAGGAGCACGGCTTCGAGCCACAGACGATCGAGAAGGAGATCGGCGAGACGAACCTCCCGGGTGCGGAGACGGACACCAGCGACACCGCCACGGCGGACGTGGCGGGTGTCGAGGAGGCACAGGCGCGCATCCAGGCGTTGGAGGAGAAGATGGAGGAGGCCGCGAGCAACCTGGAGTTCGAGCTGGCGGCGGACATCCGCGACCGAATTCGGGAGCTACGACAGGAGTTCGAGTTGGAGCCCGACGAGGGCGTGCCGCCGGAGGAGGACGAAGCCGCCGTGCCCGTCGACGACGAACTGGGCATCTGAGTGCCGCGTGCGGCGGCGGCCGCCGGTGTCGCCGGCGAGTACGCGGGGGCAGAACACGGGGATTCTCGCGATCTCGACGGGCGGTGCGATGTCGACGAGAGAGCGGATCACTCGACAGCCGTGCGGTCGCGGTGCGGCAGTAGTGCGGTGCGGTTGTAGAGGCGGAGCGGCGCGGGGCAGTGCGGTAGCGGTGCGGCAGCGGTCGTGGAAGCGGAGCAGTGCGGTGGCGGAGCGGCGCGGGGCAGTGCGGTAGCGGTGCGGCAGCGGTCGTGGAAGCGGAGCAGTGCGGTGGCGGAGCGGCGCGGGGCAGTGCGGTAGCGGTGCGGCAGCGGTCGTGGAAGCGGAGCAGTGCGGTGGCGGAGCGGCGCGGTGCGGTGGCGGAGCGGCGCGGCGCGGTGCGGCGGCGGTCACCCGCCAGCACACCGACCGCGAGCGCGCCGTTCGGCGCGCTCGCGGCCCTTTTTGGTCGAGCTTTTTTCCTCGGGTGGCCGCCGCAGGCGGCCACCCCGAGGAGTGAAAAAGGTCGGTCTTACGGCACGAGACCGGCCGCGGTCGCCTGCGCCGTCTCGATGACGGGCGCGAAGCCGGGGAGCAACAGCAGCGTCCCGACGGCGGCGACGACGACGGCGGCGTACAGGCCGGTCGGCGTCCCGGCGAGTTCCGTGGTCCCGTCGGACTCCTCGATCCACAGCGCCTTGACGACGCGGCTGTAGTAGAACAGCGACAGGGCGCTGTTGGCCGCGCCGACGGCCGCGAGCCACCAGTAGCCCGCGCTGATCGCGCCGGCGAACAGGAAGTACTTCGAGAAGAACCCGCCGAACGGCGGCAGACCGGCCAGCGAGAACATGAACACCGTCATCGCCACCGCGGCGATGGGCACCTGCTTCCCGAGCCCGGCGTAGTCGGCGAACGTCTTCCCGACACCCCACTCCTCGGCGAGCGCGACGAACAGGAACGCACCCGTGTTCATGAACCCGTACACCATGAGGTGGGCCATCGACGCGCCGAGGACGCTCCCCGACTCGACCGTGGCGAGCGAGCCGCCACTCCAGGCGGCCAACCCGATCAGCGCGTAGCCGGCGTGGCCGACCGAGGAGTACGCCAACATCCGCTTGACGTTCTCCTGTGTCGCGGCCGCGAAGTTGCCGAGCGTCATCGTGACGACGGCCAACACCTGGAACAGCAGCATCCAGTCGATCCCGACGCCGTCCAACGGGAAGCCGACGGTGAACACGCGGAACGCCAGCGCGAACCCGGCGGCCTTCGAGGCCGACGAGAGGAACCCGGAGATGGGTGCCGGCGCACCCTCGTAGGCCTCCGGCGCCCAGAACTGGAACGGGACGGAGGCGGTCTTGAACGCGACGCCGCCGGCGACCATCAACACGCCGACCGCAGCGATGCCAGCGACACCGTCCGCGCCGCCGACGAGCGCGGCCGGCTCACGCAGCCCGGCCGCCACGTCCGAGAGGATCAGCGAACCGGTCGCGCCGTACAACAGCGACAGCCCGAAGGCGAACACCGCCGAGGAGAGCGCCCCGACGAGGAAGTACTTCAGCCCGCCCTCGACGCTCCCCTCGTTCGTCTTGAGGTAGCCGACCAGGGCGTACGACGGCAGCGAGGCCAACTCCAGGGCGACGAACGCGGTCGCCAGCGAGTTGGCGGCCGCCATCAGCGCCATCCCCGTCGCGGCGAACAACACCAGCGAGTAGTACTCGGCGTTGTACGGCCGGTCGCGCACGTAGTCGTAACTGGCGATCAACACGAGGCCGGTCACCGCCGCGAACAGCGCCTGGAAGAACAGGGCCATCCCGTCGACGACCAGCGCCTCGCCGTACAACGTCACCGAGCCACCCTCGGCGACGATCCCGCCACCGCCGGCCAGCAGCCACCCGGAGAGCCCGAGCGCCGACAGCGTCCCGACGACCGAGACGCCGGCCAGCGCCGTCGGACTCGCGTCTTCGGGGTTGACGATGTCGAGGAGGAACAACACGAGCCCGGTGAGCGCCAGCGCGAACGCCGGGGCGAGCCCGAGCCAGTCCGCGAGCACGTGACTGGACATCTACGCACCACCTCCCGTCTCGAGGATCGGTGTGATCGCGTCCGTGATCATCTCGAAGAACAGGTCCGGAGCGACTCCCAAGACGATGATCGACAGCAACAACACCGCCAGTGGTGCCGTCTGGGAGAGCCCCGCGCGGTCGATCTCGTAGTCCGTCTCCAACTCGAACGGGCCGAACAGGGTCTGTTGCATCGCCAGCAACAGGTAGCCGGCGACGATGACGATGCCGAACATCGCCGCGCCGGTGAACAGCGGCGCCGAGGGGAGCACCGTCGAGGCGAACGCCCCCTGGAAGATGAAGAACTCCGCCGCGAAGCCGGCCATCAGTGGGAGGCCCATGTAGCCGAACGCGCCGGCGATCAGGATGCCGACGGTGACCGGCATCCGGTCGGCGAGCCCGCTCATGTCGCCGACCATCCGCGTGTGCGTCTCGTTGTACACGGCGCCGACCGCCATGAACATCAGCCCGGAGATCAGCCCGTGGGCGACCATCTGGAACGTCGCGCCGCCGACCCCGAGTGCGGTGTACGCGACCAGCCCGAGGATCACGTACCCCATCGAGGAGACCGACGAGTAGGCGACGATCCGCTTCAGGTCGCGTTGCGCCAGCGCCAGCATCGCGCCGTAGATCACCGACACGACCGCGAAGATCGCGATCAGCCCGGCGTACTGCTGGGCGATCTCCGGCAGCATCGTGAAGTTGAACCGCAACATCGCGTACGTCCCCATCTTCAGGAGGACGCCCGCCAGCAACACCGACACCGGCGTCGGCGCCTCGACGTGGGCGTCCGGCAGCCACGTGTGGAACGGCACCACCGGGACCTTCACCGCGAAGCCGAGGAACAGCGCCGCGAACGCCAGCGTCTTCACCGCGGTCGGCGAGAAGATCAGGAACCCGGACACCTCCCCAGCCTGGATCGCCTGCGCGATGGCGGGGAGGCCGAACGTCTCGACTGGCAGTTGGTAGACGAGCTGGATGAAGAAGATGAACATCACCAGCGAGGCGACGTTCGTGTACACGAAGAACTTGATCGCCGCGTACTTCCGGCGGGGACCGCCCCAGATCCCGATCAGGAAGTACATCGGGACCAACACGGCCTCCCAGAAGACGAACCACGCGAAGAAGTCCAGGGCGGTGAACACGCCCAGCAGGTTCGCCTCCATGAACAGGATCAGCCCGTAGAACTGGGCCTGCCGCTCGTCGATGGCCGCCCACGCCGACACGATCGCCAGCGAGGTGAGGAACGTCGACAGCACGACCAGCGGGAGACTGACGCCGTCGACGCCGACGAACCACTGCAGTTCGTAGCCACCGACCGCGAGCCACCGGATCTGTGTCTCGAAGGCGCGTGCCGTCGCCCCGTCCAACAGCGCGTTGCCGCTGGCGTCGAACAGCGCCCACATGTAGAGACTCCCGGCCAGCGGGAGCAGACTCGCGCCGAAGGCGAGTCGACCCGCGTACTCGTCGGGAGCGAGCAGTACCACCATCGCCGCGAGGAACGTCACCCCGATCAGTGCCTCGATTATCACAGCAACCACCCCTCGTACAGCCCGAAGCCGACCAGCAACACGGTCAGCCCCAGCGTCACCAGCGCCGCGTAGTTACTCACGACGCCCGTCTGGATCCGCCGGAGCCGCGACCCGGACAGGAGACTCACGCTGGAGACGCCGTTGACCACGCCGTCGATCACGCTCTGGTCGAACGTGTCCGCGAGGCCAGCGAGCGGCTGGACGACGTTCGTCGCCAGCCACACCTGGTACTCGTCCTGGTAGTAGTTGTTGTACAACAGGTCCTGCACGGCACCGAGCTTCGCCGTGTGTTCGACCGGCTCCGGCACCGCGTACAGCCGGTAGGCGGCCAGCGCACCCACCGAGGCCAGCCCGAGCGAGAGTAGCCCCGGTGCCAGCGGCGACAGCTTCGCCGCAGTGATCTCCGCCGCGTTCACGTCGTGGAGCAGGTGTTTGTAGTGGGTCGTCGACAGCGTCTCCATCAGCGCCACGTCCTTGGGGCCGTGGAGCCACTGGTGGAGGAAGTCGATCCCCTCGAGGCTCGTGAGCTTCTGGACCGGGGCCATGTTGAGGAACCCGGTCGTCGCCGCCAGCACGCCGAGCACGACCAGCGGGAGCTTCACGTTCCACCGCACCGACTCGGGGTCGGCCGCCTGGTCCGTCCGCGGCTCGCCGTGGAAGGTGAGAAACACCATCCGGAAGGTGTAGAACCCGGTGAACAACACCGCGAGCAGCCCCATCGCGTACGCCGCCAGGAACAGCGTCCCCAGCGACCCCTCCGTGCCGAGGCCGTGGATCAGCGCCTCGTACAACACCTCGTCTTTCGACCAGAACCCGGCGAAGGGGACGATCCCAGCCAGCGCCAGCGAGCCGGACAGGAAGGTGAGGTACGTCACCCGCATCCTGTCTTTCAGCCCGCCCATGTCCCACATGTTCTCGTTGTGGTGCATCGCGACGATCACCGACCCGGCACCCAGGAACAGGAGTGCCTTGAAGAACGCGTGGGTGAGCAGGTGGAACGTCGCCGCGACGTACCCACCCGCGCCGAGCGCGAGCATCATGTAGCCGTACTGAGAGATCGTCGAGTACGCGAGCACCTGTTTCAGTTCGCGCTTGACGACGCCCATCGTCGCCGCGAACAGCGCCGTGAACCCGCCGACGAGTGCCACGACCGCGAGCGCGGTCGGAGAGACGGCGTAGAACCCGTACATCCGGGCGACGAGGAACACGCCGGCCGCGACCATCGTCGCCGCGTGGATCAGCGCCGAGACGGGGGTCGGACCCTCCATCGCGTCCGGGAGCCACGTGTGCAGTGGGAACTGCGCGGACTTCCCGATCACGCCGCCCAACACGAGCAAGCCGACGACGGTGAACCACGTCTGGGCGTCGAACCCGAACGTGCGGACGCTCTCCTCGCCGGTCAGTGCCAGTTCCGCGAGGTGCGGGAACGACTCCGAGCCGGCGAACTGTGCGGTGCCGAACGTCGCGAACACCGCCACGACGCCGATCAGGAAGAAGTAGTCACCGAAGCGGGTGACCAGGAACGCCTTCTTCGCGGCGCTGGGCGGCCCCGGCTCCCGGAAGTGGAAGCCGATCAACAGGAACGAACAGAGCCCGACCAGCTCGAAGAAGACGAACGACTGGAGCAGGTTGTCCGAGACGACGAACCCGAGCATCGAGGCCGTGAACAGCCCGAGCCCGGCGTAGTACCGCGGGAGGCCGGTCTCGCCCTCGTCGTTCATGTACCCCAGCGAGAACACGTGGACGAGCAGCGCGACCAACGAGACGATCACGAGCATCATCGCCGACAGCGGGTCGAGTAAGACACCGAAGGTCAACGCCAGTGTCTCCTCCGTCGCGCCGGCGGCGACGGCCCACTCGTACAGGGTCTCGTCGTACACCTCGCCGCCCGCGACGGCGAGTGCGACCCACGCCGAGAGGACGAGCGAGCCGGCGGTCGCGGCGATGCCCGGGAGAGCCCCACCCTTCGGCAACACGTCGCGGCCGTACAGCCCGGCCGCGAGTGCGATCACGAACGACACGAACGGTAACAGGACGATCGCCGGAGCGTAAGTGAATGCACCTGCCATCTTACCACCTCATCGTGGTCGCTTCCGTCACGTCCACGTCGGAGAAGTTGCGGTACAGGACGATGATGATCCCGATCCCGACCGCGACCTCGGCGGCCGCCAGCGCCATCGTGAACAGACTGAACACCTGCCCGGTCAGGTTCCCCCACAGCCGAGAGAACGCGACCAGGTTGATGTTCGCCGCGTTGAGCATCAACTCGACGGACATCAGGAACAGCAGCGCGTTCCGACGCGTGAGGACGCCGAACACGCCGATACAGAACAGCCCCGCCGACAACAGGAGGTACCACTGGACCGGCACCGCCATCAGTGGTCACCTCCCGTCTCCTCGGTGTCGGTCGTCGCGTCCGACACACCCCGCGCGTCGGTGGACTCGTCGGCCGGCACGTCGACACCGCCGTCGGTGCGCTCGTCGCGGCCGCCGTCGGTCAGGGCGGTGAGCGTCCCGCCGTCACCCTCGCCCTCGCGTTTGGCGAGCATGACGGCGCCGTCCAGCGCCGTGTCCAACACGAGCGCGACGAGCATGAACGCGACGAGGAACCCCTCGGAGTCGACGGCCCCCTGTTCGAGGTTGAACATCGCGTAGCCGATACTCGCGGTGATGGAGACGTCCGTCGGGAACCCACTCGCCGCGCCGAAGTCACTGCCGAGGACGACGACGGCGAGGACGGCGAACAGTGCGACTGCGGCGAGTCCGGGGACGAGGTGTGACCCGAGGCGGAGTCGGGGTCGCGTCGTGTCCTTCACGCGCGATCCACCCCCGTGTCGGGGTCCGCGCCGGCGTCGGCGTCGACGCCCGTCCCGTCACGGCGGACGAGCATGACGGCGAACGTGATGAGGATGAGCACCCCGCCGACGTAGACGAGGATCTGCATGGCGGCGAGGAACTCCGCCTGCAACATCACGTAGTGCACCGCGACGCTCAACAGCGCCACCCCGAGGAGGAGTGCGGAGTGCCACACGTCCTCGACCAGGACGACGCCCAGCGCCGAGCCCAACGTGACGAGGGCGAACAGCGCGAACGCGATTGTCTCTGCGACCATTACGTGACCGTTCTCTCCGGTGCGTGTTTGAAGGTTTCGAGATACGGGCCCGTTCGGGCCGCGTCGCCCGGCTCCGCCGGGGTGTCGGCGTCGTTGCCGCCCGATTCGAGTCGTGGTATCGCGACGCACACGAGACGGGCGAGGGTGGACACGGGAGAGGGACGGCCGCGGCGAGACACTGCCGCGAGCACCACCGGGGCTTTGTCGGCTCGGCGGCAACCGGCGGGCGTGACAGACACCGACGACGACGCGGGTCACGCGCACGGGCACGAAGAACACGGCGACAGCGGCCACGACCACGGACACGACGAACGGGAGCCCGATCACGACCACGACCACGGACACGACGATCACGACCACAGTCACGACCACCACGCGACGGATCTGGAGACGGTCGGCTACGCGGTCGTCACCGTGTCGAGTTCGCGGCGGCTCGCGGAGGACACGGCTGGCGACGCCATCGTCGCGGCGGTGGAGAGCGCCGACGACGAGGTAGTGGTCCGGGAACTCGTCGCCGACGAGTTCGACGGGGTGCAGTCGCGCGTGGCCGGGCTCGCGGACCGTGCAGACATCGACTGCGTAGTGACGACCGGCGGGACGGGTGTCACGCCGGACGACGTGACCGTCGAGGCGGTCCGGGACCTGTTCGACACGGAGTTACCCGGCTTCGGGGAGCTGTTCCGAGAGCTCTCGCGGGACGAGATCGGGACGCGAGTGATCGCGACGCGTGCGACGGCGGGGATCGTCGGCAGCGTGCCGGTGTTCTGTCTCCCCGGCAGCGAGAACGCCGCGCGGCTCGGTGCCGAGGAACTCGTCACCGCCGAGGCGGCACACCTCGCCGGACTCGCACGCCGCGAGTGAACGAGGACGGACACAATCCATACGTCTGTCGCCGTCGTAGACCGTGTATGGCCGACGACACCGAGAGCCGCCTCGCGGAACTGGAAGCGGAACTGGCGACACTGCGCGAACTCGTCGACGACCACGACTACGCACTGCAGTACCTCGCGGCCGACGCCGACTTGGACGCCGTCGAGGCCACCTGTCCCCACTGCGGAGAGGGCCGTTTCTACCTCGACTCCGGCATCTCCTGGAAGCGCGTCCAGTGTACGAACTGCGACCACGCCGAGTACCTCTGAGACGCGTCTGGAGACCGCCGGCGTCGTGTGCGTGCCAGCGGTGACCACGCGGGCGTCGGACGCGGTGAGGTCACGGGTGTCCGACAGGGTGACGGCCGGGCGTGTCTGACGGACGACGGACGGAAGGGAAGGTTTGACAAGGACGGTGGTCCACAGGTGAGCCGATGAGCAAGGTCACGTTCCGCGCCGACGACGACCTCGTCGAGCGTGTCGAGGCCCACGACGCGTCCAAGAGCGAGGTGATGCGCGCGGCACTGCGCGCGTACCTCGACGGGGGGACCGACTCCGAGCGACGCGGCGAGGCGGCCGACACCCACGGACGTGACGACACGAGTGAGACGGACGAGGAGTCGGGGCCGGCCGACGGCCCGGCGGCGGTCGACGAGAGCGCCGCCGCGGACGGGCGGACACTGACCGAAGTGATCGACGCCGCGATCGCCGACCGGATCGAGACGCTCGTCGAGCGACGAGTGGCGGACCGCCTCGGCGAGGTGTCGGCCGACACGGGCGGGCCGCGGCGAGCGGACGACGCGGCACCACGTCGACGGGCTGACGGGGTGCGTCATCGACAGTACGAGGAGCCGGCACCACGTCGGTCCCCGTCACGCGAACGGCCGCGTCGGACACGACGACCGCCGACGGTCGTCGTCGAGGTTCCGAGTCACGCGGTGTCCGACGGCCGCGAGCGGCGGCACGCCGACGCCGACACACACCACGACCACCGCGCCTCGGAGCGGGGCGGTCACAGTCCGTCCGACGCCGTCGGCGACCGCCGCGAGTCGGCGCCCGCCGCCGGCCGCGAGCCGTCCGACACCGCCGACTCCGCGATCGATCGATCGCCAGACGGCGACGTGTCCGACGGGAACGAGCGCCGGGAGCGACACACCGCGTCCGACACGTCACCGAGCTGTGGACAGTGTGGGAGCGAGTTGTCCGACGACCACGTGTACTGTCCGAACTGCGGCGAGAAGGCAGCCCGACGACTGTTCTGTGAGTGTGGCGACGAGGTGCGGTCCGACTGGTCGTTCTGTCCGGGCTGCGGCCGTCGGACGCCGACGGCGGACGTACTCGATCGACCGACGGGAGACCCGGACACGCGCCGCCGGTGAGGTGTAAGACACGCTCCGTGTGAGTGTAAGACACGGCCGGTAGCTTTATGTAGCGACGGGCGAACCACCTTGGTGTGTAAGACGGTCTGTCATACACCGGGCGAACACGGCGGGGGAACCGTGTTCGGCGGTCGAGATACCCGCAGATCGGCTGGCCGTCTTACCGGGGGAACTCAAAACCATGGAGCGTGTGACACTACGGATTCCGAAGCAGCAGATCGAGGAGGTCGAACGCATGGTCGAGACGGGCGAGTACCCGAACCGCAGCGAGGCGATTCGGGCGGCCGTCCGCGACATGCTGAACGAACAGGACGACGGCGACGACCGGTCGCGTCGTGACCGCAACAACCGCGGCTGGGCGAAGGCGTAGACCGATGCAAGACATCGTACAAGACGCCCTCGAGAACGCGGAGGAGGAACAGCGGTCGATGTCGGACGCGGCCGACGGCGACGACTTCGGCGACCCGCGGATCGTCATCGTCGGTGCCGGCGGCGCCGGCAACAACACGATCAACCGACTGTACAACATCGGTGTCGACGGCGCGGAGACGGTCGCGATCAACACCGACAAACAGCACCTGAAGATGATCGAGGCCGACACGAAGATCCTCGTCGGCAAGTCACTCACCCAGGGACTCGGTGCGGGCGGCGACCCCAGCATGGGGGAGCGTGCCACCGAGATGGCCCAGGGGACGATCAAGGAGGTGTTGGGCGACGCCGACCTCGTCTTCGTCACCGCCGGGATGGGCGGTGGGACGGGCACCGGTGCGGCGCCGGTCGTCTCGAAGATCGCCAAGGAACAGGGTGCGATCGTCGTCGGCATGGTGTCGACGCCGTTCAACGTCGAGCGCGCCCGCACGGTGAAAGCCGAGGAGGGGCTCGAAGAGCTCCGCACCGAGGCCGACTCGATCATCGTGTTGGACAACAACCGCCTGCTGGACTACGTGCCGAACCTCCCGATCGGGAAGGCGTTCTCCGTGATGGACCAGATCATCGCGGAGACCGTGAAGGGGATCTCGGAGACGATCACCCAGCCGAGTCTCATCAACCTCGACTACGCCGACATGTCCACCATCATGGACCAGGGCGGCGTCGCGGTGATGCTCGTCGGGGAGACCCAGGACAAGAACAAGACCCAAGAGGTGGTCAACGACGCGATGAACCACCCACTGCTGGACGTGGACTATCGCGGTGCCTCGGGTGGCCTGGTCCACATCACCGGCGGCCCGGACCTCACGCTGAAGGAGGCCGAGGGGATCGCCGACTCCATCACGGAGCGGCTGGAGGCCTCGGCGAACGTGATCTGGGGCGCCCGCATCCAGGAGGAGTACAAGGGGAAGGTCCGCGTCATGGCGATCATGACCGGTGTCCAGAGCGCACAGGTGCTCGGCCCGAGCACGCAGAAGCAGGCCGACAAGTCCCGTGCGAGCATCGAGGGTGACCTCACGGAGGCGGACTTCGACGCCCGCGCGAACGCCGAGGGTGACCGCCACCAGTCCGACGGCGGCGACCAGCGGCGCGGCACGACCCGCCACGAGGACGGCGTCGACGTCGTCCGCTGAGCCACGCGGCCGACCGCGACACGACTTCACACTTCTCGCGACCCGCTCGAAGAGACGTAGTGACTGCTCCGACGACTCGACGTGCCCACCGTGTACCGACCGGTGTCGGACGGACAGTGGCGGCGGGTAATCTGGACACTGCGGTGTGTTTACGCGTAAGACAGGGCGACGACCGCCGGATCAGGCCGCTTCGAGCGAGCGGAGCAGCGAACACTTCCGACACACGTCGTGGGCAGTCGTCGACCCGCACTCCTCACACGGGGAGAGCTCGCCGTCGTGGTCGGCCGCGCTCCGGTAGCGGTCGGCCGCCATCGCGGCGATCTCCTCGTAGCCGGCCATGATCGAGTGGCGGAGTCCGGGGTGATCCTCCTCCAACGCGAGTAGCGTCTCCTGGATCTCCCCGCGGTAGGCCTCGCTCGCGTGGGGACACTCCGTGATGTGCGCCGGCAGGTCCCGGACGTGTGCGTACAGCGCCACCTCCTTCTCCGGCACGTCCCGCAGCGGCTTGGCGCGCGGGACGAACCGGTCCGTCGGGTTGCGGTCCGGGAACGGGCCGAGCGAGGCGTCGTAGTGTTTCGCCATCTGTCGGAGATCCCCCTCGAAGAAGTTCATGACGGCGGTCTGGGCCTCGTCGTCGAGGTTGTGGCCCGTCAACAGCTTGTCCGCGTCGTACTCGTCGGCGTACGCCTCCAGCAGGTCGCGACGGAACACACCGCAGTAGGCACACGGGGCCATGTTCTCGGGGTCGTCCTCGACGACCTCGTCCATCCGCACGTCGAACTCCTCCGCGTAGCTGACGGTCTCGTGGGTCACGTCGAGGTCGTCGGTGAGTCGTTCGCAGGCCGCCAGCGACTCGTCGCGGTACCCCTCGATCCCCTCGTGGATCGACAGCGCGACCAACTCGACGCGCGGGTCCTCGGCGAACGTCTCCGAGAGGATCTGTGTCAACACGACACTGTCCTTCCCGCCGGAGAGGCCGATCACCCACCGCTGTGGGTCGGCCGGAGTCGCGTCGTCGGGCAGGAGGTCGTCCTCCCGGACGCGGCGACGGACGCGGCGCTCGACGGACTCACACAGGTGCTCGCCACAGAGGTGGCGTCCGGAGTACGCCGCGTGGTGGACGGCGTCGCGACCGCACGTGTCACACTCCATCGCCGTCGACTGCCTCCATCACCACTCCGTTCCCGGCCGACGCTCTTCACTCCCGCGGTCGCGACGTGTGTCGGCCGTTCGGAGCGGGTGGGCTCGCCGCGACCGCAACCCTCTGGTGATCGTACAGATACCCCCTCAGTGTGGACGAACAACGACGTGTCGCCGAGTTTCTGGCGACACACGACCTCGAGACGGACGCGGCGTCCCACGCCCTCGACCTCGCCGCCGAGGTGGGAGAGGTCGCGGCGGCGGTGAACGAGTCGACCGACTACGAATCGTCACCGGAGACCGTCGCAGTGCCGACCGACGAACTCGGCGACGCACTGTTCGCGTTGCTGGCGACCTGCGAACGGCTGGACGTCGACGCCGGTGTGGCTCTCGAGGAGTCACTCGCGAAGTACGAGCGCCGTCTCGACGCGACCGGCGACCCCGGATCGGGAGCGACGGAGACCGAGTGACGGCCGACGCGGACGGCGGCCGACGGCGGGGCGTCGGTCTCACTCCGTCGTGGTCTCGTCGCCCACCGTCGCTCCGGTGTCACCAGCCTCCCTCGTCGACCACTCCTCACTCCTGGCCGGTCTCTCCGTCGCCGCCGGCCGCAGTCTCCGTCTCTGCTCCGTCTTCGGTGTCGTCCGCGCCAGCCTCGGCGTCCGCGTCGTCACTCTCGTCGTCGTCCTCCTCCTCGGCGTACCGTTCGAGGATGATCTCTTGCCCGCGGGCGGCGGCCTCGTACGTCTCCCGGAGGTCCGCGATCGGTGTCTCCGTCGCGTCGACGCGGAGGTCGTCGTAGTACGGCTCGAACTCGCGGTCCTCGGTGGTCTCGACGCGCAGTGCGGCCGACTGGATCGGGAGCTCCTCGCGTTTGTCGCCCCCTTCCTCGTGGCCCGCCGCGAGGGCGTCGATCAGTCGTTCCGCCAGCGGCGCGTCACCGAAGGCGTCCGCCTCGTACGTCTCCGCGACCGCGTCGATCACCGCCTCGCCGGTGAGGAGGTTCCCCGCGACGGTGTAGTTCGTGCCGCTGGTGTGGCCGTACCACCCCTGACACTCCTCGCCGGAGAAGGTGAACGTCCCGTCGGCGTCGACGCCGTGCAGTTGCCGTTCGGCGCTCCCCTCGTCGGCGTTCAACAGCGACTGGAGTGCGTCCTCGACGGCGAGCCCGTCGTCCAAGTACGCGACGCCCTTCCGTCCCAACTCCACGTTGACGAGCGACTGCGTGGCGACCGCGCCGTTCTCGGACGCGAACGGACACAGCGTCCCCACACCCGGCAGGCGGGTCGTGACGGCGACGCCGAACCGCGTCTGTCGCTCCCCCTCGTCGTCGGTGTACTCCTCGCGGACACAGATGCTGAACGTCACACCGCGTAGTGGTCCGGGAGTGACTAAAACACGGAGGTGGCGGCAGTCCGAGTGTGGGGTGACGGACGCGAGTGTCGCCAGCCCCCGACGACGGTGGTCAGCTCGCGACGACGCTGATCGTCTGTTTGCGGTCGATGGCGTCCTCCAGCTCCTCGGCGATGGCGGAGCCACGCGAGACCTGGATGTCGCCACCGCGGCCGACGGTCGCGGTGAACAGGTACTCCCCGTCGGCGCGCACCTCGACGGTCTCGCCGACGTGTTCGTCCATCCGGATCACGACGTGCCGGCTGGTGATCTCCGGCTCGACGACGGTTCCCTGCGGCTGTGGCGTCCCACCGCCGGACGAGCCGCCGGGTGTGGGGCCACCGCCCGCGCCGCCGGCCGGGCCGCCCGCCGGGTTCTCCTCGTGGGTGCGGACGTCGATGTCGATCCCGAGTCGCTCCTCGATCTCGGAGATCCGGCCGCCACCCTTCCCGATCACGTAGCTGATGTCGTCCTCGTCGACGTAGACGACCGCCTCGTCTTGGCCGCGGAGTTGCACGTCGACGTGGCCGCGGGCGACCGAGCGGATCTCCCGTTCGATCTCCTGGCGCGCGATCCGGTCGACGCCGGACTCGCGTGTGTCCGACTCCTCGTTCAGCGGGACGGTGACGACCTGCCGGTTGAACGTGTAGATCTCGTAGGCCGGACGGTTCGTCTCGAAGTCGACCACCTGGATCACCGGCCGGGCGAGGTCCTCGGCGGTGAGTCCCTCGGGGACCTTCACCTCCGTCTGCACGTCGTAGACGGTGTCGATCTCCCCGGCTTCGACGAAGATCACCGTGTCGACGACCTGCGGGATCATCCCGAGTTCGACGCGGCCGACCAGCCGCTGGAGCGCGTCGATGGCCCGCGTCGCGTGCGTGACGCCGACCATCCCGACGCCCGCGAGGCGCATGTCCGCGAACACTTCGAAGTCGTGGGTCTTGCGCACCTCGTCGTAGATGGTGTAGTCCGGGCGGACGAGCAACAGCGAGTCCGCGGTCTTCGCCATGTCCCCACCCAGGGCCGTGTACTGGGTCACGTCGTCGGACACCTCCAGGTCCCGCGGCTTCTCCATCGTCTTGACGGCGTAGTCGTTGTCCGTCAGGAACTCCGCGACGGCCTGCGCGAACGTCGACTTCCCCGCGCCCGGCGACCCGGAGATGAGCACGCCACGCTGGCGTTCCAGGAAGCGGTCGCGGAGTTCGTCGGCGTACGCGTAGTCGTCCAGATCGGTCTGGACGATGGGCCGGACGGCGGTGATCTCGATCCCGTCCGCGAACGGCGGCCGGGCGACCGCGATCCGGTAGCTGCCGTACTGGACGATGTCCATCCCCGGCTCGGAGAGTTCGACGAACCCGTCCGTCGAGGCACGGGCCGTCTCCGTCACGTCGTCGGCCCACTCCGTCATCTGGGCCTCCGTCGACGGCTCGTCGGCGATCTGCTGGTAGTGCATGTCGCCGACGGTGCCGCGTTTGGCCTTCGGCACCGTCCCCGTCTTCAGGTGGACGGACATCGTCTCGTCGTCGAAGAACTGCTCGATCAGGAGGCCGTCGTCCGTCCGGGTGCGGTCGCGCGCCTCGACGTACTCGACGGCGATTCCCTTCGCCTCGGCCGTCTCGGCCTGGACGTAGTCGGCGGTGAGCAGCGTGGCGTCGTGTTCGCGCGCCGCCTCGCGGATCAGGGCGTCGACGGCGCCCTCGTCGGCCGCGTCGACGTGGCTCGCCTCCGGGCGCTCGCCGACGAACTCCACGTCGATCTCGCCGGAGTGTGCGAGTCCCACCAGCTCCTGGAGTTCGGAGAGTCCCTCCCAGCCGGTCTCGCGGCCGTCGTTCGCCTGCGATTCGAGTTCGCCCACGACCGCCTCCGGGACGAAGACCGTCAGGTCCTCGTCGTCCCCGTCGGCGATCCGTTCGGACACCCGGCCGTCGACGACCGCGCTCGTGTCCGGAACGACGTTCATAGCTCTCCTCGGCGCGGGAGACGGATAAGCGTGTAGATCGGTGTGACTCGGTGTCGTGGAACGGACGGCGGATCACTCACCGAACGAGCCGACGCCGGGTCCGAGACGCGCCGTCGGTCAGTTCGGGTGGAAGTCCTCCATCGACTGCCGCACGTCCTCGCGGTCGCCGATGATCGTCACGCGGTCGCCGGCCTCCAACGTCACGTCCGCCTCGGGGACCATCGTCTCCCCGTCGCGAGCGACCAGCGCGATCAGGCTGTTGCCGGGCATCTCCGGCCCCAACTCGCGGACGGAGGTGCCGATCATCTCCTCGTTGGTCACCTCGACCTCTTGGACGTCGCCGACCTGTCCGAGTTCGTTCATCCAGCGGGCCATCGCCGGCCGCTCGATGTAGTTGTCCAGCTCCTGGGCCGTCGCCAGCGTCGAGGAGACGACCTGGACGCCGAGCTCCTCGAACGCGTCGACGTTGCTCGGGTCGTTGACACGCGCGAGGATCTGCTCGGGACCGAACCGCGACGCGACCAACTGCGAGATCAGGAGGTTCGCGTCGTCGTCGCCCGTCGCCGCGATCACGGTCCGAGCGTTGGCCGCCCCGGCGGCCCGGAGTTCGTCCATGTCCGTCCCGTCGCCGATGTGGACGGTGTGTCCCTGGTTGCGTGCGACCTGTACCTGTTCGTCGTCCTGTTCGACCAGGACGACGTTCTCTCCACGGTCCTCGAGACGGTCCGCCAGCGCTCGGCCGACGGTGCCGCCCCCGACGATGATGACTCGCATGGGTATGACGTCCAGTTTCTCGGCGATCTGCCGTGCCAGGCCACCCTCGAAGACGACCGTCGCGAGGATCACCAGGAACACCGTGCCGACGAGGGTGTCCGCCGCGGACTGCAACCCGGCGTCGGCCAACTCCACCGCGAACAGCGTCGCCACCGAGGCGGGGATGATCCCCCGCGGCCCGACGAACGACATGAACAGCGTCTCGCCGCGCGTGAACCGGTCGCCGCGTGCCGACACGACCACCAACAGCGGCCGGATCACCAGCGCGACCGCGACGACGACCAACAGCCCGCCGACGCCCAACTCGAACAACACGTCGAAGTCGAGCAGCGCGGCGAGGTTGATGAACACGAACGAGAGCACGACGAGCGTCACGTCGCCCTTGAAGTTCGTGATCTCCTCCTCGTACGGGATGCCGTCGGACAACAACACGCCCGCGTTCCCGAGCAGGATGCCGGCGGTCGCGACCGCCGCGACGCCCGCCTCCGTCTTCAGCAGGTCCGCCGCGCCGTACGCCACGAGCGCGCCGGCCAACACG